>NZ_JAVTIY010000010.1:0-135083 GCF_031843745.1 Microbacterium sp. WCS2018Hpa-9
CCCCCCCCCCCCCCCCCCCCCCCCCGCGGGCTCCACGTCTGCGACACCGACGCGGCGACGGCTGGGTGGCTGTGGCCTTCCTCGCGCCGGGGTTGATCGGGTTCGTCCTCTTCATCCTCACTCCGCTGTTCGGATCCGCCTTCATCAGCCTGTTCGACTGGAAGCTGTTCGGCAGCCCCGACTTCATCGGGTTCGAGAACTACGTGAAGCTGTTCCGGGACCCGACGTTCTACACCGTGCTCGGCAACACGCTCATCTTCGCGGTCGTCTACACGGCGCTGAACCTGTTCGTCGCCCTCACCATCTCGTTGTGGCTGAACACGCGCATGAAGGCCGCGGGCGCCTGGCGGGTCATCTTCTTCCTTCCCGTGATCACCCCGATGGTGGCCAACGCGCTCGTCTGGCGCCTGCTGCTCTCGCAGGACGGTCTCGTCAACTCGATGCTCGCGACCGTCGGCATCGACGGACCCAACTGGCTGTCCGACTCGGCCTGGGCGCTGCCCTCGGTGATCGCGATGTCCGTGTGGCAGTCGTTCGGCTACAACGTCATCGTCCTGTCGGCCGGCCTCAGCGCGATCCCGAAGGAACTGCTCGAAGCCTCCCGCATCGACGGGACCTCTGCCTGGCAGCGCCTGCGGTTCATCATCCTGCCGCTGCTGTCGCCGTCTCTGTTCTTCTGCTCGACCATGACGATGATCGGCGCATTCCAGGTGTTCGTGCAGCCGCTGTTCCTCACGCAGGGCGGCCCGGGCGAGAGCACCAACACGTTCGTGCTCTACCTGTATCGCAACGGGTTCGTCTTCGATCGGCTCGGCTATGCATCCGCCCTCGCGTGGATCCTCTTCCTGGTCGTGATGCTCATCACCGCCCTGCAGTTCGTGGGCCAGCGCAGGTGGGTGAACTATGAGTGACGTCGTGAGCCTGCCCCGCCGCGCGAGCCAGCGTCGCGCTTCCCTCAAGGAGTGGCTGAACACCGCAGCCATCGCCGTGGTGGCGCTGATCTTCGCGTTCCCCTTCATCTGGATGTTCCTCACGGCTCTCAAGCCCGAGAACGAGGTGTTCACCGCGACCCCGCAGATCTTCGGCTCGGAGATCCGCTGGGCGAACTTCGTCGAGGCCTGGACGGTCGTGCCGTTCGGCCGGTTCATCCTCAACGGCCTGATCGTCGCGATCCTCGGCGCCCTGCTCTCGGTGATCGTCGCCGTGCTCTCGGCCTACGCGTTCTCGCGGCTGCGCTTCAAGTACCGCGACAAGCTCTTCCTGCTGTTCGTGCTCACGCTCGTGCTGCCTCAGGAGGTGCTGGTCGTGCCCCTGTTCATCATGATCAACAGCTGGGGATGGAACGACAGCTTCGCCGCGCTCATCATCCCGTTCGCCTTCACGGCGTTCGGCACCTTCCTGATGCGGCAGTTCTTCCTCACCATCCCGATGGAGTACGAGGAGGCAGCGCTGATCGACGGCGCCTCCCGCCTGCGCACCCTCTGGTCGGTGCTGCTGCCGCAGCTGGTCGCGCCGCTGAGCGTGCTCGCGGTCTTCTCGTTCATCGGCTACTGGAACTCGTATCTGTGGCCGCTGATCATCATCAACACGCAGGACATGGCCACCGTGCCCCTCGGGCTCGGCATGTTCACCGGTCAGTTCGGCACGCAGTGGGCTCTGCTCATGGCGGCGTCGACGCTGGCCGTCATCCCCTCGCTGATCCTGGTGCTGCTGCTGCAACGGCAGCTCATCAAGGGGGTCACCCTGGGCGGACTCGGAGGACGCTGATGCACACGACACACGACACAGGACGCAGCCTCCTCGAGGTCACGGCGGATGCGACGGCAGGGAGCCGCATCGTTCACGCAGCGGCGCAGCTGTGCGACCTTCCGGTCGAGACGGAGCGGACGGATGCTCTGCAGACGTTCGTGAAGCAGGAGACGATCCTCGTCAGACTGCGCACCGCCGACGGCACCGAGGGCATCGGCTACAGCTACACGATCGGCACCGGCGGCGGAGCCGTGCTCAGCCTGCTGCGAGAGACCCTGCTGCCGGCGTTGATCGGCCTTGAAGCCGAGCGACCGGAGGCCGTCTGGCTGGCGCTGTTCGGCATCACCCGCGCGACCACCGTGGGCCCGATCACCGCGCTCGCGCTCGCCGCGGTCGACACCGCGGTGTGGGATGCGAAGACGCGGCGAGCCGGGCTGCCGCTGTGGGTCGCCGCGGGCGGCGCCTCGCCGTCCGTCCCGGTGTACGACACCGAGGGGGGATGGATGCACTTCGGCACCGACGAGCTCGTCGCGCACGCCGTCGACGCGCAGGAACGAGGCATGCGCGGGGTCAAGATCAAAGTCGGGATGCCGAGGGGCCACCAGGACCTGGAGCGGCTGCGCGCAGTGCGGGAGGCGGTTGGACCCGGCATGGACATCATGGTCGATGCGAACCAGTCGTTCTCGGTGGCGGAGGCGATCAGGCGGGCTCGTCTGTTCGAAGAGGTCGACGTCTTCTGGTTCGAGGAGCCCCTGCCGGCCGAGAACGTCGAGGGTCATCGGCAGCTCGCCCGCTCGACGTCGGTGCCCATCGCGGTCGGCGAGAGCATGTACTCCCTCGGGCACTTCCGCGAGCACCTGCAGCGCGGGGGCGCGTCGATCGTCCAGGCCGATGTGGCGCGGGTCGGCGGCATCACTCCGTGGCTCAAGATCGCGCACCTCGCCGAGTCGTTCAACGCGCCCGTCGCACCGCACTTCCTCATGGAGCTGCACGTGTCGCTCGTGTGCGCCATCCCCAACGCGCTGTACCTCGAGCACATCCCGCAGCTGCGTGCCGTGACCACCGGCGAGCTGCGCATCGAGAACGGGCGGGCGTGGGCGCCGAACGAGGCAGGCATCGGGATCGCGTGGGACCACGACGCGCTGTCGGGGCTGATCGTCGCATGAGTGCTCCTGCGCCAGCCGGGGCGGGGCATGTGGTGCCTGATCGCGTGGCGATCGGCCGGGGCGGGCTCGCAGCGCCGCCGGTCGGATACGGCGCCGCGGCGCTCGGCAACCTCTATCAGGCGCTGGGCGACGACGAGTGGCCGGAGATCGTTCCCGCGGCGTGGGCGGGCGGCATCCGGTACTTCGACGTGGCACCGCACTACGGGCTCGGTCTCGCGGAGCGACGGCTCGGCGAGAGCCTGCGGCAGCTGCCGCGCGACGAGTACATCGTCTCGACCAAGGTGGGGCGCCTGCTGGTGCCGCAGGATGCCGCCGGCCGAACAGACCTCGACAACCTGTTCGACGTCCCCGCCGACCATCGCCGTGTGCAGGACTACTCGCGAGACGGGGTGCTGCGTTCGATCGAGCAGTCGCTCTCGCGGCTGAGGCTCGAGCGCATCGACATCGTGCTCGTGCATGACCCCGACCAGCACGAGCGCGAAGCCCTCGACGGTGCGTTCCCCGCGCTCAGCGAGCTGCGCGATCAGGGCGTCATCACCTCGTTCGGGGCGGGGATGAATCAGAGTGCGATGCTCGCGCGGTTCGTGCGCGAGACCGACGCCGACGTGATGATGGTCGCCGGTCGCTGGACCCTCCTCGACCAGTCGGCCGTCGACGACCTGCTTCCGCTCGCCGACGAGCGCGACGTGACGGTGCTCGCCGCGGCGGTCTTCAACTCGGGGATACTCGCGACGGATGCGCCCGGGCAGGACGCGCTCTTCGACTACGGGCCCGCCGAGCGCTCGGTCGTCGAGCGAGCCCGGGCGATCGCGAGCATCGCCCGGCGGCACGGCAGCTCGCTTCCCGAGCTCGCCGCGCAGTACCCGCTGACCCACCCCGCTGTGGCGGCGGTGGTGATGGGCGGCGCGAGCGCCGAGCAGGTCGCGAGGAACAGCCGACTCGTCGCGCGCCCGGTCGTCGCCGAGGTGTGGGACGAGCTTCGAGAACACGGGCTGATCAGCCGAGAAAGGCACCCCGTACGATGAGACTCATGTTCGGCGACGACGAAGCACGCGGACCGCGGCCGCTCCCGGCGCGACGTGCCCTCGTCGACGATGTGTACGACGCGGTGCTCGGCCTTCTCATGGACCGCGTGATCGAGCCCGGTGCGCGCGTGAACATCGACGCGGTCGCTCGCGATCTCGATGTGTCGCCCACTCCCGTGCGCGAGGCGCTCACGCGCCTCGAGGCCGAGGGGCTCGTCGCGAAGCGCGCACTCAAGGGGTACGTCGCGGCTCCGCTGCTCGATGCCGCAGGGCTCCGCGACCTGTACGACATGCGCGAGCTGCTCGAGCCAGAGGCGGCGCGTCGGGCATCCGCGAACCTCGACGATGACGCGGAGTCCGAGCTCGCCGAGTCGGTGGTGCAGATGCGGGCAGCGTCGGCTCCCGATGAGGACGAGCGCTTCCGCAACTACCGGCAGTTCATCGACGAGGATCTGCGCTTTCACCATCTGATCGCCGAGAACGCGCACAGTCCGCTGCTCGCCGAGGCCATCCTGCGGCTCCGGTCGCACATGCACCTGTACCGCCTGAACTTCCGCCACGACTTCGAGGACGACACCCTCAGCGAGCACGAGAGCATCCTCGCGGCGCTTCGCCGACGCGATCCCGCGGCCGCGGCCGAGGCGATGCGCACCCACATCGCGAACTCATACGAGCGCCTCGGCCCCGCGATCGCTCGGCAGGCGGAGAACGCATCCGAATGATCTGATTCGCCGATCCGAATCGCGCAAAGTGCCCGAAATCCCGGGCAAAACCGGCCATTTGGGCGATTCGATGCCGACATGATCGACCCTGAAGAGCGAAATATCAAGGTAAACTCGGTACCGACACCCGCCCGCCCGCCTGCGCCGCACCCCCCGGCCGACGAGCTTTGAGGAGCCGCGTATATGCTGACGCTCCTCGCCGTGTTCCTCCTCGGGTCGATCCTGATGCCCGTTCTGGTGCGCTGGCTGGGGTCTCAGGCATTCGCCATCGCGGCTGTCATTCCCGCCGCGGCATTCATCCACGCCCTCGTCCTCACCCCCCAGGTGCTCGACGGACCGACGCCCTTCGTCTCGGTCGCATGGATTCCGCAGCTCGGGCTGAACCTGTCCATGAACATGGATGTGCTCGGCTGGGTGCTGACCCTCATCGTCACCGGTGTCGGCGCGCTCGTGCTGCTGTACTGCCGCTGGTACTTCCACGATGACTCCGCGGGAATCGGCCAGTTCGCCGGAGTGCTGCTCGGGTTCGCCGGCGCGATGTACGGCCTCGTCCTCACCGACGACCTGGTCATGCTCGTCATGTTCTGGGAGGTCACGAGCATCCTCTCGTACCTCCTCATCGGCCACTACCGACGCCGCGCGGCCAGCCGGCGAGCTGCCCTGCAAGCGCTCCTGGTCACCACTCTCGGCGGACTCGTGATGTTCGTCGGAGTCGTGCTGCTGGTCGTCGATGCCGGCACCTCGAGCATCCGCGAGATCCTCGAGATCGCGCCCACAGGGGCGATCGTCGATGCCGCCGTGGTGATGCTGCTCGTCGGAGCCATCAGCAAGTCCGCGATCTTCCCGTTCCACTTCTGGCTCCCCGGTGCGATGGCCGCACCCACTCCCGTGAGCGCCTACCTGCATGCTGCGGCGATGGTGAAGGCGGGCATCTACCTGATCGCGCGCTTCGCCCCGATCTTCGCGTTCACCGGACCCTGGCGGCCGATCATCATCTCGCTGGGAATCGTGACGATGCTGCTCGGCGGCATCCAGGCCCTGAGGGAGACCGACCTCAAGCGCATCCTCGCCTTCGGCACCGTCAGTCAGCTCGGGTTCTTCTCGATCGTGATCGGCTACGGCACGCAGGCGAGCGCCCTGGCCGGTCTCGCACTCGTGATCGCGCACGCGCTGTTCAAGTCGGCACTGTTCCTGATCGTCGGAGTGATCGACCGGCAGCTGTCGACGCGTGACATCACCGAGCTGAGCGGCGTGGGGCGGCAGGCCCCGGTCATGGCGACCGCGGCATTCATCTCCATCGCGTCGATGGCAGGCATTGCGCCGACCCTCGGATTCGTCGCGAAGGAGTCCACCCTCACAGCCCTCCTCGATGACGCGCTGCACGGATCGCCGTGGGGACTCGTCGCCATCATCGGCGTCAGCATCGGATCCATTCTCACTGCGGCATATGGCATCCGCTTCCTCTGGGGTGCCTTCTGGACCAAGCGTGACGCGGCAGGCGATCGACTGCCGGACACCGCGTGGCCCGACCCGCCCGTCGGATTCCTCTCGGCACCGATCATCCTCGCCGGCCTCACGCTCGCGGCCGGCATCGGCGCACCGGCTCTCGACGTCGCGCTTCAGGGATACGCACTCACCGCCACGCCCGGCCTCGATGCAGAGGGCGTCCCCGCCGAGGGACCAGGGCACCTCGCGCTCTGGCACGGTCTCGAGCCTGCTCTCGGCATCTCGATCCTGTCGATCCTGCTCGGCGCTGCGGTCTTCCTTCTGACGCTGCGCACAGGGTGGGATCGCAAGGCGCGGCTGATCCGCTTCACCGCGGCAGACGTCTACTACCTGGTCATGCGCGGCGTCGACCGGCTCTCGGTGCTGAGCACGACGCTCACGCAGCGAGGCTCGCTTCCGGTCTACGTCGGCACGATCTTCGTGGTCTTCGTCGCCGCCGAGATCACGGCCCTCGTGGCCAGCGACATCGACCGCTTCCAGCTCTCGGCCTGGCACACTCCCACGCAGCTCGTCGTCGCGCCCATGATGGCCGCCGCCGGCGTCATGGCCGTGCGGGCGCAGAAGAGGTACACCGGGGTCGTGCTCGTCTCGATCACGGGCCTCGGCATGGTCGTGCTGTTCGCGACCAGCGGCGCCCCCGACCTGGCGCTCACTCAGATCCTCGTCGAGACCGTGACGATGGTGACCTTCGCACTCGTGCTGCGACGTCTGCCTGCGCGGATGGGCGAGCACAACGCCTCCGTCGGCCGCATCCCCCGAGCGCTGCTGGGTGTCGGAGTCGGGCTCACGATGGCGCTGGTCGCGATCGTGGCGACGCAGTCGCGCGTCGCCGACCCCATCTCCGCGGCCTTCCCGAAGCTCGCATACGAGATCGGCCACGGCAAGAACGTCGTGAACGTGGCGCTCGTCGACCTCCGCGGCTGGGACACGATGGGCGAGCTCTCGGTGCTCGTGCTGGCCGCCACCGGCGTCGCATCGCTGGTGTTCGTCACGCACCGGGCCGACATGCTGTCGGCGACCAAGACCCTGCCCAAGGCGCGACGCCGAAGGACGCTCAGCCGCCCCCTCGTCGAGACGACCGAGGGCGTGCGCTTCCAGACCGACGAGAACGAGAGCAGCCCCCGCGCCTGGCTCGTCGGCGGCCCGAAGATGAAGCCAGAGAACAGGTCGATCCTGCTCGAGGTGATCGTCCGCATCCTCTTCCACACGATCATCGTCGTGTCGATCTTCCTGCTCTTCTCGGGCCACAACCTTCCGGGCGGCGGCTTCGCGGGCGGACTCGTCGCGGGCATGGCGCTCGTCATGCGCTATGTCGCCGGTGGACGCTGGGAGCTCGGCGCGGCCGCGCCCACCGACGCCGGCCGACTGCTCGGCGCCGGTCTGATCCTCGCGGTCGGCACGGCCGTCGTGCCGCTGTTCTTCGGGATGGCACCGCTCACCAGCACGTTCTGGGAGTGGGAGATCCCCGGCATCGGCCACATGGAGTTCGTCACCTCGACCATCTTCGACGTCGGCGTCTACCTCGTCGTGATCGGCCTCGTGCTCGACGTGCTGCGCAGCCTCGGTGCCGAGGTCGACCGCCAGGCGCAGGAGTTCCGCGAGCGGGGGGTGACCCTCTGATGGATGTCTCCCTCACCCTGATCGTCATCATGGCCGTGCTGTTCGCCTGCGGCGTCTACGCGATGCTCGAGCGCAGCCTCACCCGCGTGCTGATCGGCTTCCTGCTGCTCGGAAACGCCACGAACCTCTTGCTGCTCATCGTGATGGGCGTGCCGGGTAGCGCCCCCTTCTACGGCGCTGAGGGCGAGGTCAGCGATCCGCTGCCGCAGGCGCTCACCCTGACGGCCATCGTCATCACCTTCGCCGTCTCGGCCTTCCTGCTCGCGCTCATCTACCGCTCATGGCAGCTGGGCCAGGCCGACACCGTCGAGGACGACGAGGCCGACATCGCTCTTCGCGAGCGCACCGACGCCGACGAAGACCTCATGGACGACGAGGCCGACACCGCCGACGACGAGGCGACCACCGACTTCGTCGGAGTGCAGACCTCGCCGATCACGGTGCTGCACATGCGCGACCACCCCTCGATCCACGACGACGCCCCGACCGACCGGCCCACCGCGCCGCGCGCTGCGGATGCGGATGCGGATGCAGCTGCAGATGCGGATGCGGATGCGGTCGCCGGTTCAGCCGTCCTCGAAGGCGAGTCCGCCCCACCCGATTCTGATGAGAGCGCCGCACGAGACACGGCGGCCGACACGGCATCCGATGACAACGCGCCCGAGCACACGCAAGACGGGGAGGACCGCCCATGAGCGCCCTCGTCCCACTGCTCGTCACCCTGCCGCTGCTCGGCGCGGCCCTCACCCTGATCTTCGGCCGCAAGCCGCGGCTGCAGGCCTTCGTCACCGTCACGACCCTCGCGATCGTCTCGGTGATCGCGGCGGTGCTGCTCGTCGTCGTCGATGCCGGAGCCCCGATCGCCGTCTCGGTCGGCGGATGGCCCGTGCCGTTCGGCATCGTGCTCTACGTCGACAGGCTCGCCGCTCTCCTCGTGCTCATCTCGAGCATCGTGCTGCTCGCGGTTCTGCTCTTCTCGATCGGTCAGGGCGCGGCCGACGGCACCGACGAGACGCCGATCTCGATCTTCAACCCGTCGTACCTGATCCTCGCCGCGGGAATCTTCAACGCCTTCATCGCGGGCGACCTGTTCAACCTGTACGTCGGATTCGAGATCCTGCTCGTGGCGTCGTATGTGCTGATAACGCTGGGCAGCACCGAGTCGCGCATCCGCACCGGTGCCGTCTACATCGTCGTCTCGCTTGTCTCGTCGATCCTGTTCCTCGCCTCGATCGCGATGATCTACGGCGCGCTCGGCACCGTGAACATGGCGCAGATCGCCGAGCGCATGACCGAGCTCCCGCAGGAGACGCAGCTCGTGCTGCACCTCATGCTCGTGATCGCATTCGGCATCAAGGCCGCCATCTTCCCGGTGTCGTTCTGGCTGCCCGACTCGTATCCGACCGCCCCTGCGCCCGTCACCGCCGTGTTCGCCGGCCTGCTGACGAAGGTCGGCGTCTACGCGCTGATCCGCACCGAGACGCAGCTCTTCGCCGAGAACAGCATCGACACCGTGCTGCTGATCATCGCGCTGGCGACCATGATCGTCGGAGTGCTCGGCGCCGTGGCGCAGGCCGAGCTCAAACGGATCCTGTCGTTCACGCTCGTGAGCCACGTCGGCTACATGATCTTCGGTCTCGCGATTGCGACCCCGGCGGCGATCGGCGCGACGGTGTACTACATCGTCCACCACATCATCGTGCAGACGACCCTGTTCCTCGCCGTCGGTCTCATCGAGCGCAGGGCAGGAAGCACCTCGATCCTCCGGGTGAAGGGCCTGCTCAAAGTCGCGCCGGTGATCGCCGTGCTCTACTTCATCCCCGCGATCAACCTGGGTGGACTCCCGCCGTTCTCCGGGTTCATCGGAAAGTTCGCGCTGTTCGAGGCCGCGGCATCCGTGGGCACCCCCCTGATGATCGTGCTGATCTTCGGCGGGATCGTCACCTCGCTGCTCACCCTCTATGCGCTGATGCGCGCGTGGAACCTCGCGTTCTGGCGCGAGGAGGACGACTCGACCGAGACCGAGGGCCGCATCTCGTACCTCGGCAACGCGCCGGCCGCCGACGAGCAGCAGGAGCGTCGCCGCATCCCTCGCATCATGACCATCGCCACCGCCGGCATGGTGGGGGTCACCCTCGTGCTCACCGTGTTCGCCGGTCCGCTCTACGCACTGTGCGATCGCATCGGTGCGGCTCTGCTCGACCCGGTCACCCTCGTGCAGCTGGAAGACGAGGTCGAAGGATGAGCCCCACCGAGACCGGCCGTCACTTCTGGCGGGACATCCGCGTGCAGCTGCCGTTCCTGGCGTGGCTCGTCGTGCTCTGGATGCTGCTGTGGAGCCAGTTCACAGTGCTGGCCTTCATCTCGGGTCTCGTCGTCGCGGTGTTCGTCACGCGCGTCTTCCGGCTGCCGACCGTCGAGCTCTCCGGGCGCATCAACGTCTGGTTCGCGGCCCTGTTCGTGGTGCAGTTCCTGTTCGCGATCCTGCGTGGAGCGGTCTCGGTGGCGGCGCAGGTGTTCGACTTCCGCCGTCAGCCCGGCGCGGCGATCATCGCGGTGCCGTTGAAGTATGCCGACGACCTCATCATGACTCACGTCTCGGTGGTCTCGTCGCTGATCCCCGGATCGCTGATCGTCGAGGCGGACCGCGATCGCCAGATCCTGTATCTGCACGTCATCGGAGTGCGGAGCCTTGCTGACGTCGAGGCGCAGCGGGCGAACGTGCTGCGGTGGGAGCGACGGGTCGTGCGTGCGCTGGGCGCCCCCGACCAGTACCGTGCCCTCAGGGCCGACGAACGTGCGGCACGCGCCGGCGGTGCCGGCGGTCTGACCGGGGGAGGTGCCCGATGAACGTGCTGATGCTGGCGATCATGGTCGTCTTCGGGGTGGCCGCCATCCTGACCATCATCCGCATCGTTCGCGGACCCTCGATCCTCGACCGAGCCGTCGCCTCCGATGTGCTGCTCACCGAGGTCATGTGCGTGCTCGGCGCCGAGATGGCGATCAACGGCCACACCCGCAACATCCCGGTGTTGCTGATCATCGCCGCGGTGGGCGTCTTCGGTTCGATCTCGGTCGCCCGTTTCGTGGCCAGAAGGGACAACACGACCCCATGAACGTGTTCGGTCTCGCCATTCCCGACGCCGTCATCGACGTCGCCATCCTCGTGCTGATCCTGCTCGGCGCGGTTCTGTGCCTGTCTGCCGCCGTCGGGCTGCTGCGTTTCCGCGACGTGCCGTCGCGACTGCACGCCGCGACGAAGCCCCAGGTGCTCGGCCTGATCCTCATCTGCCTCGCGATCGCCCTGTCGCAGCGCACCGTCGGCGGGATCCTCATCGGGCTCGCGCTCGTCGCCCCGATCGTGCTCATGCAGTTCGCCACAGCGCCGCTGTCGGCCCACATCGTCGGCCGGCAGGCCTATCGCAACGGCACGACCGATGAGCGCAGTCTGGTCGTCGACGAGCTCGCCGACTCGAAGCAGACTCCGCCCGGCGCCGGCTGAGAAGGAAGCAGATCGATGTCAGCACCACAGGGATGGTACGACGCGGGCACGCCTGGCCGGCAGCGGTGGTGGGATGGCGTGCAGTGGACCGAACATGAGCGGGCGGCGCCGCCGACCACCCTGTCGATGGGCTGGTATCAGGTGCCGGGAACCACGGACGTGCGCTGGTGGGACGGTGTGATGTGGACGCCGTACCGCGTGCGCAAGGGCAAGCCGCGGCCCGATCCTCTGGCGGTCGAGCCGCCGCTGATGGGACTGGTCCTCGGCATCGTGTTCCTCGTGCTCGCCATGCTGCAGCTGACTGCGGCGGTGATCTCGCAGAGCCCGGGCAACTTCGCGCTTCCCGTGATCCTGATGTCGGTGGCCGTGATCTGGATCCTCGGCGCCGCACACACACGCGCTGTGCGCAGACTCCCCGGCCCGCAGTCGGCGCCGATCGTCGACGCGTCCGTGCAGCCGTTGCCCGGCGAGGTCGACGGGCCGGGTGCCGGGTGGTACCCGGTGACGGGGCAGGCCAGCCGCTGGTGGACCGGTTCTCGGTGGACCTGGTACGTGGGCACGAAGTTCGGCCCACGACCAGGGCACGCCGGGCCCCGCGGGTATCTCACGTCGATGATCGTCGGCTGGTGCGTGGCCGGCCTCGCGGTGATCGGTGTGGCGGTCGCGGTGGCCGGAAGCATCATGCAGCAGAACTTCGTCACCGGGTTCCTGATCGCGTTCGGCATCATCTTCGCCGTGCTCTTCGGCGCTCTGGGGGCGTTCGTCCTGCTGCTGACGAGATCGCGCCGCGACGCGATGCTTCTTCCGACCACACCCCCGCCGCTGCGCTGAGGCAGGCGCGCCGCGCCGGTGGAGTGCCCCGTGCGTCAGAGGTTGTCGGCGAACTCCTGGATCAGGCGGGCCGCCGGCTCGGAGTCGCTGATCAGCGTGCCGTGCCCATGGTCGGGGATGACCTGCAGATCGGCACCGGGGATCTCGTCGATGATCTCCTGGCACCAGTTCATCGGCGCGAGCGGGTCGTCTTCCCCGCGCAGCACCAACACGGGCTGCTCGATGCGCGCGAACGCCTTCTCGGGCTGGTGCACGATGGTCGCGCGGATCTTGCGGATGAGATGCGGACCGCCCCGGAGGTACTCCCGGGCGCCACGCCAGATCACGAGCGGCCGCTCGCCGATCAGGTCGGTGAGGAGGTAGCTCGCCTGTGCCGCGACGTTGCGCGCGGCCTTGTTGACGGTGGGGCCGGCGAGCACGACGCCTTCGACGAGCGAGGGATGCCGCGCGGCGAGCTCCGCGGCGATCTGGCTGCCCATCGAATGGCCGATCACGACGACGGGGCCTTCGCCGACGTGCCGCAGGTAGGCGGCGACGAGGTCGGCGTGGCGCTCCATAGTGAAGGTGCGGGTGGGCTCGGGAGCTTCGCCGAAACCCGGCAGATCGAGCGCGATGACCCGGCCGCGCAGGCGCTGCACCACGTCGAGGTAGACGCTGCGACCCATGCCGATGCCGTGCAGCAGCAGGAAAGTGCGGGGGCCTTCGCCGAAGGACTCCGCGATGAGCGTCGCCCCTGCGTGCTCGAACTCGAGCAGGGTGACGGGGGTGCCCTTCGGGGCGAGATAGCTGGAGACCACGCACCCACGCTAACCGAGTGCAGGCGCGGCGGCTAACCCGAACAGGTGTGCGTCGTATGCCGGTGTGCGGCGAGACGCGGGCGCGCGCCATGCGAGGATGAAGGGTGTCTTCGCCGAGCTCCGATCCCGATCAGATCGAGACAGGGGCCGAGACGGCAGGCTCGTCGAAGGGCTTCATCGCACGCATCGCAGACGGGTTGAGCGATCCGGTGCTGCGAGCGCTCGTCGCGGCGACCGCCGTGTCGCGCATCGGCCGCGGCGTCTTCCTCGCGGTCACAGTGCTGTTCTTCACGCAGATCATCGGTCTCTCGCCCGCGCAGGCAGCGGTGGTGCTCGCGGTGTCGAGCGGATGCGGCGTCGTGGGGTCGCTGCTCGGTGGCTGGCTCGCTGATCGGTGGAGCGCACGACGTCTCGCTTTCGGCTTCGAGATGGCCGGCGGCGTGCTGCTCGCCGCCTATGCGTTCGTCGGAGATTTCGTGTCGGCGCTTCTGCTCGCCAGCCTCTCCGGCTTCTTCGACTCGCTCGGATACTCGGCCCGATCCGCGATCATCGCGCGAGGCTTCGCGCCAGACAAGCGGGTGCACGCCCGCGCCGTGCTGCGCACGGTCACGAACCTCGCGATCGCGGCGGGCTCGGGCTTCGGCGCGATCGCCCTGGCGCTCGGCACCCCCGAGGCCTACCGGGTCGTGATCGCCGGGGCAGGTGCCGCCTGCGCACTCGGCTCGCTCTCGCTCCTCCGACTCACGTCGGCGGTCGACGCCCCCGCTCGCGGTCATGTCGCCGCTCAGCTCACCGAGACGGGATCCATCGACACGCAGGCGACGGCCGCGGCATCCGCTGAGCGCAAGGACTGGAACAGACGCTCGCCCTGGCGCGACCCCCGGTATCTGCTGCTGAGCGCACTCTCGGCGATCTTCGGCATGCAGTTCGGGGTGGCAGAACTCGGAGTGCCGCTGTGGATCAGCGAGTACACGAATGCCCCGGATGCCACGTTCGCGGTGCTCCTGATCGTCAACACGGCGCTGGTCGTGCTCTTCCAGGTGCGTGCATCGCGCGGCACGCACGACCTCCGGATCGCGGGAAGGGTGACGATGATCGCGGGATGGCTCATGGTCGCCGCCTGCCTGATCTACGCGCTCGCCGCGGGCCTTCCGACGTGGGCGGCGATCGTCATCCTCATCGTGGGCATGATCGCGCACACGTTCGCCGAGATCCTGTCGCAGGCCGGAGCCTGGGGACTCAGCTTCGAGCTGGCCGATCCGGTGCGAGCAGGCGCCTATCAGGGGGTGTTCGGCATGGGCTTCTCACTCGGAGCCCTCGCGTCGCCGATCGTCGTGAATGCCACGGCGATCACCTTCGGCTTCGCAGGCTGGGTGATTCTGGCGGCGATCTTCCTCGCCGCCGCGATGGGCATCTGGGTGATCGCGCGCCGCGCAGCCGCATCCGACTCATCCGCCGCGCCCGCATCCGCCTGAGAGCTGCGCACCCGCCTCAGGAACTACCCGCCCGGCGTCAGCACCAGGGTGTGTCGCGTCGCCGCATCGACAGCTTTCTCGGAGAACGCCCACGGCTTCTGCACGCCCGCCGCCCAGTCCGCGGTCTGATCGACATAGTGCTCGTCGAATGCATGACCCGATGCTCCGGTGAGGTGGATCCAGGTCGAGTCGTCGAAGTCCGCCAGGTCGACCACCATCCGCATCGACGGCACGGTGGTCGTGGCGTACGAAGCTCCGAGCTCCCACCCGGTCGCGTTGACCACCGAGGCGCCACCGCCGACCGCATACGGGCCGCGGTTGAAGAGCATCTCGATCGGGGCGATGCCCGACGAGCCGAGAGTGTCGCTCGTGAGGGTGATCGCGTGCAGGTCGCCCCACCTCCACCCGGTGACGGCTTCGCCCTGCAGGGCGGCGAGCTCGTCGTATGCCTCTTCGGCAGACAGCGCCAGCATCTCGTCCATGCTCGCGACGTCGATGCCCGGATTCGCCCAGAGCGGGTCTGAGGGGTCGTCGAGCAGGTCCGAGACGACGGTGAAGAGGCGGCCGTGGCCGTCGATCGGCAGAGGCTGGTCGCGTTCGGCGAACAGGTTCTGCACGAGGTTCGACCAGAGCACGTTAGCGTACGCGGCGGCAGGGGATGCCACGTCGTTCTGCGCGTCCCACGTGCGCAGCAGGGCCACAGCATCCGCAGTGCCTGCGCCCTTGACCTCGACATCCTCCATCGCGGATGCCAGGCGCTTGCCGATCCACATCTCGCTGTCCATCTGGATCTCGCGCATGTCCTGCGCGGTGAG
Organism: Microbacterium sp. WCS2018Hpa-9; assembly: GCF_031843745.1. Lineage (NCBI taxonomy): Bacteria > Bacillati > Actinomycetota > Actinomycetes > Micrococcales > Microbacteriaceae > Microbacterium > Microbacterium sp. WCS2018Hpa-9. The sequence continues at coordinate 15,209 of NZ_JAVTIY010000010.1, forward strand.
CGGTGCGGCGGCCACGTATCGTTCGATCAGGTGCACGATGCGATCGGCACGGTAGCCGTAATCCCAGTCCCGCGAAAGGAAGTAGGGGTAGTCGTCGGTGACGATCGCGTTGTTCGCGGTCACGATGTAGCCGGACTCGGGGTTGTACGACACCGGCAGCTCGTCGAAGGGGATGAACCCGGTCCAGTCGTAGCTGCTGTCCCACCCGGGCTGCGGCATCCATCCGTCGCCGGCTCCTCGCACGGGCAGGCGTCCGGGAGTCTGGTAGCCGATATTGCCCTCGACGTCTGCATAGATGAGGTTCTGTGCCGGCACGTCGAACAGGGCGGCCGCCGAGCGGAACTCCTCGAAGTCCTGCGCGGCCGACAGAGCGAAGATCGCTGTTGCGGCCGTGCCGGGGTCGAGCGCCGTCCAGCGCAGACTGACCGCGTACTCGGAGGCCTCACCCGTGGGCGCGGGGCCCGCCGCGCCCCCGGCCGTGAGCCCGGGCTCCGGCTGCTTGGCGATCGCAGTGAAGTCGTCTACGAGGCCCGAGATGATCGGCCCGTGCACGGTCGACCTGATCGTGAGGTCGATGTCGTCGCCCCCGGCGACCTTGATCGTCTCGGTGGTCTCCTCGATAGGCACCAGCGCCCCGTCGCGCCAGTACTGGTCGCCCTCGATCCGCTCGATGTAGAGGTCGGTGACATCGGTGGTCAGATTGGTGAAGCCCCAGGCGATCTGCTGGTTGTGGCCGATCACGATGCCGGGGAGTCCCGAGAACGAGAAGCCGCTCATGTCGAACGGGCATTCATCGGTGACCTCGCTGCAGCGCAGCTGCACCTGGTACCAGACCGAGGGCAGTGATGCGCCCAGGTGCGGGTCGTTGGCGAGCAGCGGCATGCCGCTCTCGGTGAGGTCGCCTGACACCACCCAGGAGTTCGACCCGATGCCCTCGCCGACGTCGCCGACGAGCAGGCTAGCGGCCTCGATCACATCGGAGGCCTCGTGCCACTCGATGGTCGTCGCGGCCTGCTGCATCTCGTCGTCGTTCGCGTCGGTCGTGAACGCGGCAGGCTCGGCGCCGGTCTCGAGAGTCGGCACGGTCGAGATCTCGGGCACGATCACCGGGTGCTCGTCGAAGGGGTACGCGGGGTACAGCTCATCGAGCGTCGCGGTGATCCCGGCCGCGTCGGAGCTGTCCGCGAGCTGGGCGGTCAGCAGCGCACGTTCGGCCTCGTCCTCGATGTTGCCGCGGAGGTCCCAGGCCATCGCCTTCAGCCAGGCGACCGAATCGGCGGGCTCCCAGGGCTCGGGCACGTACTCGGGGTTCTGCATGCCGATAACGGCATATTCGAGCGAGAGCTCGGCACCCGAGCGTGACGAGAGATAGGCGTTGACGCCGTCGGCGTAGGCCTCGTAGTAGCCGCGCGTCACGTCGTCCATGGCCTCGACCTCGGCCTCGGCGACCTTGCGCCACCCGAGGGTGCGCAGAAAAGCATCCGTTCCGGCCTGCGATTCGCCGAACATCTCAGCCACCCGACCGGCCGTCACATGGCGACGGAAATCCATCTCGAAGAAGCGGTCCTGCGCGTGCACGAACCCCTCGGCGTAGAAGAGATCGTGCGTCGAGTCGGCCGTGATGGTCGGGATGCCGCGGTCGTCGCGCTGCACCGTGACCTCGGACCGCAGACCCTCGAGCGGCAGGGTGCCCCCGGTCTGCGGGAAGGACCGCTGTATGGTCCAGGTCACGAAGAAGGCAGCGGCGACAGCGACCACGACGATGGCGGCGACGACGAGGAAGACGATGCGACCGATGCGGGCGCCCAGGGAAGAGCGCGACGGGTCGACGATCTCGGTCGAATGGGTTGTCATCTTCGAGAACTCTTTCGGGTGGCATGGCGGAACTCAGTCCCAGAGAGTCCCAGAGTGCGTCTCACCGACGCACTCTGGGAATACTACCCACAACGGCGCGGCGGGCGGGGGAGTTCTCGCCCCCGCCCGCGGGGTCAGCCGATCAGACTCGGCTGCAGATCGCGCAGCGTGCGCCGGTGCGTCATGCGCGTCACCCCGATCGCGGCGAGCAGCAGAGCGCCGACCAGCCAGATCCCGAGCACCACCAGATCCCATCCGGCCCTGCCGAGGTTGCCCCCGTACATGAGCTGTCGCATGGCGTCGACGACGTATCCGAGTGGCAGCACGTGGTGCAGTGCGGCCAGCGGGGCCGGGAGCGTCTGCCAGGGGAAGGTGCCGCCGGCGGTCACGAGCTGCAGCACCATGAGCACGAGACCCAGGAACTGCCCGACCGAGCCGAGCCAGACGTTCAGCGTGAGGATGATCGCTGCGAACGTCGCTGACGCGAAGATCATCACGCCGAGCGTGCCGATGGGGTTGTTGAACGTGAAGCCCAGGGTGATCGCGAGGATGCCCATGAGCCCGACCATCTGCACCGCACCCAGCATCGCCGGAGTCAGCCAGCCGGCCAGAGTCACCCTGATCGGGGAGTGCAAGGCGGTCACGGCGCGGCGAGAGACGGGCTTGACGATGAGGAACAGCGCATAGATGCCGATCCAGGCCGACAGCGCGGCGAAGAACGGTGCGAGGCCCGCGCCGTAGTCCTCGGCCGACGCCACCTTGTCGCTCGAGACCTTCACGGGATCCGCGATCGTGTCGGCCTGCAGCGTGCGCAGGTCGGGGGTCGAGACGGGGATCGCGTCGACCCCGTCAGAGAGCCCGTCGCGCAGCTCGGCCGTGCCCGACGCGAGGGTGCTGAGTCCGTCGCGCAGCTGGGCTGCACCGTCGTTCGCCGACGCCGCGCCCGTGGCGACGGTCTGCGCGCCGCTGGCGAGGGTCTGTGCGCCGCTGGCGAGCGTCTGCGAGCCGCTGGCGAGCTGCGAGGCGCCGGATGCCACTGACTCGGCACCGGCGGCGAGCTGGTCGACCTTGTCGACCGCGTTCTGCACGGTCGCGTTGCCTTCCTCGAGTCGTGTCCCGAGCGGATCAAGTGTCGCGAGGACCCGATCGATGTCCTCCTGCGTCAGGCCCTGATCCGTGAGGACCGTCGCGATGTCCTGGCGTGCCTGGGGCAGAGCATCCGTCGCCTGCTGCACAGCCGACCCGGCGCGGTCTGCGACGTCGGCCAGCTGCCGGTTGCCGTCACTGACCTGCTGAGCCCCCGACGCCAGAGTCGCCGCGCCACCGGCGAGCTGAGACGCGCCGCCGGCGAGCTCAGAGGCGCCCCCCGCAAGCTGAGACGTGCCGTCGGCCAGCTGGGAGGTGCCATCGGCGAGTGTGGCGCTGCCGGTCGCCGCGGTGTTGGCGCCATCGGTGAGCTGGGTCGCCCCGTCGGTGGCGGTGACCAGGTTGTCTCGCACCTCGCTGAGTCCGGTGAGCAGTCGTTCAGCTGCCTCGCTGCCGACCATCTCGGCCACCGAGCTGCGGATCTTCTCGACCGCCTGAGTGCCCATGGACGACGCGAGGTAGTTGTTCGCGTCGTTCGTCTCGAGTTCGATGCGCGCCTGGTGGGGGTCGTCGCCCGCGGCCGAGGTCAACGCCGAAGAGAAGTCAGCGGGGATCGTGACCGTGAAGTCGACGGTTCCGTCGCGCAACGCATCTGCGGCCTCGTCGACCGACATGCGCTGCCAGTCGAAGGCGTTGCCGTCGATGAGGTTCTCGGCGACGTCCTCGCCGTAGTTGACGGTCTCGCCGGTCGCGGCATCCGTTCCTGTGGTGGGGGCAGGGGCGCCGGCGTCATCGACGACCAGGGCGACAGGCACATCGGGGAACTTCGAGTACGGGTCCTGGTTGGCCCAGAGATACAGGCCGCCGTAGAGGATCGGCACGCACACGAGCGCGATCAGGGCGATGATGCCCATCTTGCTCGCGGTGAGCCGCCGCAGTTCGGCGGCGATCATGGCGGGAACCTTCATCGCTCGCCTCCGTTCTTCTCGGTGTCTGGTGTGTCTGATGTGTCTGGTGTGGCTTCGCCGTCCTCGCTCGACGAGCGGGGCTCGGGGTCTGGGGGAGAACCGAGAGGATCGGGCGCCTCTGCGGCGTGTTCGTCGTCGACACGCGGTGCCGCGGCGAGGTCGTCTGGGTCTTCCGTCACCGGGTCTGTGTCGGGCGTATCGTCTGGGTCGGCTTCGCCGTCGTCGCTCGACGACTGGGGGTCCGCGTCGGGGTCGATCGGCCGGTCGAGCACGAGGGGCTGGATCGGACCGGATGCATTGATCGCCTCGAGCTCGTGCATCCGTTCGAGGGCGACTGCAGCCGACCCGCCGATGACGACGAGCATGGCGTAGCCGCGGTCGGCGAACTCCGACGCGATACGCCACCAGCCGTCGGGGCTGCCGCCGTGACGGTCGGGCGCGACGAGCACGATGCCTTCGGTGCCCCCGCGGAGGATCGCCAGTTCGCAGAGGATGCGCACCCGCGCGGCCGGATCGACGTTGCCGATCGGCACGCCGGCGAGCTCTCCGAACCCGAGCTGGTTCAGCCAGCGGCGCGCGTGCAGCGGGGTCGCGCCGACCCCGGCGAACATGAGCTCTTCGCCCACCACGCCGGCGAGGGTGATGTCGGCGTGCGGGTCGCTGACGTCGGGGGCGTCGACGAGCGCGATCGTGCGCCGCAGGGCCTTGTTGTTCGAGTCGCCGTCGATCGTCACGCGTCCGGTGTCGGGCCGCATCCGTCCGCTGGCGATCAGACCCAGCACCGTGGGGCGCTGCTCGGTCTCGGCGAGGGCGAAGCGCACCGCTCCGCTGTGGAACTCGAGGCTCGTCGTCGGCAGCGACTGCCCGCCGCGCCCCTTGCTCACCTCGTGCAGAGTGACTCTCATGCGCTGACCTCCTGCGATTCGACGATGTCGGGGTGCGCTGTCAGCAGCTCGTCGGCCTCGCGCCACGACAGCCCGGCGATGCTGAGCAACGTGCGCACGGCAAGGCCGGCCGCACCGGTGCTGCTGGCATCGGTGCGCGAGACGACCGTGCGCGCGACCTCTTCGATGAGGCGGGCGAGGGTCGGCGCCGAGAGGTCGGTGCGAAAGCTGCCGTCTTCCTGCCCGCGACGCGTGAGGGCGGCGACGGTGCGGCGCAGCGGCGCGAGGGCGTCTGCAGTGTGCTGCACGTGAGCTTCGTCGAGCGCGAGTGCCGCGGCGACCTGAACGTGGGCGGCCTCCTGCCACAGGCGAGCCGCGAGGCGGGCGAGCGCTATGCGCGAGTCGGCGTCGGTCACAGACTCGGCGATCGCGTTGAAGCGCTGCGCTCCGACCGAGATCAGCTCGCGGATCAGCGCCTCGCGGTCGTCGAAGTGGCCGTAGAGCGTGCGGCGCGACAGGCCGGCGCTGCGGGCGATGACGTCGATCGAGGCGCGCGGGTCGGTTGCGAGGGTCACGCGGGCCGCATCGAGGATTCCGGCACGGTTCTCGACGGAGTCACGGCGGGGAGCACGGGTGGTCATGCCCCCATTGTACGTATAGTGCACAATGGTGTGCAAGATAATTCGGGGGACTCACAGGGTCGCAGTGCACCGCGCGGGCAGAAAGAAGGGGACGGATGCCGCAGCATCCGCCCCCTTCAGAAGAACCGAGAGTCAGTCGGTGCCGGAGTCGAAGGCCGCGCCCTCGGATGCGGTGTCGACCGCGTCGGCGAAGTTCTCGTCGACCTCCTCGACGGAGCCCGTGATCTCGCCCGACTCTCCGGCCGTCACGCGGCCGACGAGCTCACCGGTCGCGCCGCCGATGAGGCCGAGACCCGCGTACTGCTCGAGGCGCGAGCGCGAGTCGGCGATGTCGAGGTTGCGCATCGTGAGCTGCCCGATGCGGTCGACCGGGCCGAAGGCGGCGTCGCCGACGCGCTCCATCGACAGCTTCTCGGGGCCGTACGACAGGTTGGGCGAGGTCGTGTCGAGGATCGTCCAGTCGTCTCCGCGGCGCAGGCGGATCGTGACGGTGCCCGAGATCGTGAGGCCGACCCAGCGCTGGATCGACTCGCGCAGCATGAGCGACTGCGGCTCGAGCCAGCGTCCTTCGTACATCAGGCGACCCAGGCGACGACCCTGCTCGTGGTAGGTCGCGAGGGTGTCTTCGTTCAGGATGCCGTTGACGAGGCGCTCGTAGGCGATGAAGAGCAGCGCCATGGCCGGAGCCTCGTAGATGCCGCGCGACTTCGCCTCGATGATGCGGTTCTCGATCTGGTCGCTCATGCCGAGGCCGTGGCGTCCGCCGATCGTGTTGGCCTCCATGACGAGGGCGACCGGGTCGGTGTACTCGACGCCGTTGATGGCGACCGGGCGGCCGGCCTCGAACGTGACCGAGACGTCTTCGGTCTCGATCGCGACCGAAGGATCCCAGAACTTGACGCCCATGATCGGGTCGACCGTCTCGAGCGAGACGTTCAGGTGCTCGAGGGTCTTGGCCTCGTGCGTCGCGCCCCAGATGTTGGCGTCGGTCGAGTATGCCTTCTCGACCGAGTCGCGGTAGGGGAAGTCGTGGGCGACGAGCCACTCGCTCATCTCTTTGCGGCCGCCGAGCTCGGTGACGAAGTCGGCGTCGAGCCAGGGCTTGTACACGCGCAGGCGCGGGTTGGCCAGCAGGCCGTAGCGGTAGAACCGCTCGATGTCGTTGCCCTTGTAGGTCGAGCCGTCGCCCCAGATGTCGACGCCGTCTTCCTTCATGGCGCGCACGAGCAGCGTGCCGGTGACGGCGCGGCCCAGGGGCGTGGTGTTGAAGTACGTGCGTCCGCCCGAGCGGATGTGGAAGGCGCCGCACGACAGCGCGACGAGACCCTCTTCGACCAGGGCGGTCTTGCAGTCGACCAGACGCGAGGCCTCCGCGCCGTACTCGAGTGCACGGCCGGGGATCGACTCGATGTCGTCTTCGTCGTACTGCCCGAGATCTCCGGTGTACGTGTAGGGGACGGCACCCTTGTCGCGCATCCACGCGACGGCGACGGAGGTGTCGAGTCCTCCGGAGAAGGCGATGCCGACGCGCTCGCCGACGGGAAGAGACTGGAGGACCTTGGACATGCTTCCCAGTCTATCGGCGGCGTGTCGGCTGTTTCGGACGGAAGAGAGTCAGCCTGCGGCGACGGCGTCGAGGGTCTCGGGCTCGGCGGCGGGCCGTTCGAGTTCGCGTCGCTGATGCGCTGCGTATCGACCACCCCAGTCGGTCAGCGCGTCGACGAGAGGCATCGACCCGCGACCGAGGTCGCTCAGCCGGTACTCGACCTTGGGCGGCACCTGCCGATAGACCGTGCGGATGAGCAACCCGTCGTCTTCGAGCTCACGCAGCTGACGGGTGAGCACGCGAGCGGTCGGCTCGTCGAGCAGCCTGCTGAGTTCGCCGAAGCGCAGCACTTCGTGCTCGCCGAGAAGGCTCAGGATGCTGGGCTTCCAGGCCCCGCCGAGCACTGCGATCGAGACCTCCGCGTCGCAGGCGTCGCCCCACTCCCGGACGATGCGCTCTGTCTTCTCCCTCATGGGATCCGCCTTCCGTTCCCGGTCATAGTATCCGAACGGTCACTATGTACCTTGAATGACCGTACTTGTCTGAAGTGTACTCAGCCACAAGACTGATGTGGTGACCTTCTCGACCCCCACGGCATCCGCTCGTCCACGCACGGCCCTGCATCCCTGGCTCGCCATGATCCCGCTGCTTCTCGGCATCCTGATCGGGGCGCTTGCGATCAGCAGCATGTCGACCGCGCTGCCCGCGATCCGTGGCGACCTCACCCTCAGCGACAGCGGCGCCCTGTGGCTCGTCGACATCTACGCGCTCTCGTTGGCGGCGACGCTGATCATCGCCGCCCGGATCGGCGACGCGTTCGGGCGCAAGCGGATCGTGCTCGCAGGCCTCGCGGGCTTCGCCGTGCTCAACCTGGTGGGCGGATTCGCGCAGGACGGGATGCTGCTGATCGCCGTGCGCGCGCTCCTCGGCGTCGCTGAGGCATTCGTCGTGGCAGGCGTCGTCGCCACGATCGGGGCGCACTATCACGCACGGCAGCGCGTGCTGGCCTACGGGCTGTGGACCGCGACCTTCGGTGCGGGCAGCGCGCTCGGCCCCGTGCTCGGCGGCCTCGTCACTGAAGGCCCGGGATGGCGTTGGCTGCTGCTGGGGAGTGTGCCGCTCGCTGTCCTCGCCGGTGTGCTCGCGATCTGGCTCGTGCCCGACTCGCGCAGCTCGCGGCGACCGTCGTGGGACATCCTGAGCATCGTGTCGTCGATCGTCGCGCTCGGCGCCCTCGTCTTCGCCCTGCACGAGGTGCTCGCCGCTCCGCTCGCCGCGGGCATCGCCGGAGTGGTCGCGGTGGGCACGCTCGTGTTCTTCATCCGCCGCCAGCGCACCCTCGCCGAACCCCTCATCGACATGCGGCTCTTCCGGGTCCCCGGTTTCAGCCCGGCCATCGTGCGCATCGTGGCGAGCGGTGGTGTGTCGACGGCCTCCGTTCTCCTGGTGAGTCTGCACCTGCAGGATGCCAGGGGGTTCAGCGCGGCCGAAGCCGGAATCGCGATCCTTCCCCAGGCTGTGGCGATCGCGCTCGGCGGGGTGCTCGCTCCGTTGCTCCTGCGATGGCTGAGCTCGCCCACGCTCACGGTGCTCGCTCTCGTGGTGCAGGGTGCAGGGGCCGTCTGGCTGTCGACCGGGGTCGATCTCGTCGCCATCCCGCTCGTGCTGGTCGGCGTGGGATTCGGGGTCACGGCGACACTCGCCGCGACCACGCTCTTCGACGTGACGACCGAAGACGACGCCGGCCAGGTGGGGGCGATCCAGGAGGTCGGCTTCGCCCTCGGCGGCGGTCTCGGCATCGCGGTGCTCGGCACGATCGCCCTGATCGCAGGGACTCGTGGTTTCGTCGTCGCCCTCCTCGTCGCGGCCGTGGCGGTCGTCGCCGCGGCACTCCTGCCGCTGTGGCGGCGCACACCGGCGCATGCCGTCACCGACCCCCGCTGAAGAAAGGCCATCCGTGTCAGCATCACGCCCGACCGTCCACTGGATCTACGCCCACCCGCAGGAGAACTCGTTCAACGCCCGACTGTTCCGCGACGGTGTCGAGGCGCTCTCGCGAGACCACGCCGTCGAGATCACCGATCTCTATGCTCAGCGGTTCGACCCCGTTCTCGCGGCCCCGGATCTGGGCGAGCCCCGCGGCAGGGAGGGCAACGTCGTCGATCTCATGGGCGAGGCGTACGCTGCGGGGCAGCTGCCGCCGGATGTGACCGAGGAGCAGCGCAAGCTCGCCGCCGCCGATCTCGTCGTGCTCCAGTTCCCGCTGTGGTGGTACGGGCCGCCGGCGATCCTCAAGGGATGGTTCGACCGCGTGCTCACCAACGGGTTCGCGTACGGCCCCTCCGATGCCGAGACCGGGCTTCCGCTGCGCTACGGCGAGGGCCCTCTCGCCGGGCGCCGAGCCCTGGTGATCGTCACGGCAGGTGAGGACGACCGTTCCATCGGAGAACGGGGCATCAGCGGTGATCTCGACTCGCTGATGTTCCCGCTCACCCACGGAACCCTCTGGTACACCGGCATTGAGCCGCTCGACCTGCATGTCGTCCACGACGCCGACGGGTTGGATTCGGCGGGCATCGATCACGAGAGCGCGCGCCTGGTCGAACGGCTCTCGGGGGTGGCCCTCGAGACGCCGAGCCATCCCTATCGCAGGCTGCGCGACGGCGACTATCACGGCACCCGAGCACTTCGAGCGGATCTGCTGCCCGGTCGCACCGACCTCGGCATCCACCGCGTGCGAGCCGACTGAACGCAGGAGCGAGCCGCAGACGGTGTCGCGTGCAGGGAGAGCGCGGCCTCTGCACATTCCGTCGCGGCGGTGGCAGAGTTGCCCTGAAGGAGGCGGACATGGGTGGAGCGATCCTGTGGGGCGTCGTCGCGGCGTCGCCCCTGATCATCGGCGCCGTGCTCGCTCTGCTGCGCACTTGGCCGCCGCGCTGGCTCGGCATCGTGCTGGGTTTCGGTGCCGGAGCCCTGATGGCCTCCATCGCTTTCGAGCTGTGGGAAGAGGGGCTGGATCTCGCCGGTCCCATCCCGCTCGTCATCGGCGTCGCGGCCGGAGCCCTGGCGTACTTCCTCGCCGACCGGATCCTCGATGCGCGAGCCGCGAAGTCGAAAGACCAGGGTGCAGGGGCGCCGCTCGCCCTCGGCGCCCTGCTCGACGGCATCCCCGAGCAGCTCGTGCTGGGCATCGGCCTGGCCTCCGGCGAGCCGGTGAGTATCGCGCTCGTCGTGGCGATCGTGGTCTCGAACCTGCCCGAGTCGATCGGCTCGGCCGCCGACCTGCTCAAGGGCGGCATGACCAAGTCGCGCGTGCTGCTGCTCTGGGCCGGCATCTCGGTGATCTGCGCCCTCGCGACCGTCGCCGGCTTCGGGCTGGCCAGCGCGACCGGCGATGAGTTCCGTGCGGGCGCGAGCGGCTTCGCGGCCGGTGCGCTGCTCGTGATGCTCGTCGACTCGATGGTTCCCGACGCGCAGCAGAAGGCCAAGCAGGTGACGGGGCTCGCGACGGTGCTGGGCTTCGCGCTCGCCGCCGGGCTGTCGCTCGCGGGTTGAGGCCGGAACCAGCCCGCCGGGCCGAGCCGTGCCGCCCGCCATCTGTCGGTCTCGCGGCCGCAGAACGGCCCTGTCTGGCGGGTTACGCTCGGGTGCGACCTCCGGGAGGCTGGCGGGACGCCGCCAAGACGGCGGCCGAGAACAAAGGAGTTCTGATGACCGAGACGACCCTTCGCCCTCCGTTCGACCCGGAACTGGAGGCCGCACTCGCACTGGTGGGAGATACGCTGCCGTCGACGCTGACCGCCGAGATGATCCCGCTGATGCGCCAGTCCCCCGTGAGTGGCGAGGATGAGATCTTCGCCGTGCTCGACGAACGGGGCTTCACGCGCCGCGATGTGACCATCGCAGGACATGACGGCGACGAGATCGTCGTCTCGGTGGTCGAGAAGGCCGGTCGCACCGGTACGGGGCCGGGCTTCTTCCACACGCACGGTGGTGGCATGATCATCGGCAACCGCTGGCTCGGCGTCGTGGGCTTTCTCGACTGGGCGGAGCGCTTCAACGGCGTGATCGTGACCGTGGAGTATCGACTGGCGCCGGAGTTCCCCGATCCGTATCCGGTCGAGGACTGCTACTCGGGTCTCGTATGGACGGCCGAGAACGCCGCGGAGCTGGGCATCGATCCGAACCGCATCCTGATCGGCGGAGGCAGTGCCGGTGGCGGCCTGGCGGCCGGCACGACCCTACTCGCCCGGGACCGTCGCGGGCCGGCGCTCATCGGTCAGCTGCTGATCTACCCCATGCTGGATGACCGCGATGAGAGCGTCTCGACCCGGCAGATCGACGGGATCGGCGTGTGGGACCGCGGGTCGAACATCACGGGGTGGACCGCCCTGCTCGGCGAGCGCAAGGGCACTGACGACGTCTCGATCTACGCGGCCCCGGCGCGCGCCACCGACTTGGCGGGTCTGCCCCCCGCCTTCATCGACTGCGGCAGTGCCGAGGTGTTCCGCGACGAGGATGTCGACTACGCCACCAGGCTGTGGGCGGCGGGTGTGCAGGCTGAGCTGCATGTGTGGGCCGGTGGGTTCCACGGCTTCGACATGTTCGCACCGCACACGGCCGTCGCGCAGGCGATGCTGGCTGCCCGTGACGACTGGGTGAAACGCCTGCTCGGGTGATTCCGGCACCCCACGGGCTCGGTCGACGAACCCGTAGGGTGGAAGCCCCGCGCGATGGAGCCCGACATGCAAGATCTGCTGGGGCGGCTCACCGCCCTCGACCCGGATGCGAGTGAGACGCTCAAGGTCGTCTCGTACTTCGACACGCTCATCGCCCGCGCCGTCGGCGTCGAGAGCATGCTGCGCGGAGCCGCGGTGCTGAGCGGTGCCACCGTGGGGCAGCGCGACCCCCGACAGATCATCCGGGTGCGCGCCGACGGGGTGCGCGTCGATCCGATCGACCCCGCCGATCGATGGATGCTGCGCGAGAGCGGTCCAGATGCCGTCGCCTGGATCGAGCGCGAGGGGGATCCGCACACCAACGACGCGATGATCCTCGAACGTCTCACTCTCGCGCTCGGGATTCTCCGTGCCCGCCGCGCAGGCGATGCAGGAAGCGCCGTGGAGCTGGCGATCAGCGAGTTCGCGGGCGAAAGCGAGCGCGCATCGGCACTGGCGAGACTGCGGCTTCCGGTCGGAGCGGTGGCGGTCGTGGCCTCTCCGCCCGACCCCGCACCGCTGCCGCAGCATCCCTCCGTCGTGGTCGCGACTCGGCATGGCCTGACGAGGGCGACGATCGTCGTCGCGGGCACGCCCGTGGATCGGATGTGGACAGAAGCGACCGGCCTGCGTCTGGGCATCGGAACCGCGGGGCCCGGTGAGCACCTCCCTGATTCGTGGGCGGAAGCGTTGATCGCCGCGCGTCTGAGCACCGCCTCCGAACCGGCGGTGACCGCGGAAGACCTCGGTGCCCTGCTGCTGATCGCGACTGCCGCGGAGTCTCGCGACGTGCATCCGGACGCTGTGGCGCTCGCCCGCCTCGACGCCCGCAGTCGGGAGCTGCTCGACGCCGTGGTCGATGAGCTGAGCGTGCGTGCCGCCGCCATGCGGCTGGGCCGTCACCACTCCAGCGTGCAGGATCGCCTCACCGCGCTGATCGGCGTCCTCGGCTACGACCCGAGGTCGTCCCGCGGGCACGCTCGTTACGTGCTCGCCCGCATGCTGTTCACGCTCTCTGCCTGAAGGACGCATGGCCGCGTCCCGAGCGGAGCCGCCGGAACGGAATAGAGACGTCAGACGATCTCGACGTCGACCTTGAGCTTCGCGTAGGTTCCGATCGCGCGCCGGTCGCACGTAAGCAGCGTGATCCCGGCCGAGCGCGCGGCCAGAGCCACCAGACCGTCGTAGACCGCGCCGCCCGCGATGCCGGCCTCGGCCAGCTCGGAGACTGCGCCCACCGCGTCGTCGGATGACAATGCGACGGACCGAGGGAACTCCTGAGCGATCACTCGAGCCGCGGCAGCGGGGCTGAGGCGGCTTCCGCCCGGCAGTCGGGTCTGCACGGAGTAAGTCTCGAGCAGTGCGTGCCCCGCCAAGCCGAGAAAGAGTCCGGCGCATGCGGAGCGAACGAGCTCGTGCGCCTCGCTGTCCTCAAGCACCAGGGCGATCGCTGCGCTCGTGTCGAGAAGCAGGTCAGCGCTGGTCGGCAAGACGAAGCTCTCTGATGTCATCAGTCGAGAGGGTCGTGCCTCCGCCGCGGATGACCAGGCGTCCGTCCTTCTCCGCGAGGTTGTCGGGCGTCGCGACCTCGATGCGGATCCCGGTGCCGTCGATCATGATGTCGACCGGTCCTGGCAGCATCCCGAGTCGCTCGCGGATCGACGCAGGTATGACGATGCGTCCTGCGTTGTCGATGGTCGTCTGCATGCCATGACGCTACTCCCGGGATGGCAGACCCGCCAGGACTCAGAACCCGGGGTACTCCTGCAGCTTCTCCTCGAACTCGGCGCGGTCGGCGTCGCTGAGCACCGCGCTCGCGATGACGACCATCTGCAGCCCCTCGAGCGGTTCGCCGGTGCGGGTGTTCTGCGCTTCTCGCGTCTTCAGGAAGTCGCCGGAGGGGTCGTTCGAGAGGTCGAAGATGTTCGCGTAGAAGCGCATCGGATCGGGGTAGTTCTCGGTGTAGTACTCCCACGTGTGCTGCTCGCGGGGGTCCTCGCTGCCGTAGAGCTTCGCGATCATCGACGGGTCGATTCCCGAGTACTCGCCGTTGAACGAGTACAGCGACGGCAGACCGTGCTCGGCGACGACCTCGTCGATCGTGGCCATGACCTCGAGCTTGAGGCTGTAGTCCTGGATCGGCTCGGTGGTCGCCCAGCCGACGGAGGTGTATTCGATGAGCATCGACTCTCCGCCGTAGCCGTTGCGCTCGGGGCGCAGATCCTCGTCGCCGACCTGCACCCATTCGTACCCGTACTCGGCGGTGACGCGCGCGCGGATGTCGGCGAACAGACTGTCGGCCTCGGCCTGCACCTCTTCGAGCGACTGTTGCCGCAGAGCATCCTGCGGATCAGTGCCTTTGATGCCCGGGTAGGCCTCTTCGTGCTTCTGCTCGTCGGTCTTCATGCCGTCGTAGCTGCCGGAGGCCGAGGTCTGCAGTGCGCCGATGCCGCCCACCGTGGCGACGTTGAAGATCAGGGTGATCGCAAGGGCGACGGCGGCCAGGGTGCGTCCACGGGCGGTGAACATCGCGCCGACGATGACTGCGACGACCACGAGCTGCAGCGCCAGCATCGTCACACCGTAGAGCGCGTCGGTCGCTCCGATGGCCAGAGTGATGAGCAGGATCAGAGCGAACAGGATGCCGACGACCAGGGCGACCCAGCCGAGTGCGTTCGCCGGCTTCTTCTCCTCCGACGCGGCCTCGGCTGCGGTCGCCGTGCCCGACATGGCCGGGGCGCCCGGATGCTGCACGACAGGACCGGCCTGGCGGCGTGCGTTGCGATAGCCACCGGGTGGCGGCACCGGCGGCGCCCCCTCGGTGCCGGCGACATAGCGGGCCCGCTGCTTCTCGTGATCCATCACCATGGCTTGTCCGTCCCCGAGCCTCCGCCGTCATCGCCCTGCTGCTGATCGCGTTCCTGCGTGCCCTGCTCGAGCTTGTCCTCGAGCTCCTCGAGCTTCTCCTCCGAGGGCTGCGGCTCCTGCTCCTCCTCCGGGGGCGGCTGCTGCTCGTTCTGCTGCTTCTGCTTCAGTCGGTCTTCGAGGTCTTCTTTGCTCTGCTGCATGTCGCGGTCGGGGTCGGACGACTGCTCCTGCGCCTCTTCGCTGTTGCATTCCTCGGGCGTCTCGGTCGTGATGGTGAGCGCTTCGCCGTAGAACTCGGCGGCACCCGCGCCGTCGCCGTCGGCGCGAGCCGCGTCACCCATGCGCTCGAGCACCAGCCCGAGGTTGATGCGCACGGTGCACACCTCGAGACCGGTCGCGAGGTCGAGCGACTCCTCGAGTTTCGCGCGCGCCTCCGGCAGCTTCTCTGCCCCGGCCAGTGCGGTGCCCACGTTGAACGGCGCCTTGTAGGGCTCGAACCAGTTGAGGAACTCCTGGCCGCGGGCCGATGCCTCCGAACCCGAGTAGTCGTCGGCCACATAGGCGGTGATCGACTGGTGCGCGAACGCGTACATGCTGAGGATCTTGCCGACGAACAGCAGCGCGGCCAGCGCGAGGGGCAGAGTGCCGATCGCGATCCAGCGACGGATGCTGCGCCGGCGACGATTCGAGGCGAGCAGCGCGGCGGCGGCTGACGCCTTCAGGTCGTCGGGGCCGGCGGGCGGCGTCGCGCCCGCGCGGGTCGACAGGTCGGTCATGCGGCACCTCCGCCGGTCGGTGTCTTCCGACGGGGCGACGCCGATGGCGCTCGCAGCAGACGCAGCCGGGCGACGAGCATGCTCGCCCTCGTGAGCTCCACACCGAGCAGCGCCACGACGACGAGAGCGGCGATCCAGTAGAGCTCGGTCACGGTGCCCACCGAACCCGATTCGGCATAGCTGGAGGTGGTCGAGGGAGCGTCGGGCAGGGTCAGTTCGGCGTCCGCTGTGCGGTGCTGGTACTCGACCCCGAGTTCGGCGGCGATCGCCTCGAGGTTCGCCTCGTCGATCACCGACAGGGCATTCGCCCCCTGATACTCGATGTACTCGCTCGACGAGCCCTCGACGCCACCGGTGGTGAGCTTCATCGGCCCGCCTTCGGCAGTGCCGTAGCCGAGTACGGCGCCAGCGTCCGTGAACTTCTCGCTGCCGTCGAACGGCTCGGGCGCCGTCGTCACCGTCTGCTCGCCGTCACCGAAGTAGAACACCATGCGCGAGCGTTCGGGCGAGGCCTCGGCCGCGTTCGACAGCGTGTCGGTGAGCAGCTGGTTGGCGATGCCGATCGAGCTGCCGCGCGACTGGCTCGTCACCTCGGGGCGAAGCACCTCGAGCGATGAGACGAGTGCGGTCGTGTCGGTGGTGAGAGGCATGCGCAGGTCGGCCGAGGCGTCGAAGGTGATCAGGGCGAAGCGGGCGCCCGGGTATTCGTCGACGATCGTCTGCACGTCGGCGCGGACGCCGTCCAGTCGCGGCTCGTCGCCGTTCCAGTCCTCGGCGACGATGCTCGCGGTCGTGTCGACGACGAGCACGATGTCTGTGTCGGTTGCGAGGGTCTCTGTCGCACCCCCGGGGATTCCCGGCCGCAGGAACATGAAGAAGCAAGCCAGCAGCATGACCAGCCGCATGGCCCACAGGGCCTTGCCGCGTCCCTTGGCCTTCGTCAACGCGATCACGGCGAGAGCGGCCACCGGCGCGCAGAGAAGCGCCAGGAGGAAGATGTTGAGCACGGGCTGGAAGATCACAGTCTCACCCTCCAGAGCACGACGATGAACGAGAGCATCGAGATCATCAGCACCACGATCCAGAGGTTCGGGGCGTCTGTCCAGATGACCTGCGCCTGGCCCTTCAGTGCGGCCGCCTCCTGCTCCTGCACCTGCGCGACGATGTCGCTCACGGTTGTGGTGTCGCGCAGACCGTAGGCGGCACCGCCCGTGGCCTCGGCGGCCTTCGTGAGCTCTGCGCTGACGTCGGCATCCTTGCCCTGCACCGGGTTGAGCGCGAACACCCTGACGCCGTTCGAATCGGCATAAGCCGCAGCCTCGTCGAGAGTCACGATCGAGGCGCCGTTGACCTCGTTGTCGGTGGCGAAGATGATCGAGCGCGACCGCTCGTCATCGGGGTGGTCGAACGCCATCGCACACGCAGCCAGACCGTCGCCGATCAGCGAGGCGCCGTTGCCGTTGAGCGTGCCGACCCAGTGCTCGGGGACCGACTCGTTGAACCCGAAGCTCTCGCGGATGCTCTGCAGGTGGTCGCGGATGAAGTCGTAGTCGTCTGTCAGGGGGAAGATCTGCACGGGTGAGCTGTTGAAGATCGTGAGGCCGATGCGCTCGCCTTCGAAATCCTCGAGCAGCTCCTCGAAGACCGTGAGCACCTCGACGTCGACCTCGCTCATCGAGCCCGAGACGTCGAGGCACAGCATGATGTCGCGGCTCGTGTTGACGGGCTGGATGGTCTGCGACGTCATCGGGCGCGCCGAGACGACTCCGGCAGCCAGGGTCGCGACCACGCCGATCAGCAGGATGCTCGACAGTGCCAGCACTCGTCGGTTCAGCGCCTGACGGAAGGTCGGCAGCGCGCGCAGGCGCTCGGCGCGGGCGACACGCGCCCGCTCGTGCGCCTCGGTCTTCGCAGTGCTGCGGAGACCGATGACGATGCCGAGCGTGATCGCGAGGACGCCGACGCCGACGGCGACGAGGATGAGCCAGCCGTTCGCTAGTGCCATGTGCGCACCACCGTTCTGGCCGCCTCGGCGCCGGCGATCGGATCGATCGCAGGGCCCGGTCGGAAGATACTGGGGTAGTAGTGGCGCCCCATCGCGTCGACGAGCGCGGGGTGCACACCGCGCGCGACGAGATCGTCGAGCGCGAGCACGGGGGCCTCGAGGCCGCTGTACTCGTTCACGAACGTGCGCACCACACGGCTGAGCTCGAGGTTGGCGTTGCGGGCCGAGAGGGTGCGCGCGCGGTAGTCGTCTTCGATGCGCTGGATGCGATCGAAGTACTCGACCCTCAGCTGCGACAGCACGTCGGTCGTGAGCAGGGTGGGTCCCTGGGCGTCGCGCGTCAGCGTGAGGTCGCGCCGCGGACGCGTCAGGGCGACGATCAGCCACGCCGCCGCGATCAGCAGCAGCAGGATTCCGAAGGCGAGCAGGAGCCATCCCCAGCCGTACTGGAATGGAGGGTAGAGCTCATCAGAGCCGGGCATTCGACCTCCGATTCAGCAGCTGCAGCAGCTGCGAGACGGCGTCGTCCTGACCGGCGAGAACGCTGTGGCTGATCTCCATGCGCTTGAGCAGCTCTGCCAGACGCGCGGCGTCGGCCTCGGTCTGCGCTGCGAGCTCGCGGATGATGTCGGGGTCGCCCTGCACGAAGTCGGGCACCTCCCACATGCTGTCGACATCGCTGCGGATGGTGCCCGTCGCGTGGTCGAGCACCGGGTCGGCGTCGCTCACGGTCAGCCACAGCACGTCGTGCTGCACGCGCAGTCGGCGCAGCATCCGCTCGGTCTCCGACGTGACCGGCGCCTCGTCGCTGATGACGACGACGATCATGCGCCGCGAGATCGTGCGGGTCACGTAAGACAACAGCGCGTCTCGGTCGCTCGAGGCCGTGCTCGAGTCGATCGACTGGTCGATCGTGCGCAGGGCATGCTCGAGCGCGCCCTCGCTGCGTCCCGGTGCGCGACGGCGGATGCGGTCGGAGTCGCCGTAGACGAGCGAGAAGTCGTCGCCGTGCCGCAGAGCGAGCACGCCGAGCACGCCGGTGGCGAGGATCGCGAGGTCCTTCTTCGATTTCTCGTCGTGCGCGAGTGCGGCCATCGAGCGTCCGGTGTCGACCACGAACAGGATCGTGTGCATCCGCATCGCGCGGTGCCGCTTGACCAGCGGGGTGCCCAGCCGAGCCGTCGCGCGCCAGTCGATGTCGCGCACCTGATCGCCGTACTCGTACTTGCGCAGGTCCTCGAAGTCGAGGCTGCGGCCGTGCAGCAGCGACGCGTACGCGCCATCGAGCGCGTGCAGCGACTTGCGCGACGAGTGGATGAAGAGCTTGCTCTTCACCTGGGCGATCAGGCTGGCCATGGCGAGGTCAGGGTGTGGGCACTGCGGCGAAGATCTGGTCGATGATCTCTTCGCTGCGGATGCCCTCGGCGTCGGCCTCGAAGGTCAGCAGCACGCGGTGACGCAGCACGAGGTGGCGCAGCGAGCGGATGTCTTCCGGGATCACGTGACCACGGCCGTTCAGCAGCGCAAGCGCCCGGGAAGCCTGCAGGAACGCGATGCTCGCACGAGGGCTCGCGCCGTACTTGATGAATCGCGCGCGCTCCTCGCCGATGTAGGGCGCCGGGTTTCGAGTGACGTAGGCGATCGAGACGATGTAGTTGCGGATCGCCGGGTCGACGTAGATGCGGCTCGCGACGTCCTGCAGCATGTGCACGTCGTCGAGGCTGATCGCGCTCGACACGTGGCGGTCGGGGTCGAGCACGCCCGAGTCGATGCGCCCGAGGATCTCGAACTCCTCGGCGGGGCTCGGGTACTCGACGATCTCCTTCAGCAGGAACCGGTCCATCTGCGCCTCGGGCAGCTCGTAGGTGCCCTCCTGCTCGATCGGGTTCTGCGTGGCGATCACGAGGAACGGCTTGGGCAGATGGTGCACCTCGCCGCCGATCGTGGTCTGGTGCTCCTGCATCGCCTCGAGCATGGCGCTCTGGGTCTTGGCGCTCGAGCGGTTGATCTCGTCGAGCAGCACGAAGTTCGCGTGCACCGGGCCGAGCACGGTGCGGAACGAGCCCGTTGCGGCGTCGTAGATCTGGTTGCCGGTGATGTCGCTGGGCAGCAGGTCGGGCGTGCACTGGATGCGCTTGAACTGCGCCCTGACGGTGTCGGCGAGCGTGCTCGCGGCGGTCGTCTTCGCGAGCCCCGGAACGCTCTCGAGCAGGATGTGTCCACCGGCGATCAGTGAGATCAGCAGGCTCATGCGCAGCCGCTCCTGGCCGACCATCTTCGCGGAGTAGGCGTCTGACACCGTCTTGAGCACCGCGGTCGCGCGCTGGAGCTCAGCCTCGGTGGGGGCTTCGGATTTCTTGCTGGCCGACGTCGACGCCGCGGGTGCCGCGGGAGCGGATGCTGAGGATGCCGCGGCGAGGGTCGCAGGAGCGGGAGGGGCCGGCGGGGCGGCCTGGGTGGAGGGCGCAGGTGGAGGCGGCGGCGTCGAACCTGCAGAGGGGCCGGGCGCGTAGGGCTCGTTCATCGGTATGTCTCCTCGTTCCCACGGGGGACGCGTAGACGACCCCCCGTCGACCAGCGTAACCGCATCCGGTCTCGCCGCTGCGGCCCGGAGACGGATGCAGGTCGAGATCACAGATGCATGCTCAGAGGGGCCAGTTCGGCATGCATCCGTGATCTGAGCATGCAGGTGTCGAGGGAGTGACAGCTCCCCCGGTCGGATCAGGCCGCGACAGGCACACGGGCACCGCGCCGGCGGCCGACCCACACCACGAAGCAGGCGACGCCGATGATCGCGATGGCGATGCCGACGACGTAGCCCGAGACGCCGAGGTAGCCGCCGGGCACGCGGTGCGGGTCGAGGAACGGATAGGGGTACCACCACGGATCGCCGGTGGCGGGGGCGATGATGAGGTTCGCGCGGATCATCGTGTACACGACCCAGACGATCGGGAAGATCGCTGCGATGGCGACGGCGCTCCAGCGCAGCGCGCGTTGACGCGGTGCGAACAGAAGATCCGCGAGCAGGAACAGCGGGATGACGACGTGCAGCACCTCGTTCGACCACGGCACGGTCACACCCTGGGGCAGCTCGACGCCTCTCAACAGCGTGTTGTAGACGATGCCGGTGACGATCATGGAGGTGCTCACGCAGGCCAGGATGACGGCGAGCCAGGTGGGCTCCACTTCGGTGTCTCTGCGATGGCGGAGCGCGCAGGTGGCCGCGATGATCAGCACGATCGCCGCGAGCAGGTTCGACAGGATCGTGAAGAAGCTGAGGAAGTTCGCGGCAACGGTCGGCAGGTGCTGACCCCACTCGGTGGTGGCGGCGAGAGCATTCTCGATGCTGCGCGACAGCTGCGCGATGATCGCTGCCAGTGCGAGCGCTGCTGCTGCGAGTCGTGCGAAGGGCCACCAGGTCGTCATATTCGCCTCCGCGCACACTTTATCGGTCGGGATACGTCTGATCGCTAGACCGATATGGCGGTATGTCGACGCTGCGCCTGCGGGGCGAAGCCGTCAGACGGCGCGACGGCCCCACTTCATCCGGGTCACGAGCACTCCGAGCAGGCACAGCGCGCCGCCGACGAACATGAGCGGGGTCGGAACCTCGCCGAGGATCGCCCACGACATGAGGATCGCGATCGCGGGCACGACGTAGGTGGTCGCCGAGGTCTGGCCGGCGGTGCTGCGCTGTAGCACGTACGCCCACGTCGTGAAGGCGATCGCCGTCGGGAAGACGCCCAGATACACGACCCACAGCGTCGCCCCGAGCGGAGCCGTCTGCAGAGCGCCGATCAGGCTGCCCACCCAGGGGAGCAGTGCGGCGGTGCCCGCGGCCGCGCCGAGGAACGTCAGCGTGGTCGCGTCGGTGCCCGCGCTGAGCAGGCGCTTCTGCAGCAGCGTGCACCCCGCGTACATCACGGCGGCGAGCAGCGCGAGCAGCAAACCGGTGATGTCGGGCCCCTCGCTCGTCGAGGAGTTCATGCCGATCAGCACCACGCCGAGGAAGGCGATCGGTGCGCCGATGATGAGCGGCTTCGGGAAGCCCTCACGGAGAAAGAGTCCGCTGAAGACCACGACCATGAGTGGCGCCAGGTTGACCACCATCGCCGCCGTGCCCGCATCGAGCGTTCGCTCGGCGGCGTTCAGCGCCAGGTTGTAGACGCAGAACCAGCCGACCCCCCACACCGCGACGAGCCACCAGTGTCGACGCTCGGGAAGACGGATGCCGTGGCGCACCGCGATGATCGCGAGCACCGCGGTGCCCACCGCCATGCGCAGCAGCGCGAGCGCGCCGGGGTCGAAGTGCGGCCCGGCGCCGCGGATGCCGATGAACGCCGACGCCCACAGCACGACCGTCACCAGGGCGGCGATGAGCACCAGCGGGCCCTGCGTTCGGGGCTTCGCGGTGTTCAGGCTGTCGTCGCGGCTCACGCGACCGGTCTTCGGCATCCTTCGATCGTGCCACCGGGCACCGACATCGGCGATGCGCGCGAGCGACAGCATCCGGTGCTTTTCCGCCAGTCCTCCGTCGACTTGCTCGGTGCCGTGCATCTGCAGGACGTGAGTCCCACCACTCCACAGCCCGGAGGCTCGGCGAACGACCTTCGATAGGATGGAGCCGCCCGAAGAGGGCCAGCTCATCAGCCGGTGCAAACCCGGCGAAAGCAAGGGGGATACCCATGCCAGGAATCGTTATCGTCGGCGTCCAGTGGGGCGATGAGGGCAAGGGCAAGGCCACCGACCTGCTCGGCGAGCGCACCGACTGGGTCGTCAAGTTCAACGGCGGCAACAACGCGGGCCACACCGTCGTGGTCGGCAACGAGAAGTACGCGCTGCACCTGCTGCCCTCCGGCATCCTGTCGCCGGGAGTCACCCCGGTGATCGGCAACGGCGTCGTGATCGACCTCGAGGTGCTCTTCAGCGAGCTCGAGGCGCTCGGCGGCCGCGGCATCGACGTCTCGCGCCTCAAGGTCAGCGCCAACGCGCACCTGATCACCCAGTACCACCGCACGCTCGACAAGGTCACCGAGCGCTTCCTCGGCAAGCGCATGATCGGCACGACCGGCCGCGGCATCGGCCCGGCCTACGCCGACAAGATCAACCGCGTCGGAATCCGCGTGCAGGACCTCTTCGACGAGAACATCCTGCGTCAGAAGGTCGAGGGCGCCCTCGACCAGAAGAACCACCTGCTGGTGAAGATCTTCAACCGTCGCGCGATCACCGCAGACGAGATCGTCGAAGACCTGCTGTCGTACGCCGAGCGTCTGCGCCCCATGGTCGCTGACACCGGATACCTGCTCGACGAGGCCCTGCGCCGCGGCGAGGTCGTCGTGTTCGAGGGTGGCCAGGCCACCATGCTCGACGTCGACCACGGCACCTACCCGTTCGTCACGTCGTCGTCGGCCACCGCCGGTGGAGCATCGACCGGATCGGGCATCGGCCCCGGCGCGCTCGACCGCATCGTGGGCATCGTCAAGGCCTACACGACCCGCGTCGGCTCGGGCCCGTTCCCGACCGAGCTGTTCGACGAGCAGGGTGAATGGCTGCGCTCGCGCGGCTTCGAGTTCGGCACCACCACCGGCCGGCCGCGCCGCGTCGGCTGGTACGACGCCCCGATCACGCGCTACGCGACTCGGGTCAACGGCATCACCGACCTCGTGCTCACCAAGCTCGACATCCTGACCGGTCTCGAGCAGATCCCGGTGTGCGTGGCCTACGACGTCGACGGCCGGCGCTTCGACGAGGTGCCGGTCAACCAGACCGACTTCCACCACGCGACGCCCGTGCTCGAGTACTTCCCGGGCTGGAGCGAGGACATCTCGACCGCGCGCACCTTCGACGACCTGCCGAAGAACGCGCAGGACTACGTGATCGCGCTCGAGGGCATGAGCAACACGCGCATCTCGGTCATCGGCGTCGGCCCCGAGCGCGACCAGGTCATCGTGCGTCACGACCTGCTCGACTGAGCACCCGGTGACACGCTTCTGGCTCGGCGGGTACGGCCCCGCGATGGAGGGCTCAGCCGACGGCATCGGTCTGCTCGCAGGCGACGAGAGCGCGCCGACCGTGCTCGAATACCGTGGTGCGATCACTCAGACCCCCTCGCCCTCGTGGCTGGCGCAGCATCCGTCGCTCGATGTCGTCTATGCGGCGCTCGAGGGGGATGCCGGGGTGCAGGCGTTCGTCCGCAGCGGCGAGTCGGCTCTGCGGCCGCTCGGCGAGCCGGTCGCCGCGGGTGACGGCGTGTGCCACGTGGCGGTCTCATCGAGCGGATCGTTCCTCATCGCGAGCTGCTACGGCGACGGGCGAGTCGTGCGAATCGGCATCGACGTGCAGGGGCGCCTGGTGCCGGATGCCGTGAACAAGGCCGCCGAACTCCGCGCAGCGCTCCTCGGCGAACCGCTCGAGGAGGCGCCGCCGGCCGGAGTCGCGGCCGCGGCATCCGATCCGTACTCCGGAGAGCTCACCGCCACCGGCGATAAGCGCTCTTCGCATGCGCACTCGGCGGCCTTCCTCGCCGACGGGCGCATCGCGACGACCGACCTCGGATTCGACCTGGTGCGCATCTGGCGTCCGATCGCGGGCGGCCTCGTGCTCGATCACGAGGTCGTGCTGCCCGTCGGCACCGGTCCGCGTCACATGGTCGCGCATCCCAGCGGCCACCTGCACGTGGTGACCGAGTACTCGTGCGAGGTGTTCACGCTCGCCGCCGGGCGCGACGGCACGTGGGCGGTCGTGTCGTCGGTGCTCACGAGCCCCATCGCCGAGATCGGCGTGGACTTTCCCGCCGAGCTCGCCCGCACCCGTGACGCTCAGTTCCTGTATACGGCCCTGCGCGGCAGCAACACGATCGCCGCGCTGCGCGTGCGCGGCGGAGGCGAGGCGCTCGAGTCGATCGCGCTCGCCGACTCTGGCGTCGACTGGCCGCGTCATCATCTCGTGCACGAGGGCAAGCTGCTCGTCGCGGGGCAGCGCTCCGACACCGTCGCGCTGATCGATCTCGACGAGCGCACGGGCGCGCCGCTCGACATCCGGCACGTCGCCCAGGCGCCGGCGCCCACGCACATCCTGCCGGTGCGCTGAGGCGGTCGACGGGCGCCGCTTGACCTCAACCAATGTTGAGGTTCTACGGTCGAGCCTATGACTATCGACACCGATGCGGTTCCGACCGCGAAGACCGCCACCGGCATCCTGAGCGGCGCCTACCTGTGGATCACCATCGGCGCGTGTGCGCTCGTGTTCCTCGGGGCGTTCGAGTCCCTCGCAGTCACGACGGTGATGCCTGCGGTGAGCGCCGACCTCGACGGCGAGCGGCTGTACGCCCTCGCGTTCGCGGGGCCGCTGGCCACCGGTGTCATCGGCATGGCCGTGGCGGGCAACTGGGCGGATCGCCGTGGCCCCGTGGCTCCGCTCTACGCATCGGTGGGCCTGTTCGTCATCGGGCTGATCGTCGCCGGACTCGCGCCGAGCATGGAGGTGCTCGTCGCCGGGCGCTTCGCGCAGGGGCTCGGCAACGGCGGGCTGATGGTGGCGCTCTACGTCGTCGTCGCCCGCGTGTACCCGCGCGACCTGCACCCGGCGATCTTCGCGGGGTTCGCTGCGGCCTGGGTCGTGCCCTCGCTCGTCGGACCCACCGTGGCCGGGGCCGTCACCGAACTGTGGAGCTGGCACTGGGTGTTCCTCGGCGTCGTCTTCCTGGTCGTGCCCGCGCTGCTCATGGTCGTCCCGGCGCTGCGAGGACTCTCCGGCGAGGGTGACGTCACCACGCCGTGGGCCTTCGGACGACTCGGCTGGTCGGTGCTCGCCGCGGTCGCCGTGCTCGCGCTCAATCTCGTCGGCGATCTGCCGGGAGCCGGTCCCGTGCTCGCGGCCGCCGCCGTGGTCGTGGCACTCGTCGCCGTTCGTGCGCTGCTGCCGAAGGGCACGCTGCGGGCGCAACGGGGTCTGCCGTCGGTGCTGCTCGTGCGCGGGCTCGCCGCCGCCGGGTTCTTCGGCGCTCAGGTCTACATCCCCTACCTGCTGACCGAGCGCTACGAGGTCTCGCCGACCATCGCCGGGCTCTCGCTCACCGGCGGCGCTCTGGCCTGGTCTGCTGCCGCCACCGTGCAGGGGCGCATGGGAGCCAGGCTCTCGAGCGTGCTGGCCGTGCGCATCGGAACGGTGCTGGTCGTCGCGGGGGTGGTACTCGCACTCGTCGCCACCGTGCTCACCGCGCCGGTGATCGTCATCATCATCGCCTGGGCGGTCGCGGGAGCCGGCATGGGGCTGATGAGCCCGAGGACCAGCGCCCTGACGCTCGAGATGTCGGCGCCCGAGAACCAGGGCTTCAACAGCTCGGCCATGACCGTGGCCGACTCGTTCGGAAGCGCGCTGGCGCTCGCGATCACCGGGGTGCTGTTCACGGGGCTGGCGGCAGCGGCAGACCCGTTCATCGCGGTGTTCGCCTTCGCCGGGATCATCGCGCTCGCCGCGGCGGTGCTCGCCGTGCGCGTCGCGCCGCGGGAGCCGGTGGCCTGAACCGCGGTAGGGCGTGGGGCTCGGTCCGTTTGCAGGACGGACTGAGCCCCGATCGAGCCCCGGATCGGGTCGGATCGAGCCCCCGACTCGCCCCTGCGACGCGCCCGGCGACGCGCCCACGGAACAACCACCCCGTGACTCGACGTTGCTCTTGAGCAAGACTGGGCGACGGAGAGGTGCACCTCATGACTGCTGAGAAGACCGACGAATACGACCTGATCGTTCTGGGCGGCGGACCGGTGGGCGAGAACGTCGCTGACCGAGCCGTGCAGAACGGCTTGACGGCGATCATCGTGGAGAGCGAGCTGGTCGGCGGTGAGTGCTCGTATTGGGCCTGCATGCCGTCGAAGGCGCTGCTGCGCCCGGCCCAGGCGCTGCGCGCGGCGCAGAACGTCAAGGGCTCAGCCGAGGCGGTGACCGGAAAGCTCGATGTGCGCGCGGTCTTCGACCGCCGCGACTCGTTCACGAGCAACTGGTCTGACGACGGGCAGGTGAAGTGGCTCGACTCGGCCGGCATCGACCTCGCCCGCGGCCACGGTCGTCTCACGGGTGAGCGCGAGGTGACGGTGACCGATGCCGATGGTGGCACTCGCGTGCTCCATGCGCGCCACGCGGTCGCGATCAGCACGGGGTCGGATGCCGTGATCCCGCCGATCGAGGGGTTGCAGGGGTCCTCTCCCTGGACCAGCCGCGAGGCGACGAGCGCCGAAGAGCTTCCCGAATCGCTCGCCGTGATCGGCGGCGGAGTGGTCGCGGTCGAGATGGCCACGGCCTATGCGGCGCTCGGTTCGACGGTGACGATCATCGCCCGCAGCGGTCTGCTGGGTTCGATGGAGCCCTTCGCGGGCGAGCGGGTCGCGGCGGGGCTGAAGGAGCTCGGCGTAGACGTGCGCACCGACACCGGCACCACGAGCGTCACCCGCGGCGACGACGGCGTCACGATCGTGCTCGATGACGGATCGACGGTCACCGCGGCCGAGGTGCTCGTCGCCACCGGTCGTTCGCCCCGCAGCGGAGACGTCGGTCTGGACGCCGTGGGTCTCGAAGCCGGCCGCTGGATCACCGTCGACGACACCATGCGGGTGCCCGGGTCGGATTGGCTCTACGCGGTCGGCGATGTCAACGGGCGCGTGCTGCTCACCCATCAGGGCAAGTACCAGGCACGGGCTGCCGGCGACGTGATCGCTGCACGCGCCAAGGGCGAGGACGTCGACGACAAGCCCTGGGGCCGGCACGTGGCCACCGCCGACAGTGCCGCGGCCCCGCAGGTGACGTTCTCGTTCCCCGAGGTCGCGTCGGTCGGTCTGACCGAGGCCGAGGCGCGCAAGGCCGGCACCGACGTCGCCGTGATCGACTACGACCTCGGCGGGGTCGCGGGAGCGAGCCTGTACGAAGACGGCTTCGAGGGCCAGGCGCGACTCATCATCGACAAGGAGCGCGACGTCATCGTCGGCGCGACGTTCGTCGGTCCGGAGGTCGCCGAGCTCGTGCAGACGGCCACCGTGGCGATCGTCGGCGAGGTGCCGATCGCTCGCCTGTGGCATGCGGTTCCGGCCTACCCCACCATCAGCGAGATCTGGCTGCGGCTGCTCGAGACCTACGGGCGGGACTCGGCATGAGTTCGTCGGGCGGACGCGAAGAGCGGATGCCGCAGGGCGCCATCCGTTTCGGCATCCGCTCCGAACAGCCGGTGAGAGACCTGGCGCGATCGGCGCGCCCGGAGCCGGATTGTTTCCCACATTGACGGCCCCGGGCACAACCCCCGGCCGAATGTCGCACACCTCTTATACGCTCGAACCCACATCCGAGGAGGCAGGACCATGAAGGCTGTACTCGCAGGAACCGTCATCGCCGAAGCAGACGAGAGCGATCTCGCCCGCATCGAGGGCAACTGGTACTTCCCGCCCGCGTCGATCGCCGAGGGAGCGCTCGTCGAGAGCCCGACCCAGTACACGTGTCCCTGGAAGGGCGCGGCTCAGTACTTCTCGGTGCAGGCCGGCGGCGAGCTGCACACCGACTACGCCTGGTCGTATCCCACTCCGTTCGCGAGTGCCTTCGACCGCGTCGGCAAGGACTTCTCGGGCTTCGTCGCGTTCGACCCTCGGGTCGAGGTCTCTGCATGACCTCTGTATGCCGCAGCCGGGGCGCTGATGCCCGTCTCGTCGATCGATCGACCGGAGAGCAACCATGATCGAGTTCCGCAACGTCACCAAGCAGTTCCCCGATGGCACGACTGCCGTGAAGGACTTCAGCCTGGTGCTGCCGTCTCGCAAGACGACCGTGTTCGTCGGATCCTCCGGCTGCGGCAAGACCACACTGCTGCGCATGATCAACCGCATGGTCGAGCCGACCTCGGGTGACGTCGAGATCGATGGCGAGAGCGTGCTCGGCGGCGACCCCGTCGCGCTGCGTCGCCGCATCGGATACGTCATGCAGAACTCCGGTCTGATGCCCCACTTCACGGTGATCGACAACGTGGCCACCGTGCTGCGCCTCACGGGTGTGAAGAAGGCGCCCGCGCACGAGCGCGCTCGCGAACTGCTGAAGACCGTGGGTCTCGACCAGTCGCTGGCGGAGCGGTATCCGAGCCAGCTCTCGGGCGGTCAGCAGCAGCGCGTCGGTGTGGCCCGCGGACTCGCGGCGGATCCGAACATCCTCCTGATGGACGAGCCGTTCGGCGCGGTCGACCCGATCGTGCGAGCCGACCTGCAGCAGGAGACGCTGCGGCTGCAGCACGAGCTCGACAAGACCGTCGTCTTCGTCACGCACGACATCGACGAGGCCTTCCTGCTCGGCGACCAGGTCGTGATCCTCGACAAGGGCGCGCGCATCGTGCAGGTGGGCAGCCCGAGCGAGATCATCGAGAACCCGGCAGACGACTTCGTCGCCTCCTTCATCGGCGCCGACCGAGGGCGCCGTGCGCTGCACCTCAGAGAGACCCCGCACGGCACCGTGGTCGTCGACTCCGAGGGCCGCACGCAGGGCGCGATCGTGTCTGCGGCCGAGCAGTCCGACGGTCCGCTGGCGGGGCCGGATGCCGCGGCTCTCGACGCTGTGCAAGGCGAGCGGGCGTGAACTGGGTCACCGACAACCTCGGGTTGATCTTCGAGCTGACTCTGGTGCATCTGCGTCAGAGCATCATCCCGATCGTGCTCGGCTTCGTGCTCTCGCTTCCGCTCGGCTGGGTCGCGTGGCGCTTCCGCCTGGTGCGTGGACCGATCATCGTGCTCACCGGTCTCCTCTACACGATCCCGTCGCTCGCGTTGCTGATCCTGCTCCCGGCCGCGCTCGGCTACTCGGCCATCAGTGAGTCCAACCTCGTCATCGCACTGACGATCTACGCCGTCGCGATCCTGGTGCGTGCCGTCTCAGACGGCCTCGACTCTGTCGACGACGATGTGCGTCAGGCGGCGACTGCGACAGGTTTCGCGGCCTTCCGCCGCTTCTGGGCGGTGGAGTTCCCGCTCGCAGGCCCGGTGATCCTCGCCGGGCTCAGAGTCACAGCGGTCAGCACGATCTCCCTGGCGACGGTCGGCATCCTGATCGGGGTGACGAACCTCGGCTACCTCTTCACCAACGGCCTCGAGCGCCGCATCATCGCCGAGGTGTTCGCCGGAGTCGTCGCGGTCGTGGTGATCGCGCTCGTCCTCGATCTGATCCTGCTCCTTCTCGGCCGTGCCCTCATGCCGTGGACCAAAGCGGCCGCCAAGCCCGCGGCGGCCCGCGCTCTCGCTGTGGCGGCTCCCGCATGAACCTGTTCCTCGAAGCCATCGCCTGGATGGTCGCGCCCGAGCAGTGGCAGGGGCGCTACGCCCTGCCCGTCCTGCTGGGGCAGCACCTCGTGCTGACTGTGATCTCGGTAGTGATCGCCGCGCTCATCGCTCTGCCGATCGGCTGGCTGATCGGCCACACGGGTCGAGGTCGCGAGATCGCGGTCGCCGTCTCGGGTGCCGCGCGCGCGATTCCGGCCTTCGGGCTCATGGTCCTGCTCGTGCTGCTGCTCGGGGTGCTCCGCATTCCCGAGGCCGCGATCATCACGTTCGTCCTGCTCGCCATCCCCTCACTGCTCGCCGGGGCCTACACGGGCCTCGAGGCGATCGACCGCCGCGTCATCGACGCCGCGAAGTCGATGGGGATGACCGGGTGGCAGGTGTTCTGGAAGGTCGAGGTGCCACTCGGGCTGCCTCTGCTCGTCGGCGGCATCCGCTCGGCACTGCTGCAGGTCATCGCGACCGTGACGATCGCGGCATACGTCAACCTCGGCGGGCTCGGATGGCCGATCATCCAGGGAATCCCGCTGCGTCGATTCGATCAGGTGCTCGCCGGCGCCATCATCGTCGCGGTGCTCGCCCTGCTCGTCGACCTGATCTTCGCGGCGCTGCAGCGTGCCGCCGTGCCTGCGGGCCTGCGCACCGGCCGCCCTGCCGGACGCAGATCTCGGGCATCGGCTCGGCCCGCCGCCGTCGAACCGGCCACAGCCTGAATCGTCCATCCTCCGTGATGTCCCCCACAGCAGTCCCAGAGAAGAGGAAGTCCATGTTCACAGCACGAGGCAAGCGTTCTGTCTTCGCCGTCGGTCTTGTCGCCGCGGCAGCACTCGCCCTGACCGCCTGCTCTTCGAGCAACCCGCTCGACGAGCCGTCCGACTCCGGCGAGGGCTCGGGCAGCGGCGACACGATCGTCGTCGGCTCGCAGGCGTACTACTCCAACGAGATCATCGCCGAGATCTACGCCCAGGCGCTCGAAGGTGCGGGCTTCGATGTCGAGAAGAAGCTCAACATCGGTCAGCGCGACGCGTACATGCCTGACGTCGAGTCGGGCGCGATCAACGTGTTCCCCGAGTACACGGGCAGCCTGCTCGAGTACATCTCGGACGACGAGATCGACGTCACCAGCCCCGACGACGTCTACGCGGCACTGCAGGAGGCCCTGCCCGAGAGCCTCACGGCCCTCGACTTCGCCGAGGCGACCGACCAGGACTCCTACACGGTGCTGAAGAGCTTCGCGGAAGAGAACGGCCTGACGTCGATCGGCGACCTCTCGAAGGTCACCTCGCCGGTCACGATCGGCGCAGCACCCGAGTTCGAGCAGCGTCCGTACAGCCCGGCGAAGGCCAAAGAGGTCTACGGCGTCGACCTGACGTTCTCGGCCACCGGTCCGACCACGCTCGAGTCGCTTCTTGCCGGCCAGATCCAGGTCGCAGACATCTACACCGCCGACCCCGCCTTCGAGACGGAAGAGATCGTCGCCCTCGAAGACCCCGAGAACCTGATCATCTCGTCGAACGTGGTGCCGATCGTGTCGAGCGACATCGCCGATGACGTCTCCGATGTGCTCAACGCCATCAGCGCCAAGCTGACCGCTGAAGAGCTCGTCTCGCTCAACGTGCTGAGCACGGTCGAGGAGCAGTCGTCCGCCGACATCGCCAAGAAGTGGCTCGAGGACAACGACCTCGTCTGACTCCGAGTCGCCTTCACACGAAAGTGCCCGGTCCCTCAGGGGCCGGGCACTTTCGTGTGTTGTGGGTGAGAGCGCTAGATCCGAGCGTCCTGCCGGGGGATCAGCACCTGCTTGATGATGATGAGGATGGATGCCGCCACCGGCACCGCTACGAGCGCACCGAGGAGCCCGAGCAGCGTGCCGCCGGCGAGGGCGCCGATCACCACGAGCGCACCGGGCACGGAGACGGCGCGGTTCATCACGCGAGGGGTGATCACGTACGCCTCGATCTGCATGTAGACGAGGTAGATGAGAGCGAAGACGAGCGCCGCGACGGGGTTGGTGAACAGGGCGAGCCCTGTGCCGATGATCCAGAAGATCACCGATCCGACGAGCGGGATCAGGGTGATGCAGAACGCGACCGTCGCCATGAGCGGCGGGAACGGCAATCCGAGGAACAGATACAGCAGGAAAGCGAGCACCGCGTTGCAGAACGCGAGCACGACCATTCCCATGACGTAGGCGCCGACCGAGTCGGTGATCTGGTCGGTGATGTCGCCTGCGCGAGCACGGTCGCGGGCGGGAGCGAGTCGGAGCATTCCCGCCTTGATCGAGGGCAGCGTCGCGACGAAGTAGAGCGTGAGCACCAGGACGACGATGATGCCCGAGATGGCGTTGGCGATCGATGCCCCGACCTTCAGGGCCCCGCCGCCGATCGCGGCGATGTTGCCGGGGTTGGTGAGGAACGACTGCACGTCGGCGACGAGGTCCTGGAACTGATCGCCGAACTGCTCATCGAGCGCCGCATAGACGTCGCTGCGGGTGAACTCCTGGATCATCCCCGGCACGGATCGCACGAAGCTCGCGATCTGGTCGATCACGACCGGCAGCACCATCCACACGACGAGACCGGCCACGACGATGAGCCCGAGGATCGCCACGACCACCGAGATCGCCCGCGACAGCCCTCGCCGTTCGAGGAACCGCACGGTGGGGTCGAGTCCGAGGGCGGCGAAAAGGGCGAGAGCGATGTAGATGAGCACGGTCGACAGGTTCGCGACGGCCAGGCCGAGCACGATCGCGGCGAGGGCGCCGAGGGTCACCAGGAACCCGAACACGAAGGGACGGTCGATGCGCGTCCAGAATGACCGGCTGGGCGTCATCGGCTCGACGACGCCGTGACGAGCGGCGGGCGATTTCGTCGGGTCGTGCCGGGCGGTCGTCGCGACGGCGACAGCCCCCGGTGCAGGGGAGCTCGCGGACGAAGAGGCGTCAGCGGATGCGTCGGCCGTCGAGGGCGCGTGCTCAGGTGCCGGGGACGGGTCGGATGCGGGGGCGGACCCGCCCGAGGACGGCTCGTGCTCTTCTCGGCTCATGTGCTCACGATAGCGTCCGATCGGCGCCCGGCCCGGGAGCATCCGCATGGTCACGAGGGGTCGTCCAGCCCCGTGTTTCCGTAGAGTAGGGGGCATGACCGCCGCCGAAGACCCCCGGGCTGAACTCCTCCGACTGCGCTCGAGCATCGACAACATCGACGCCGCACTCATCTTCATGCTCGCCGAGCGCTTCCGCGCCACGCAGCAGGTCGGGCAGCTCAAAGCCGAGCACGAGATGCCGGCATCCGATCCGGGGCGCGAGGAGCAGCAGGTCGCACGCCTCAAGGCTCTGGCCGAGGATGCGCATCTCGACCCCGAGTTCGCCGAGAAGTGGTTCAACTTCGTGGTGGCCGAAGTCATCCGTCATCACACCGAAGCCGCCGAGGGACGATGATCCGGCCTTCCGGGCGAGTGACAGTGTGTGCAGCACTCACCCGCCCGGGGACCGAACTAAGTTTATTGAATAAACTATGACCGAGGGTACGCAGAACCACCAGGTCTGTCAACCAATTCCGACAACGGGACCGGCACCATGCTGAACGGCGACGACGCACTGGACACGCAGGCGTCGGTTCGCCGCGCGAATCTGCGTCGTGCGCTGCAGCTCGTGTTCCGCAACCCCGGCTCGGAGACGAGGGCAGGGATCGCCCGCGCCACCGGACTCACCGCCGCAACCGCCTCGTCTCTGGTGGCGGAGCTCATCGATCTGCAACTGATCATCGACGGCGAGCAGGCTGCCAGCACGGGCGGCAAGCGGGCGACGACCCTGAGCATCGCGTCCGAGCATCACGTCATCCTCGTTCTCGTGATCCGGCCGACCGATGCGCGCATCGCGCTGGTCGCGCTCGACGGCACCGAGGTCGAGACGCGCAGAGTCGCGTTCTCCGATGAGTCGCGTGATCGGGTGCTCGACGGGGCCGTCGCCGACATCGCAGCCGAGTACTCCGGGCGTCTGCTCATCGCGGGAGTGCAGCTGCCGGGCACGACCGACGGACGCCGGGTGTTCGAGAGCGTGCAACTGGGATGGACGGACGTGCCGCTCGCCGAGCGCTTCGAAGCGGTGCTCGGGATTCCCGTGCTGCTCGTCAACGACGTGGATGCCGAGGCGATCGCCAAAGCTGCCAGGGAGGACGAATCCTCGGGGTATCGACTGTTCATCCACATCGGCACCGGTATCGGCGCGGCGGTGACTCTCGACGGCGAGCTCGCTCCGGGTCCTCGCGACCGCGCGGGCGAGATCGGTCACGTCCAGGTGGAGTTCGGCGATGACGCGCGGACGTGCCGTTGCGGACGTCAGGGGTGCCTGGAGTCCGCCTCGTCGATGACGGCCATGCTCGGCGACGACTTCGATGACGCCATGGACGACGAGGCCATCACCGCGCTCGCCGCGTCTGCCGACGACGAGCACCTGGCCGAAGGAGCGCGGGCGCTCGCCCGCACCATCAAGCTCATCGCGGCGGTGCTCGACGCGGCCGAGGTCGTGATCGGCGGGCCCGCGCGAGCGCTGGGCGACAGGTTCCTGCCACTCGTGCAGGCAGAGGTCGACTACACGGCGACCGGCACCGCGAACGTGCCGGTGCGATACGCCGACGCGGACGCGTCGATCTCGACGGGTGTCGCACAGGTGGCACTCTCGAGTGCGTTGGGCGTGCGGTGGAGTCCGGCGCAGCTGCGCGCAGCATCCGATCCGGTCTCCTGATCGCGCGCTCCCCCTGAGGCCTCTGCGACCGACGGCCTCAGCGCGGCGAAGCGATGCCGACCAGGGCGGCCACCAGCCCAGCCATGACCAGGATGGCGATCGCGAGGTAGTGGAAGACCTTGCCGATGACGAGCATCGGGAGGTCCGGCCCGTCGTACGACGCGGGGCTGAACATCAGGCCGCGGGCACCGAAGCTCCAGCGGATGCCGAACCCGATCCGCCGCAGCTCGCGCGATGGTGCGGCGAATGTCCTCCCGCTCCGTTCACGCGATGCCTTCCACGCTGCCTGCGCCGCGTACCAGGCGATGACGAAGAACGGCATCGCGAGAGAGACCGCCCAGGCGATGAGGGCCACTCCGATCAGGATGCCCGCTCCGGTGCCGAGCGATCGGATGAAGAACAGACCGAGCGCAGCGAGTCCGACCGCTGCCGGAACGAGCACCACTCCCCAACCCCACCCCGGGTGTGCGTCGCCCGACGGTCGTCGATCAACTCGGCCAGCATCCTGCCATGTCATATTGCCCCCCTGCGTCACCACACTAGACGGCGCGCGGAGCATCGTCCGGATCTGCCCTCGTGAGACGACGATGCGGAGCGCCACCCTCGGTGGCGCTCCGCATCCGTTCCGCAGGTTCTACTTGACGCTGCCGGCGGTGAGCCCGCCGACGAGGCGCTTCTCGATGAGCATGAACAGGATGACGACGGGCAGGATCGCGACGATCGAGACGCCGAACACGTACTGCCAGCTCGTCTCGTACTGACCGACGAACTTGGTGAGCGCGACGGACAGCGGCTGGTTCTTGTCGGTGGAGAGGATCACGAGCGATGCGGCGAACTCGTTCCAGCAGGCGACGAACGTGAAGACGATCGCGGTCACGATTCCGGGCCAGACCAGCGGCAGGTTGATCTTGAACAGCACGGTGAAGCGCCCGGCGCCGTCGATCTGAGCGGCCTCGTCGATCTCCTTCGGGATGCCGGCGAAGAACGAGTGCATGATCCACACCGCGAACGACAGGTTGAACGCCGCGTTGATGAAGATCATCGCGGCCCACGTGTCACTGAGTCCGAGCACCGTGAACTGGCGGAACAGGCCCGAGGTGAGCACGGCCGGCTGCAGCATCTGCGTCACGATCACCAGGAACAGGAAGACCATGCGTCCGGGGAACTTGAAACGCGCGGTGTAGTACGCGGCCGGCAGCGAGACCAGCAGCACCAGCAGCGTCGCGAACACGGCGATGATGATGGTCGAGATCAGGTTGTAGGGCAGCGGCGTCTCGGGGGTCGACCACATCGAGATGTAGTTCTCCCAGTGCCACTCGATCGGCAGGTACGTCGGGTCGACCGAGCGGATCTGCGACTTCGTCTTGACGGAGCCGAAGAACATGATCAGGTACGGCAGCACGAAGATCGCCAGCACCAGGATGCCGGCGGCCATGCGCAGGATGACGCGGGGCAGCGTGACCTGGTCTTCGGTGTAGCGGCGCTTGCGCCCCGGGATGCGGGGAGCGGCGGCGTCGCCCGCGGTGGTGACGAGGGCGGTCTCGGTCACGGTCATGATCAGACCTCCTTCATGGGCTTGACGGCCTTGACGTAGATCGCGACGATCACGATCACGATGAGGAAGGCGACGACCGAGAGCGCGCTCGCGACGTCGACCTTCTTCTGCAGCTCGATGTACTTGAAGATCATCGTCATGATCGTGTCGGCGCCGTAGCCCGGGATCGACCCGGTCATCACCTTGAGGATCGGCAGCGAGTTGAACACGTTGATGATGTTGATGAGGATCGCGACCGCGAGGGCGCTGCGCAGCTGCGGGACGACGACCGTCCAGTAGGTGCGGGTGGGGCCGGCGCCGTCCATCTTCGCGGCCTCGAGGGTATCGGCCGGAACCGTCTGGAGTCCGGCGAGGATCGTGTAGGTCGTGAACGGCAGCGACACGAAGATCGCGATGACGATCGACCAGGCGAACGCGGTGGCCGGGTTCTTGGTCCAGCCGTAGCCGACGGCGTCATCGGAGAGCCCGATGTCGTAGAGGAACTTGTTGAACACCCCGAAGTACGGCTCGAGGCTGTAGTAGAAGACCATGGTCGTCATCACGACGGATGCCGCCCACGGCACGATGACGGCCATGCGCACGATCTGCCGACCGGGGAACGCCTTGTTCAGGATCTGCGCGAGTCCGAGCGAGATCATCACTGTGAAGGTCACGACCGCCACGACCCAGATGATGGTGCGGAAGATGATCGGCCAGAACTCGGCGAACGTGAACACCGTCACGAAGTTGTCGAAGCCGACCGAGCCCTTGTCGAGACCCGACAGCGAGATGTCGCGGGTGGAGTTGAAGAACATCACGCCGGCGGGGAACAGCACCACGCCAATGATGAGCAGCAGGGCGGGGGCGATCCAGGGCAGTGCCTGGAGCAGGTCCTTTCCGCCCGGCCTGCCGCGGGTCGCGCCCGTGCGGCGACCCGGGGTGCGGGGACGGCCGGTGGCCGCCCCCGCGAGGTTCGAGGATTCTTTCGTCTGGCTCATGGGAATATCCGAACCTCTCCGTCAGCGGGCTCAGCCCGCGTCGACCTGTGCCTGGATCTCGGCCAGGACGTCCTGGGCAGGCTTCGACTGCAGCTGGCCGAACAGTGCCTTGAAGGCTCCGTCGGTGGCCGACCACTTCTCGTTCGTCGACGGGTAGAACTGCGCGTCGGGCAGCACATCGAGGAAGGGCTTGAGAGCCTCTTCGCCCGAGAGCTGCTCGGCACCCGACTTGGTGACGGGCAGGAAGCCCTCGGCCTGCACCCACGGCACGTACACGTCGGCCGAGTAGTAGTAGTCGAAGAAGGCGGTGATCGCCTCCTGCTTGTCGCCGTCGTTCTGGAACGCCATCAGCTGGTCCATGACGCCGAGCGTGAACGGCGAGCCGTCTTCGGTCGGGATCGGGACGATCGAGTAGTCGAGCTCGGGGTTGCCCTCTTCGATCTGGCCCACTGTCGGCGGCAGGCCGACCTGCATGCCGATCTTGCCCTGGATGAAGATGTCCATGAGGGGCGAGCGCTGGGTCGAACCGGGGTCTGCCTGAGTGGCGCCCGCATCGATCATCTTCTTGATCTGCTCGGCACCCGCGAGGTTCTCGGGGGTGTCGATCGTGATCTCGGAGGCATCGCCGAACGAGCCGCCGCCGCCCCACAGCCACACGGCTGCCTCGGCCTGAGCCTCTTCGGAGCCGAGCGGCATGCCATAACCGGCCACGCCGCCACCGAGTGCCGACACCTTGGTCGCGGCATCGAGCAGCTCGTCCCAGGTCGTCGGAGCCTCGACGCCGGCCTGCTCGAGCAGCGCGTTGTTGACGAACAGCGCGCGGGCCGACGCGATCAGCGGCAGGGCGTAGGCGGTGCCGTCGACTTCGGCGTTCGCGAGGAACGCGTCCTGGAAGTCGGAGTAGGTCTCCTCAGACACGACCTCTTCGACCGGGTAGAGCAGCTCGTCGCCGACGAATCCGGCGAAGGGTCCGCCGTTGTAGATGTCGGGCGCCTCGCCGGCCTGGATCTTGGTGGAGACGACCTTCTCGAGGTTGTCCCACGACTGCACCTCGAGGTCGACCTTGATGTCGGGGTTCTCCTTCTCGAACCCTTCGATCACGTCTTCCCACAGACCCTTGGTGGCGTCGGAGTAGCTGGGCACCAGAAGGTTGAGCGTCGTCTCGCCCTCGGCGTCTCCGCCGCCTCCTGTCGAGCCGCCGAACCCGCACGAAG
The DNA here is from genome assembly GCF_031843745.1 of Microbacterium sp. WCS2018Hpa-9. Classification (NCBI taxonomy): domain Bacteria; kingdom Bacillati; phylum Actinomycetota; class Actinomycetes; order Micrococcales; family Microbacteriaceae; genus Microbacterium; species Microbacterium sp. WCS2018Hpa-9. Next base: position 53,338 of record NZ_JAVTIY010000010.1, read on the forward strand.
CGAGCGTGAGCGTGGCGGTTGCCGCCAGGGCAACGGCGCCGAATCGCAGTGACTTCTTCATGTGTATTGCATTCCTCACTGTGTAGGTGGTGCACAGTCGCAAGCACAACTCACGCGACGGTGCGTGTGATCGCCTTCCCTTGGTGGCTGGGCGATCGGTTCAAGCCGGATCGGCTCGAGGAACCCTCCATGGACCGGATCTCCGGAGGGGCGGTGGAACTTGTTCGATTATTTGTCAGGAGAATAAACAAATCAAGAGGAACCTTGCAAGGATTCCTTTTGTCGACATACTATGATCGAATAAGCCGCTAAACAATCACAAACTTGCAACATCTGGTCCGGAGGGCCTGACATGACCGAACTTCTGCCCGGCGCACACATGCGCGAAGAACTGAACTCGCAGCCCGAGACCTGGGCCCGCGCGGCCGATCTCCGCGATGCGCAGGCGCTGCTGCCGGCATCCGGAGCCCGCATCGCGGTGGTCGGATGCGGCACGTCGTGGTTCATGGCGCAGTCCTATGCGTTCCTGCGCGAGACCGCGGGGCAGGGCGAGACCGACGCATTCGCCGCCTCCGAGTCGTTCGTGGACCGCGGCTACGACGCCGTCGTCGCCCTGACGCGATCGGGCACCACGACCGAGGTGCTCGAACTGGTCGAGCGCATCAAGGGTCGAGTGCCCACGATCGGTGTGATCGGCGACGAGACCTCGCCGCTCGTCTCACTGGTCGACGAGGCGGTGCTGCTGCCGTTCGCCGACGAGAAGTCGGTCGTGCAGACGCGCTTCGCGACCACCGCGCTGGCGCTCTTCCGCGCATCGCTCGGCGAAGACCTCACCGGTGCGATCGACGATGCCGCAGCCGTGCTCGCCGCAGACTACGACGACGAGCTGCGCGATGCCGAGCAGTACTCGTTCCTCGGCCGCGGCTGGACCATCGGCCTCGCGCACGAGGCCGCTCTCAAGATGCGCGAGTCGTCGCAGTCGTGGACCGAGTCGTACCCGTCGATGGAGTACCGCCACGGACCGATCGCGATCGCCGCACCGGGCCGCGTGACCTGGCAGTTCGGCGAGGCGCCCGAGGGGCTGGCCGCGCAGGTCGAGGCGACGGGGGCGCGGTTCGTGCAGCATCCGATCGATCCGCTCGCCGACCTCGTGCGCCTGCACCGCGTCGCCCTCGACCGTGCGGTCGCCAAGGGGCTCGACCCCGATCAGCCTCGCAACCTCACGCGATCCGTCATCCTGGATGCATGACCCGACCCACCCGCGGAGAATTCGATGACCAGCCTTGAGGATGCCGCGAGCATCGCCGACGTCGTGAGCGACGCGGCGGGCGAGAAGCTCGCCGCCGCACGTCCACTGGGCAGCGGCGCTCCGGTGCTGGCCTTCGACGTGGGCGGCACCGACATCAAGTCGGCGCTGTTCGATGCAGACGGCACGGCTCTCGGCCTGCGTCGCACGCCGACCCCTGTGGCCGACGGCGACCGCACCGAGGTGCTCATCGAGCGACTCGGCGTTCTCGCCGCAGAATTGCGCGCCGAGCACCCCGACGTCGTGCCGCAGGCGGCAGGACTCGTGGTGCCGGGGATCGTCGACGCGGATGCCGGACTCGGCGTCTTCGCGAGCAACCTCGGCTGGCACGATTCTCCGCTGCGCGATCTCGCCTCGGCGAAACTCGGCCTGCCCGTCGCCTTCGACCACGATGTGCGCGCGGCGAGCTGGGCCGAGCATCGCCTCGGCGGCGCCCGTGCCTACTCGAACTCGGTTGTGCTCGTCATCGGCACCGGCATCGCCGGGGCGCTGCTCGTCGGCGGAGAGCCTTATACGGCGGGCGGTTATGCGGGCGAGATCGGCCACTCGCCGATCGCCGACGGACCGGTGTGCGCGTGCGGTGCGCGGGGCTGCCTCGAGGTCGTCGCGTCTGCGGGAGCGATCGCGCGACGCTATCGCGAGGCGACCGGGATCACGCCGGACGGCGCCAAAGACGTGATCGCCCGCGCTGCGGCCGGCGACCGGGTCGCCTCCGAGATCTGGAACTCGGCGCTCGATGCCCTCACCCTGTCGCTCGCGCAGCTCACCGCGGTCGTGGCACCCGAGGCGATCGTGATCGGCGGCGGGCTCTCGCGCGCCGGCGGAGCGCTCTTCGACGAGCTGCGAGCCCGGCTCGCCGAACGCCTGAGCTTCCACCGCCTCCCCGTGCTCGTACCGGCCGAACTGTCGGGCAACGCCGGCATCCTGGGCGCGGCACTGCGCGCGAGAGAGCTCGTATGATCCTCACCGTCACCCCGAACCCGGCCCTCGACCTCACCTGGCACGTCGACCGGCTGACCCTCGGCGAGACGCACAGAGCGGATGCCGGTGCGGTGCGCGCCGGCGGCAAGGGCCTCAACGTCGCCAGGGTCGCGCACGCGCAGGGTGCCTCGGTGCTCGCGGTCTCGACGGCGGGCGGCCGCAGCGGCGTCGAGCTCGCCGCCGAGCTCGGTGCCAGCGGTGTGCCGCACCGACTCGTGCCTGTGGTGGGTGCGACCCGGCAGAGCATCGCGCTGGTCGATAAGGCGCTCGGAGACACGACGGTCGTCAACGAGAGGGGCGTCAACCCCTCCGATCCCGAGTGGGCGGCTCTGCTCGGCGAGGTCGTCGACGCTCTGCCCGGGGCGCAGGTACTCGTGATCTCGGGCAGCCTGCCGCCCGGTGCCCCCGAGACCCTGCTCCCGCTGCTGATCGGCACGGCGCGAGACGCGGGCGTGCCCGTGATCGTCGACACGTCCGGTCCGGCTCTCCTGCACGCGGCGGATGCCGGAGCATCCGTCCTCAAGCCCAATGCCGCCGAACTCGTCGAGGCGACCGGCATCACCGACCCCGTCGAGGGCGCTCGTTCGCTGATCGAGCGCGGTGTCGACCTCGTGCTGCTGTCACTCGGGGCCGACGGCATGCTCGCTGTCACGGCATCCGAGGTGCTGCACGCCCGTCTCGACGCTCCACTCGCCGGCAACCCGACCGGCGCCGGTGACGCAGGAGTGGCCGCGTGCGCGGTGCTCTACGCCGACGGCATCCGCGATCCGGAGACGATCCTGCGCCGGGCGACCGCCTGGTCTGCAGCCGCCGTGCTCATGCCCCTCGCCGGCGAGATCTCCGACGACTGGCCGGCGATCGAGCAGCGCCTCGCCGTCGCCCCCTACGACCCCACCGTTCGAGAGGACCCTCTGTGACCCTGGTCTCCGCCCGCGAACTGGTGACGGATGCCGCAGCGCGCGGCACCGGCATCGGCGCGTTCAACGTGATCCACCTCGAGACCGCGGAGGGGCTCGTGCACGCCTCGGCCGTGGCCGGGCTGCCCGTGATCCTACAGATCTCGCAGAACTGCGCCGACTATCACGGTGGCCTCGAGCCGATCGCGCTGGCGACCCTCGCGGTGGCGCGAGGCGCGCAGACGCCTGTAGCGGTGCACCTCGATCACGCCGAGCGCCCCGAGCTCGTCGATGAGGCCATCGCCCTCGGATTCGGCTCGGTCATGTTCGACGGCGGAGCGCTGCCCTATGACGACAACGTGGCACTCACGGCCGCCGTCGCCGAGCGGGCGCATGCCGCAGGCGTCTACATCGAGGGCGAGCTGGGCGAGGTCGGCGGCAAGGACGGTGCGCACGCACCGGGCGTGCGCACCGACCCTGACGAGGCGCGCGCATTCGTGGCCGCGACCGGCGTCGACGCGCTCGCCGTTGCGGTCGGTTCGTCGCACGCGATGACCGACCGCTCGGCATCCCTCGACCTCGAGCTGATCGCCCGACTGCGCGAGGCGCTGTCTGTGCCGCTCGTGCTGCACGGGTCGTCGGGCGTGGCGGATGCCGTGATCGCCGACGCCGTGCGCGCGGGAATGACCAAGATCAACGTCTCGACGCACCTGAACGGATTCTTCACGAGGGCGATCCGCTCGACGCTCGACGCCGACGAGAAGCTCGTCGACTCGCGCAAGTACCTGAAGCCTGCGCGCGATGCGCTCGCCGGGGAGGCCGCGCGGATGCTGCGGCTGTTCGCCCTCGAGTCGGCCGAGGTCGAGGGGTGAGCCGTGTGAATGCGGGCAGGATGGTGACATGAAGCGTGCCGCCCGTCTGAACGCGATCCTCGACCTCCTGGCCGCGGACGGCGAGGTGAACGTCGACGAGCTCGTCGAGCGCTTCGGCGCCTCGGCCGCCACCACCCGCCGCGATCTCGACTCGCTCGCCGAGCAGCGTCTGCTCACCCGCACGCACGGCGGGGCTGTCGCACATTCGGTCGCCTACGAGCTGCCGATCCGCTACAAGAGCCACCAGCGCTCGCACGAGAAGGAGAGCATCGCCCTGGCCGCCGCCGCCCTCGTCTCGCCGGGCATGGTCGTCGGGTTGTCGGGCGGAACCACCACCACGGCCATCGCCGCGGCACTCGCCGCTCGCGACGATCTCGCGGCGGGGCCGGGCATCACGGTCGTCACCAACGCCGTGAACATCGCCGCCCAGCTCGCGACCCGACCCGACATCAAGGTCGTCGTCACAGGCGGGGTGATCCACTCGCGCAGCTATGAGCTGGTGGGCCCGTTCGTCGAGCAGCTGCTGCGAGGAGTGCGGCTCGACATCGCCTTCATCGGAGTCAATGGCATGGATGCCGCGGCCGGTGCCACCACGCAGGACGAACGCGAAGCCGCGGTGAACCGCATGATGGCCGAGCGCGCCCGCCGAGCCGTGGTCGTCACCGACAGCAGCAAGATCGGCACGGTGGCGTTCGCGGCCGTCGGCGGTTCGGAGCTTTTCCCCGTTCTCCTGACCGACGACCGGGCGGATGCCGCGGCGCTCGCCGCGTTCCGCGATGCGGGCTACGAGGTCCTGACGGCCTGACCTGCGTCTCCCGGTGCGGACTCCTGGTGGGGGTGCCGCGACCCCTCTCGCGGCACCCCCGGAGTAGATGGTGTCTGTCGTTCCCTCACACTCCCCAGTGCACGAGGGTTTCCCCAGTTCGACTGCGCCTCCCTCGCGCTTCGTTTCCGAAGCCCTTCGCTGGCACCTTCTGGAGATAAGGAGCCGGACACCGATGTTCTGATACATCGAGTGGAGAAAAGATTCAGAGTCCGCTTCCGTGGCACTGGAACGGCGCGCTGAGTCCGGTGGATTCGGCTGCCGCAGCCAGCGCTACGGCCGGTCGCGCACCGGCCGCCAGCTCGACGTGCACCGCGCCGAGCAGCTCGCAGGCGATGTCGTCTGCCACCACCACCGGTGCGGCGATGACGCAGCCGGTGCCGGCGTGCAGCCAGACCCGCGTCATGCCCAGTGCCTCCTCGCCCCAGCGCACCGATGAGCGGCCCAGCTCGCAGGCCGAGAGCACCACGGTGTCGGGCGCGCGCGAGATGAGGTCGACGTCATAGCCGAACAGTGTGCCGTCGTGGAGTTCGAATCCGGAGAACAGCGGGTTGTCGACCGCGTGGCGACCGTGGGCGGCGATGTGCAGGACGTCGACCTGCTCGGCGAGCTCGGTGACGGCCGACACCCGCGCGCGCTGACCGGTCAGCATCCGGGCGTCGGGCCACGCCTCGGCAGCCTGGCGCACCTCTTCTTCGGCCCGTGCGACACGGGGGCCGGTCGCGAACCCCGCTGTCAGAGCAGGCGCCGAGGGAGGCGTCGGTGCAGAATCCGGGCGTCGAGGCGACCCACCGAGCAGGCGCGACACCGAGGTCGCGATCGTGAACGGCGTTCCGCGCATGCCGGGGAGCATCGCCCAGGGGATGCCGCCGAGGATTCCTGGCACCGTCAGCGCGAGACGAGCAGCCCCGCCCGTCGCTACGCGGGCGGGCGCGAGGAGGGCGTCGTCGAGCCGGCGCAGCCTCTCGTCGAGCGACCGCGCCACGACCTGGGCCATCGGGCCGCCACGGGTGAGGGCGGCGACGTCGAGGTCGGCGCGGAGCCCGTCGAGTGCGGCTTCGATGCGCGGCAGCGACAGCTCGACGATCGACGCAGCGGATGCCGTCACCACGACGCAGAGCAGCTCCTCGCGCGTGAAGACGTAGGCGAGGATCGCCGTGTCGTCGTCGAGCCGGGCCCTGGTCTCGCGCAGCCCGAGGCGTTCGTGGTTTCCGCCGACACCGGTCGACGACCACTGCCGGTCGCGAACCCGATCGCGCAGCTCGCGCACCCGGGCATCGGTCGTCCAGTCCGACCCTGCGAGGTCGGCGCGCAGCATGCGCAGTTCGGCCAGGTCGGCCGACAGCTCCTCGTCGTGCGGTGGGCGCACTGGAGCGACCTGCTGGCTCAGGTGCCTGGCGCGCTCCGACCACTCGAACAGCACCTCGGGGTCGCGTGATCGTGCGGCGGCGGCGAGCCCGGTGAACATCAGCTCGGTGCCGTGCATCGCCACGGACGCCTGCAGGTCGAGCGCGCCGAACGACTGCTGCCACGCGGTGAGCAGCTCGAGGCCGGCGGCGGCGGCGCGGCGGGCATCGGCATCCTTGCCCGCAGATGCCGCCCGCGCCGCGCGCACCTCGTGCTCCCGCAGGCGCAGCGGAGTCGGGGCGTCGGAGGTGAGCCGTGGCAGTCGCCCCCCGCCAGCGAGGCGTGCCGTGAGGGTCAGGGCGGTGGCCTCGGTGCGGAATCCTCCGCGGGCGAGCGCTGCGGCGGTGCGCGCGAAGTCGTCGGCGTTCGGCGCCGCCTTCGGGTGGGCGAGCAGTCGGGCTTCGAGTCGCACCGCCTCGGCGCGGGCAGCCCAGCCCTCACTCCCGAGGGCGGCGAAGCGACGGGATGCGGTCGCTGCGGCACGCTCGGCAGAACGGGCGTCGTGCCGCAGCAGCGACCGGGCGAGGTGGAACTCGGCTTCGCCTCGCGCCTGCCGCATCCGCTGGGCACCGAACAGCACCGCGACCGCGCCGAGCAGCTCTTCGGCCTCTGTCGTGAGGCCGGCGTCGCGCAGCACCTCGGCGCGGTCGAGGTCGCTGATCGCCGCGGCGAGGTCGCTCGTGGCGGCGAGGATCGGCCGCGATCGGGTCATCAGCCCGAGCGCGGTGACGAGGTCGCCACCGAGCAGTGCGGCATAGCCGAGGTTGTGGCGGGCTTCGGCGAGCGGTGCGTCTGCCCCGTGCGCCTCGTACGCGGAGATCGCTCGTTGCAGGTCGGCCGAGCAGTCGTCGAGCCGGTGCCGCTGCATGCTGACGATCGCTCGGCTCATCAGCAGGTTCGCGCTCTCGATCGACCCGTCGTCGAGACCGTCGATCGCCCGCGTCAGGAACCCGTCCGCCTCATCGAGGCGACCGCCGTGCATGAGCAGCGTGCCGAGCTGCCCGTTCGCGAGGGCGACGGTCTCGGCGCTGAGCCCCGGTCGCGACAGTGCCTCGCGCGACAGCCGCTCGGCCTCGGCGGGCTCGCCCGTCTGCGCGAGCACATAGGCCATGGTCCCGTCTATGCGTGTGCGCAGATCGTCGTCGTCGGTGCGCGCGGATGCGGTCGTCAGCGCGCGCCGCGCCTGCGCGAACCGTCGGGAGTTGGCTGCGTCGACGCCGCGCTGATGCAGCTCGAGAGCAGACAGTGGCACTTCACCAGAATGGCGGTATATCAGGCCTCAGGGAAGGCTTGCGGCCGCATTCGGCTTTCTGGATCCGGGTGGATGACCTGGGCCGAATGGCTGACCGATGCCCGGATGGCCGCCGAACGGCCCCTGTTCGGTCAGTCATCCGGGGGATCCTCAGCCATCCGGCCGCGGCTACACTCGCTCGACCGGCGTCGGAAGGGTCTTCAGCACGGCGGCGACGGCCTTGGCCGCGGCATCCGCCTTCACCCCCTGCGGAGGCACCGTGCCGAGCTGAGCGGCGATGCGCCCCGCGACATACGGTGCCGAGAACGACGTGCCGCTCCAGATCGCGAAGCCGCCGCGGTAGTCGTCGGGGTCGATCGTCTCGCGGCGCAGTCCGTCGACGTCCGCTCTGGTACTCGCCTGCTCGCCTCCGACGAACGCCGGTGAGGTGCTGACCACGGCGGCGCCGGGCGCGTACACCTGCACCCAGGGGCCGACATTCGAGAACAGTGCGACCGAGCGTGCCGAGGGGTTGAGGGCGCCGACCGACACGTGCGGGGCGTCCTTGTCGCGCGGGATGCCGTTGTCGGCACCGGGCCATGGCCAGAGGGATGCCGGGAACGACGGCCGGTCGATCGCGTCGTTGCCCGCCGAGCACACGACCACGCATCCGAGCTCCCGTGCCGTGGTGAGCAGCGCGTTGAGAGTCTTGCTGAACTGACCGTCGACCGGGGTCTCGTGGTAATAGCCGAGCGACAGGTTCAGGACGTCGATCGGATGCCCGGTCGAGGGGTCTTCGCGGTGTCGGCGCAGCAGCTCGACGACCTGCGCGACGGTCGTCAGGAACGTGCTCTCGTCGATCACGCCGAGCGCACCGGCCATGCGGATCGAGAGGATGTCGGCATCCGGCGCCGTCTGGCGAATGATGCCCGCGATGAACGTGCCGTGCCCGGCGACCGCGTCGATCTCGCCGTCGAGCTGCCCGTACAGGTCGGGGTAGCGCTCGGGGTCGGCGTCGTCCGTGAGCCCGACCGGCACGCCGTCGAGCTCGATGTGCCGGGTGACGATGTCGTCGGGCAGCCAGTCGTGGACACCGCATCCGGTGTCGAGCACCGCCACCACCGGGCGGCGACCGCGTTTCGGAGCGGAGGTGCGCTGGGGTGCGGGGCCGAGCCAGGCGACCGGCTGTCGTGCGCCGCGCCCCGGCTCGAGGTAGTCGTCGCTGCCGCCGGCTCCTCCGCCCGCGCCGCGCACCGGGTTGGTGCGGCTGAACGGGTTGGTGCGGCTGAAGGGATTCGTGCGGCTGAACGGATTGAGCCCGACCGGGTCGATCGACAGCACGTGCTCGAGGCTGGTCCTCGTCATCGGCGTACCGGAGCTGCGGCGGGCGCGCTGCAGCACGCGCCAGGCATCGGGCGGCACCGGGGACTCGCCGCGGGTCGGCTCATCAGGGGTGGTCAGACGGGCACGGAGGAAGCCGGGCACTCCTGGGACCAGCGGAGCGGCGGCGCGGACAGCATCCCTTGATTCGATCTCGAGATTCCAGCCGAACGAGCCGGCCGCGTCGCGCAGCTCGCGGATCTCCTGGTCGTAAGCCTCCTGGCCGTTCTCCTGATCCTGCGTGATCAGCAGGCGCTCCTGCAGATACGCCGTGGGAAAAGCCCTGATGCCGTCGACGGGCTCGACCGACGGATCCAGCGCCGTCCCCCGCCTGATCGACCCCTCAGCTCGGTCCTGCCAGCTCCACCCTCTGGGCTGCTCCATCGTCGGTCCTCTCCTCGCGGGCGGACCCGCGTCCTGTGCGGGATGCCCCGCAGTGTGTGCGGGATGCCCCGCAGTGTGTGCGGGATACCCCGCGTTCCGTGAGGGAGATCCTGCGAGGTGCGGGAGTCGCCTGGCGGTGGTCTGTGCGGGTCGCCCCGCGGTGTGCGCGGGTCATCCCGCGGCGGGTCACAACTCGAACTGCGGGGTAGACACTGTTCGCTCCTGGTCGCCGACCGTGGTGGTGAGGCGCACGAGAGCGAGTCCGTCTGGCACGTCGTCGAACACGAAGCGACCTGTGTCGTTGGCCGTCGTCGTGCGGATGCGCTCGCCCTGCACGAGTTCGATCGCACCCGATGTCGAATCGACCCAGCCGTCGACGCGATGCGCGCCGGTCGCGGTGCGGGTGACGTGCAGCAGGATGCTGGTGGTGCCGTCGCTGAACTGCAGGGTCAATGCGTCGGCGTCGCCGCGCACGGCACCGAGCGGCTCGTCGATGAGGGTGAGCAGCGCGTACTCCTCAAACAGACCCTCGGCCGCGACGGTCGCGATCATGCGATCGATCAGTGCGGCGGGCATCGGGTCGACGCCGCGCCAGAGCGAACGCAGCTGCGCGAACAGCTCGGCATCTTCGTGGTTGTCGCCGCCGTTGGCGCCGTCGTTCTCGCTCATGAGCTGCCGTCCGTTCGTGGTGTCGGTGCGTCGAGCAGGTCGCGCAGCTTCGCGAGGCAGCGCTGACGGGTGGGGCCGATGCTGCCGACGGGCATCGCGAGGTCGGCGGCGAGGCGGGCGTAATCCGGTCGTTCCTCGAAGGCGATCACACGCAGCAGGCGCTGGCATCGATCGGCGAGGCGATGCACCGCGGCCCAGAGGCGGCGGTTCTCGTCTCCGACGGTGGCGTGATGCTCGGCCGACTGCTGCTCAGGAAGCAGCGCGTCGAGAGCATCCGACTCCGTGGTGTCGACTCTGTTGTGAGCCTTGCCGGCCCGCCACGCCTCGCGGCGTGCGGTGGTGGTGAGCCAGGCCGAGACCGCCTTCGGGTCGGTGATCGAGCGGTGTCCCCGAACCAGTTGCAGCCAGGTCGTCTGGATCACGTCTTCGGCCAGGGTGCGCTCGAGTCCGTAGGCCCGCACGACATGCCAGAGCACAGGGGTCATCAGCCGCACGAGGTCGTCCATCGCGCGGCTGTCGCCGTCCCGCCATGCGTCGAAGAATTCGGCGGCTCGCCTCCAGCGGGCCGCGCCGTCGTCCGGTGCAGGATCGAGGCCGGCGCCGTCGGGTGCGCCGTCGATCATGAGTCCCATTGTGATCACATCAGTCAGGAGCACGGCAAGAGCTTGCTGATACATGGACTGGGTATTTTTTCGGAGGGGTTAGCGTGGAGAGGTGATCGTTCTCGCCGTCGTCCTCTTCCTCAACGCCGCGTTCAACGTGCTGGTGTGGCCCCGTTTCTACAAGCGCGTCGCGACCGACCCCCGTGCTCGGGATGCCGACGGCAAGGCCACGACGTTCTTGAAGGTGCACGCCGTGCTGATCGCGATCGCCCTGGTGCTCGCGCTGGTCTCGGTGATCGTCGGCATCGCCGCGCTCGCCGGAGCGCTCTGACGGGGCAGGCCTGAGCCGGTCAGCTCCGGGTGACCGGCTGCTGCAGCTCAGTGATCCAATCTGCCTGATCTTCGGACTCGGACTGCAGGTAGACCTCGCGGCTTGCGCCCTCTGCCGTCGCTCCCTGCGCGGTGATCGCCTGGTTCACCGCGTCCCAGCTGTCGTCGATCGTCTCCATGGTGCCCAGGTGCGTTGCCGTGAACGCCGACTCGACGGCCGGCAGCTCGACGATGACGATCCCGTCGATTGCGGGGCCGTCGTAGACGAACCCGACCGTGATTCGCACCCCGTGCTTGTTCATGTCGTACTCGGCGATGGGGAGTCCCGGCGTCGCCCCTGCATCACGGAGGACGTCGGCCACCCGGTCGAACAGCGGACCCACCACGGCCGCGACCTCGGGCTGCGAGGCGACGGTCTCGGTCAGTGCCGCGAGACGGACGTAGGGGAGTGGCTTCTCGGTGATCTGCATGGCGGACATCGTCGTCTCCTCAGGTCATGTGCGCGTGCCGCCGATCCTACGCAGAGGCGCCGACATCGGCCACCGTCCCGGTCATTCACCTCACGTGAATGCCCGCATCCGGCCTGGATGTGGGTTCACTCGCGCGACTCGAAGTGAGGAGGGGTGCGGCTCAAATCACTTCGTACTGCTTCGCGTGCTCGGCCCAGCGGGATTCGACGGGCAGAGCGCGCAGCGCGCGGTTGCCGAGTGCGAGCGCGACGGCGACGATGCAGAGCGCGGCGCAGACGAGGATCGTCCACTCGCGGCCGATCCACGTGAGGCCGAAACCGGCGATCAACGGCGCGAGCGGCATGGCGCCCATTCCCATCACGCCTGCCGCGCTGTTGGCTCGACCCAGCAGCTCGGTCGGCGTCGCGACCATGAAGTAGCCCATCATGCCCGCGTTGAGCGCCGGAAGCAGCACCACCGAGGCGCCCATCACGACGATGATCGCCCAGGGCTCGGTCACCATTGCGAGCAGCACGGTGCCGACGGCGCCACCCGCGAGGCCGGCGATCGCGAGCACCCCGGTGCGGATGCGGGGCACGAGCAGGGGCGCCACGAGGGCGCCGGCGAGCATGACCGCGCCGACCCCCGCGCCGAGCGAGCCGATCAGCAGCTCCGAGTATCCGGCCTGCTGGAGTGAATACATGACGGTCGTGATCGCTGCGTTGAAGCCGAGGTTGATGATCGTGATGATGACGAGCACGCCGCCGAGGTCCGGCCGCGAGAACAGCCAGGCGAACGCCTCTCGCATCTCGGCCCAGGCGCTCGTCCTGGCCCGCGCGGTCGCGGTCTCGGCCTCCGCCCGCGTGTCCGCGATTCCGGCGCGACGCGCCTCGCGCTGCAGCATCCACGCCGTCACCGCCGCGACGGTGTGGCAGAGCGTCATGACGAGGCCGACCAGCCAGCCGCCGACACCGAGCAGCACTCCACCCAGGGGGCCTCCGGCCAGCTGCAGCGCGGCATCCCGCCCCTGGTTCGCCGCCTGAGCCCTGCCCATCGCGTCGTCGGGCACGATCTCCTTGATCGCGCTCTCGCCGGCCACGTCGAAGAGTCCGCTGCGCGCGGCCAGCAGCACGTTCGCCGCGAGCAGGGTGCCGAAGGTGAGAGCCTCGGCGAGGGCCAGCACCGTGAAGGCCCCAGCCAGCAGGATGCCGATCAGCGAGCCGATGAGCATGAGCAGGATGCGCCGGTGTCGATCGGCGAGGATGCCGCCGGCGAGTGTGAGGACCAGCCGCGCGACCATGCCCGCACTGCCGATGATGCCCGCCTGCGCAGGGTCGTCGGTGACCACCAGGGCGAGCAGCGGGATCGCGAAGGCGAACAGCGTCGCAGCGAGGCCCTTGCTCGTGTCGCTCACGAGCCAGGTCAGGTACCGGGTGTTCCGCCAGAGCCGGTGGGGTTCGGTCACGGTCGTCGTCATGCTGTCGAGAGTAGTTCCGCAAGAGGACTTGCGCAACTACTCTTGCGCAATGATTCGTGCGAGTAGAATCTGACCATGAGCGAGGGCAGTCACGGCGAAGATCCCGTATGGATGACGACGGCCATGCTCAAGGCCTACACGCATCCGCTGCGGCGACAGATCCTTCGACTGCTGGCCCGCCGCGATCACATGCGCGCGGCCGACATCGCCGCCGAGCTCGACGTCGCCGCGAACAGCGTCAGCTTCCACCTGCGCACTCTTGCTGACGCGGGCCTCATCGTCGAGGCGCCGGAACATGCCCGAGATCGTCGCGACCGGGTCTGGGCGCCCGTGAAGGGCGCGATGAGCGTGGGCGACCCCGACCACCCGGTGGCCGACGAGGAGCTCGGCGGTGCCGTCGTGCGCGCCCTGGCCGCCGAGCATCAGGACCTTCTCCAGCGTGTCATCGCGTGGTCGCCCGCTTACTACGGCGGGCGAGCCTCGGGCATCCACGCCGTGTTCCAGCAGCGGACGACCCGGCTCACCGAGGCGGAGTTCACGGGGGTCATGGAGATCTTCGACAAGGCGGTGGCCGAGGCCGAAGCCGCGCATGACGACGATGACGCGGAGGGGCGGTTCTGGCAGATCGACCTCGTCGCCGCTGACGACACGATCTGAGGGCTACGCCCCCTCGTCCTCCGGTTCCTCTTCCGGCTCCTCTTCCGGCTCCCGATGGCCGCTGAGAATGAGGATGCGGCGCAGCTGCATGGCCGCGAGCACGCCGGGGCCCATCGACCGCCGCACATCGATCGTGCGGTCGTCGACGGTCTCGAGCAGCAGCCTGATCGCGCGGGCGGCCTCCCCGCGAGCGCGGTGATCTGCGGGAGTGAGCGGATCCTGCTGCGCGATGACCTCGGCGACCGCGTGGCACGCGGCCGAGAGCGGTTCGGGCAGCGCCGCATCCAGTTCGAGCGCGCCCGGGCGATCCCAGATGGTGTCGGCGGTCTCGTCGGAGATGTCGCGGATCAGGTGCGCGATGCGATCGAGGCGCGCGAGTTCGGCGTGGATGTGCTGCGTCTCTCCGCGGCGCCCGAAAGCGCGCGGGTTGCCTCGCCGGCTGTCGTCGGCGTCAGACAGCGCGGTGCGAAGCTCTGACGTCGTGTCGGCGAGCGATGACGCATCGTCGGCCCACGTCTCGTGCTCCGGGGGCCAGGACTCCGAGACGGCCGATCCGATGTCGTGCAGGTGCTCGCTCAGCTGAGTGCGGAAGGCGTCGACCTTCGCCGCGGCGGCGAGAGTGAGCGGCGCGGGAGCGATCACCAGGTTCACGATGAACCCGACGATCACTCCGACCCCCATCTGCACGAGGTAGCCGAGCGAGTACTCGTCGGCGTTCTGGCCGCCGACGATCAGCACGAACAGGGCGGCCATGGGCACGTATTCGCGTCCGACGCCGAACCAGCCGGTGCCCGAGACCAGCACGCCGACGCCGACCACGACAGGGATCGACCACCACGTCGGGCCGACGGTCAGCACGACGACTGCCGCCAGGGCGATGCCGGTGGCGAGTCCGAGCAGGGTCTGCAGGCCCGACCGCACCGACCCCATCAGTGTCGGATACATGCTGACCAGCGCGCCGAGCGGTGCGTAATACGGGTACTCGTCGGTGACTCCGGGCGTGTGCGGAGCGATCAGCCACGCGAGCCCGACCGCCAGTGCGGTCTTGGCGACGAGCAGCAGCCTGGCAGGGTCGACCGCCTCGCGCAGCGAGCGCACGATGCCAGGGCGGCGCGCGCGCACTCGGGTTCTGATGTTCGTCACGGCATCCTCTCGTCATCCTCCCCGAAGGGATGACGCTAGCCGTTCGGCATCCGTCCTCGCACCTGGTTGCATCCGGCGGTGAGGGCAGGTAGCGGTCGGAACGCGACGACGCCGGCCGCCCCGTGAGGAGCGACCGGCGCCGAGTGATCACCGAGTGATCAGGGGATGGCTCTGCGGAAGGCGAGGAACGATATGCCCGCGAGCACCGCGGTCGCGACGAGGCCCCACAGGGCGAGTCCGAGCGCGCCGGCGTCGAGGATCCCCCGCCACACCTCATCCCACAGCTCGAGTCTCGTGGCGAGGAAGGCGAGTCCGACGAGGATGAGGCCCAGACCGACGCTCGCGATGGTGAGCACGGTGGGCCCCCAGCTCTTGTAGATCGTCGCCCCGGTGAAGCCGACGACGAACAGGAAGAGGGCGAGGGCGAAGTACACGGTGAACGCCCCCAGCGGACCCGCCTCCCACAGCCACGGCAGGTAGAACACGTAGCCGTTGATGCCGTATCCGTTGGTCAGCGTCTCGATGCCGCCGCCGATCAGGAACACGATCCCCAGGAACGCGCTGCCCAGGATCGCCGTGAGCATGGTTCCGAAGAAGAAGTCGCGCCGGGTGATGCTCATGGCCTGCGAGAACGGGAAGGTCAGTGTCATCGCCGAGAGGCCGATGGCGAAGAAGTACCAGAGCGGAGCCTGGCCGCCGCCGCCGTACTTCGGGCCCTCGGTCGGGATCATCGCGTAGATGAGTATCGAGATGACCACCGCGGAGCCGAGGATGATCAGCGGCACCCAGATGAACGTCTGCCGGTTGATCAGCTGCAGGCGGATGACGTTGAGTGTGCGTCGCATCAGCGGACCTCCTCTTTCGCGGCTGAGCCTCTGGTGGCAGAGCCCGCCTCGGCCTTCTGGGTGAGACGCACGATCAGCTGCTGCAGCGACACCGGAGCGAGATCGAGACCGGATGCCGTGACCTCGGCGCGCTCGGCGGCAGACAGCGTGCCGAGCACGGTGACGGAGGCGACTCGGCCGAGGGCCTCCCGGTGCAGCACCTCGCGGTCGGATGCCCACGCGTCGACCTTGGTCGCATCGCCGATCACGGTGACAGCGCGGTCGCGCACGGCATCCGTGTCTTCATTGAGCAGGATCTGCCCGTTGTCGATCACGATGACCTTCTCGATGAGGTTCGACACCTCGTCGATCAGGTGCGACGAAAGGATGATCGTGCGCGGGTGCTCGGCGTAGTCCTCGAGCAGACGGTCGTAGAAGATCTGCCTGGCGACGGCGTCGAGACCCAGGTAGGGCTCGTCGAAGAACGTCAGCTCGGCGCGCGAGGCGAGGCCGATGATGACCCCGACGGCCGAGAGCTGGCCGCGCGAGAGCTTCTTGATCGTCTGCTTCATCGGCAGCTGGAACTGCTCGATCAGCTCGTCGGCGAGATCCTGGCTCCAGTTGCGGAAGAACAGGCTCGCTGCCTTGAATGCGTGACGCGGGTACGCGTCGTCCGGGTACTTCTGGCTCTCGCGCACGAAGCAGATCCGGTTGAGCACGTGGGTGTTCTCGTACGGGTGCTCGCCGAACACGCGCACGGTGCCCGACGACTCGAAGTTCTGCGCGGTCAGGATCGACATGAGCGTGGTCTTGCCCGCCCCGTTGCGACCGAGCAGTCCATAGATCGCGCCGCCCTCGAGGGTGAGCGACACGTTGTCGAGCGCGTTCTTCTCCTTGTAGTGCTTGGTGAGGTTATGCACCTCGATGACGGCGGTCATGCGGGGTTCTTCCCTTCTGTCTGCGATGTCTGTGGTGTCTGCGATGTCTGCGGTTCCTGGGCCGCGCGCTCGCGGAGCAGTGCGGCGAGGTCGTCCGGGCCGAGCCCCAACGTGCGGGCCTCGGTGAGGAGCGGGTCGATGTAGCGGTCGGCGAAGGCGGCGCGGCGCTCGCCGAGGAGCAGGTCTTTCGCGCCGGTGGCGACGAACATGCCGATGCCGCGGCGCTTGTACAGCACTCCCTTTTCGGTGAGCATGGCGACTCCCTTCGCTGCTGTTGCGGGGTTGATCCGGTAGAAGCCGGCGAGCTCGTTCGTCGACGGGGCCTGAGCTTCTTCCGTGAGTGAGCCGTCGAGGATCGAGTCCTCGATCTGCTCGGCGATCTGGAGGAAGAGCGGCTTGCCTTCTTCGATCACGAGTCCTCCGCTGCGGTTAGTGGGTTAGTTACTCGACTAGGTAACCACCTAACCTTGGTCGTGTCAACACCTTTTCGTCCGCGTCGCGGGCCGGGAGCCCGTGCCGGGCCCTGTGCCGGAGTCCGTGCGGGCCTCCGTGCGTGCGGGGTCAGTTCCGCATCCGAAAGGCCGCATTGCGGTGCGAAACTGACCCCGCATGTACGGTGCGGTGCGAAACTGACCCCGGATCGGCGGTGCTGGTGGGGGTTTGGCCCGGCCCGGCCCCGGTCCCCGTCGCGGGCACGGCTTCGGATGCCGAGGCGGGCAGGCCGGTACGAGGGGCTGCACGGCGGTGTGTCGACGGGCACCGTCCGAAGCTGTGTCCGAAACCGTGTCCGAAGTTGTGTCCGGGGCGGCGCGGGGAAGCGCCGAGACGGAAGGGCGGCCGAGGAACGTCAGATGCGCGGTTGTCCGACGTACATCGAGCCGTGCAGTTCGGCGACGTGATCGAACGCCAGGCGACTGGCGGCGGCGGCATCGCCCGAGCGGAGCGCATCGACGAGAAGCGCGTGCTCCTCGTTCGACGCCCGCAGATAGTCGATCCGATACGGGATGAAGTAGGCGTACAGCTCGTGCGTGACGCGGTGGTGCAGCTCGGCGGCACCCGCGGCCCCCGCCATCCCGGCCAGCGCATCGTGGAAGGCGGCGTCGGCCGTGCGGAACCCGGTCCAGTCGGACGTGGTGCGCATCTCGTCGACCAGCTCGTCGAGGCGCGCGAGCGCGCCTTCGTCGGGGGCACTGCTCGCACGCGCCGCGAGGCCGGCTTCGAGCACCGCGCGCTGGTCGATGAGCGCGTGCACGTGTGCGGCGTCGGCGCGGTAGGCGTCGATCTCGACCACCGTGCCGACCACGGGCGCGTCGGCGATGAAGGTGCCGCCCGCATGGCCCGGTCGCCGCACCACGACGCCCTCTGCACTGAGCGCACGATATGCGCGACGCACGGTCATCTCGCTCACCTCGAACGCGCGAGCGGTGTCATCCGTGCCGGGGAGTCGCTGCCCGGGGGCGAGCATGCCGAGCTCGACAGCGAGCGAGATACGGGCGCGGACGGTGTCGACGGCGGTGGTGCGGCGGATCGCACCGAGTGCCGGGGAGGCCAGATCCATCGTTCGCGCTCGTCTCTCAGGTCGGCATCGGTCGCGACCCGGGAGTCCGGATCAGCGCGCCGCGCTCTCCTCCGCGCGGCCCGATGCGGCGGTGCCGTCGACGGTGTCGGCGTCGAGCGAGAACCGCTTGCCCCACACGATACCGACCACCATCGCGATCACGGGGATGAGCGCGAGGGCCGTGCTCACGGCGACGCTGCCGCCGGTGACCAGGGTGAAGTTCGAGAGGACGAGCCACAGGGCGAGCACGAGTCCGATCACCGAGAGCACGGGGAAGACCCGTGCCCTGCCCGCGCGGCCGGCCGCGAGCTCGGGCCGCCGGGCGAAGAACACGAGCACGGCGACCGAGGTCGTGAGCATCAGGAGCACCATGCCGACGGTGGCGACGCCGGCCATGGAGCCGAAGACACCGACGAGGGGATCGAGGCCCAACAGCGCGAGGACGGTCAGGATGATCGCCGCCGTGACGGTCTGCACCAGCGACGAGAACGCCGGGGAGTGGTGGGATGCGTGGCGCTGGCCGAGCCGTGCGGGCAGCACCGACTTCTGGGCGAGCGTGAACTGGTAGCGGGCGATCACGTTGTGGAACGAGAGCACGCAGGCGAACAGGCTGGTGATGAGGAGGACCTGCACGACGTCGCGCATGATCGGGCCGAGGTACTGGGTCGTGGTGTCGAGGAGCATGTTGCCTTCGCCGGCGAGGGTCTGCTGCGCGACGGCCACGGCGTTGCCTGCACCCACTCCCGTCACCAGTGCCCAGCACGAGACGGCGTAGAAGACCCCGATGATGATCACGGCGAGATACGTGGCCCGTGGGATGGTCCGCTCGGGAGACCTCGCCTCGTCGCGGAAGACGGCGGTCGCCTCGAAGCCGATGAAGCCGGTGAGGGCGAACAGCACGGCCACCCCGATGCCTCCGGAGAACACATAGGTCGGGTCGAACGTCTCGAGCGCGATGCCCTCGGCTCCGCCGGTCGCGAAGATCACGACGTCGAGCACGACAACGACCAGGATCTCGAGAGCCAGCGCGACGCCGAGGACCTTGGCGCTGAGGTCGATGTGCCGGTACCCGAGCACCGCGACGATCGCCATCGTCGCGAACGAGTACAGCCACCACGGCAGGCTCGGCCCGCCGAAGAAGGTGACGAGGTCGTCGACCGCCCACCCCATGTAGCCGTAGATGCCGACCTGGATCGCGGTGTACGCGACCAGCGCGGTGAAGGCGGAGCCGAGGCCGAGTCGGGAGCCGAGACCGGCTGTGACGTAGGAGAAGAAGGCGCCGGCCTCTTTGACGAACGGCGTCATGGTGACGAATCCGACCGAGAACACGAGCAGGATGACGGCGGCGAGGGCGAAGCCGATCGGCGCGCCGGGGCCGTTGCCGGCGCCGATCGCGATCGGGACGTTGCCGCCGATCACGGTGAGGGGTGCCGCGGCGGCGATCACCATGAAGACGATGGCGCCGGTGCCGAGCTGGCCGTCGAGGCGCTGGCGTGGCTCGGCGAGGGGGGAGACGGTCATGAGGTCACTTTCGACGGAGCATCCGGGGCGGATGCGGGCGAGGAGTTCAGTACAGGTCGGTGCGACGGTCGGCGAGATACGGGTTCTCACGACGGGCGCGCCGGGTGGTCTCGGGATCGATCGTGGCGATCAGGAGTCCGGTCTCTGCGGGGCCGAGGGCGGCGAGGGTGGTGCCGTCCGGCGAGACGATGCTGCTGCGGCCGACGTAGGTCAGATCGCCTTCGTCGCCGACGCGGTTGATGTAGACGACGTGGATCTGGTTCTCCCACGCGCGCACGGGGATGAGTCGTTCGGCGATGTGGGCGTACGGTTCCATCTGCGCGGTCGGCACGATGACGGCATCCGCCCCGTCGAGCGCCGCTGCGCGCACCGTCTCGGGGAACTCCACGTCGTAGCAGATGAGCACCGACAGGGTCACCCCGTCGAGTTCGAATGTGCTCGGCAGGGTGGAGCCCTGCACGAAGAGGCTGCGGTCGAGGTCGCCGAACAGATGCGTCTTGCGGTACCGGAGCAGCTCGGTGCCGTCGCGGTCGATCACGACCAGCGAGTTCGTGATCCCGCCGTCGGGGTGCTGCTCTGGCAGGCCGGCGATGATGGCGATCCCGGTCTCGACCGCCACGGCCGCGACCCGGTCGACCAGCTCCGGCACCGCGAGGGGCGCGAGTCGGGCGCCGATGTTGTAGCCGGTCACGAACATCTCGGGGGTCACGAGCACACGTGCGCCCTGCGCGACGGCCTGTCGAGCGGCGTCGGCGATGATCGCGAGGTTCGCGTCGACATCGCCGGGGACGCCGTCGTGCTGCAAGCCGGCGATGGTCAGGGTCATGCGGATCTCCCTCGGGTGCGTCGTTGCACCAATCAAACAGATCAATTTGATCTATTCGATGACCATTCTGTGTCGATCGTGTTACCTCCGCAAGGGGCAGTCGGAGCGAGGGGTGTCAGCCACGGAGGTCGCGAGCCCGCAACGCGAGGGCCGAGGCGACGACGAACACGAGCGCCAGGCCCCAGGTCAGAGCGACGCCGCCGAGGTCGACGCCCTCGGAGAGCGGCGGTCGGTGGTAGACCCACGCGTAGGGCGAGAAGGCGTTCAGCCACTCGAGATCCTTCGACTGCTTCGCCAGCGCCTGCAGGATGTAGCCGAGCACGGCGATGCCCCCGCCGACCCCGGTCGCCCAGATGCGCCGGCCGGTCGCCGCGCCGGCCAGCAGGGCGGCGGATGCGGTGAGGAAGGCGAGTCCGGTGAGCGCAGCGCTCGCCCCCACGAGGTTTCCGCCGTCGATGCCGAGGTCGGACGGGCCGTTCAGTGCCCAGACCACGAGCCCCGCGAAGATGCCGAGCCACAGCAGCCTGATCAGCACGGCGAGAGCCGACTCGAGGGCGTACTGGCTGCGGCCGATGCCGTGCGCGAGGTCGAGTTCGGCTCGCCCGCTCTCTTCAGCACCGGCGATGGCCGCGGATCCCCAGATCACCGCCGCGATCGTCAGCAGCAGAAAGCCCATCAGGCCGAAGAACGTGCTCTGCGCGTATCCGGCGCCCGTCGAGATCTGGTCGTATCCGAGAGTGTCGACGAGCTCCTTGGGCAGCGAAGAGATCATCGCCTCGAGCTGACCGTCGCCGCCGAGACTCGAATACAGCGGCAGATAGAGGAACAGCACGGCGGCGATGCCGATGGTCCACCCGAGAAGGCTGCGCCACGACTCGCGCAGGTTGCGCCGGAACACCGGCAGGATGCCGTTCATCGCTGCGCCTTCCTGTCGCGGCGGGTGCGTCTCGTCGGGGGCGCGTCCGTGGGCGGTGCTGCGTCCGTGGGGGCCGCCGCGCTCGGCGGCACGCCCGCGCTCGCCGCAGGGGAGCCGTACAGGCGCAGTACGGACTCTTCGAGGTCGGGCTCTTCGACCGTCAGGTCGCGCACCTCGAACCGGGCGAGCACCTTGATGAACGGGTCGATGGCGCCGTCGACCGTGCCAGACAGCAGCAGGATGCCGTCGGCATCGCGCACCTCGACTCCGGTGAGCCCCGGCACACGGTCGAAGTCGGCGCGGGTGATCGCGGCATCCATCGTCGAGATCTCGGCGCGCACCCGGCGGATCGACCCCAGGCGCAGGGAGGCGACGTCGCCGTCGGCGACGACCCGGCCGTTCGCGAGCACCGCGACCTCGTCGGCGGTCTGCTGGATCTCGCTGAGCACGTGAGAGCTCAGCAGTACGGTCTGCCCTGAGTCCTTCGCCTCGCGCACCATCTGCAGGAACTCGCGCTGCACCAGTGGGTCGAGGCCGCTGGTGGGTTCGTCGAGGATCAGCAGCTCTGGGCGGTGCATGAACGCCTGGATCAGCCCGATCTTCTGCTTGTTGCCCTTCGACAGCGTGCGCACGGGGCGCGACAGGTCGACGCCGAGACGGTCGGCCAGCTCGCGGCCGGTGCGCAGGGTCGCGGTGGCGTCGCGGGATCCGGACACCTGGGCGTAGAACGACAGCATCCGGTGCCCGCTCGATCGACCTTCGAGGTGCAGCTCGCCCGGCACGTAGCCGATGCGACGCCGTAACGCCGCGCCGCCGTGTCTGGGGTCCTCGCCGAGGACGCGGACCGAGCCGGATGACGGGCGGATGACGTCGACGAGTGTGCGCAGCGTCGTCGTCTTGCCGGCGCCGTTGGGTCCGATGAGCCCGAACACGGTGCCTGGGCGCACGTGCAGGTCGAGCTCGTGCAGCGCGATGCGACTGCCGTAGCGCTTGTGCAGGCGTTCGATCTCGATGGTGTCGGTCATGATGCGTCTCCTCCCGGGGTGTGCCCCTCGGCCGCGAGTGCGTCTCGCGCGCCGTCGAGCAGTGCGGTCGTCGAATAGATGCCGTGGGTGAGCAGCTCGAGCGTCGGCAGCGTTGTGCGCAGGAGCCCCGCCGGACTCAGTTGATCCATCCCGAGTGTGCGGGCGATCTGGGCGCGCATCACGACGGGTCCGAGGCCGATCAGCGTCAGCAGCAGGGTCGTCATCTCGGGATCGCTCATCGGTTCGAGCATCCCGGCGTCGCGCTGTTCGGCCAGCACATCGCGAGTGTTGGAGAGGAAGCTGTCGAACAGCCGATCGGCGGCGGGCGAGCCGTCGACCAGCATCCGCGCGAGGTAGTCGATGTAGGGGCCGTAGCGCTCGAGGTCGTGCAGAGCGGTGCGGATGCGGTCGCGGGTGGGCGCCACGATGAGGTCGTGATCCTCGTCGATGAAGACGCCGACGACGTAGTCGTCGCACACCGTGCGCAGGGCGTTCTTGTCGCCGAAGTGATGCACGATCAGCGCGGGGCTGACGCCGGCCTCTCTGGCGATCGCGCGCAGGCTCGCGGCGTCGTACCCATCACGGGCGAAGGCGGCGATGGCGGTATCGCGGATCCGTGCCCGAGCAGTGAGATCATCCGAAGCTGAACGCATGTACAGCAGACTAAACGCGTGTTCAGTGCGTGTCAAGAAGGGCTGAGATCGTCGTGATGCAGCCATGCGGGCAGGGCGTCGGATGGGTCACGAACACTGAGGTTCGACGTATCGGACCGGGGGTGGCGCTTCGCCGGTACTCAATCGACGTGGAAACACTCGAATCCGGCCACGCCTGCTGCGATCGTTGAGACACGCTCGAGCACCCCAACTCGGGCAGAAGCTAGCTAGCTGAGACGCCGCCATTCACCGTCCATCTGGGACGGGCGACCATTCCCCGGTCGATGGCGGCGTCTTCATTCCGCTCGCTCGGCGGTGGTGCGGAAAGCCGGTTCCGAGACACGGCGCCGTTCACGCACCCGACTACTGCCGTTCCGAGCGCTCGATGCGCTCGAAACTCCTCCGAGTGCTCACTTCAGTCCTCGTGCTGCTTAACCTGCGCCCCGGCTACTCAGGAACGGTGCAGGTGGAGGTGAGTGCTCCGTCGGCGCGGATAGCCTCCCCCTGGGGCGACAGAGTGCGCTGCGGCGGGATCGGAGGGAGCATTGTGGGATATGCAACTACTCATCGATTGCCCGGGGGCTGCTGCGGGTTGCCGCCACTGATGCCGGCGGGGGTGCACGAGCCATGACCGGCACGATCGGGCGTGAGAACCAGGTCTCGATGGTCGTCGCCTACCTTGCGCACGGCCTCGACGTGGACCTCGTCGGTCGGGTCGGCAGTGGCCGCACCGTCCTTCTCACTCAGCTGGCTGAAGCGTTGCGGGAAGCAGGGTGGCAGTGTCTGGTGCTGCGGCCGCCCGACCTGGCGGACGCGCAGCATGTCAACGCGTTGTCGGAGGCACTGCGCACGGCGCGCAAATCGGGGGGAGACCCGACTCGACCGCGCGCAGACCTCATGGCGGTGGAGAGCATGGTCGCAGCGCGGCAGACCGTCATCCTCATCGACGACTGGTATCGGTTGGACGTCGACAGCTGGGCGGCGCTCAGCAGTGTCAGCGCCCACTCTCGCGTGCAGTTCGTTGCGGTGCATGACCTTCTGCACCACGGCACCCGGCCGAATGCTCGGCTGCCGCTGTCGCCCGGAGACGCGCCGGTGACTGTGCGCATTCCGCACTTCACCATCGATGAGACACGGGCATTGGCCCACAAGCTCCTGGGAGCGGCGATGGAGCCGCGCACCGTGACGCGCTTCTATGCGAAATCCGGGGGGATGCCCGGCATCCTGACCACCATGATGATCGCCGCGCGCGTGGAAGGGCTGATCACCCTCCGCGACGGTGCGTGGGTGGCCACTACGGATCTGTGGAGCCCCTCCTTCGAGGGGATCGTACGCCGGCAGCTCACGAGCCTCACGGTGGAGGAGAACAGGGCGCTGGCACTCATCTCCACTTCCCGCACGGTTCATCGGCAGGGCGCATTGGAACTGGTGCCAGGGCACGTGTTGGACGCCCTGGAGTCCCGTGAGTTCGTTCGTGTGGAGGCGCGGACCTCCCGGGAATGGTTGACCGTGCACCCGCCGTTGATCGCCGAGTACTTCCGCCACGTCGACCCGCGCGGCCGACGCGACATGACGGTGCTCGCGACCGAGCCGGGCGAGCATGACCGGTCCGCGGCGATGCTGCAGCTGGACCCCGTCGATCCGGTGTTCCTCCGGCTGATCGGTGAACGGGTGCAGGAACGCGTGCAGGATGCCCGGTCCGCGTGGGAGGAATCTCCGAGCGCGGAAACAGCCCTGCGGTACCTCGAGGCGATGAGGGTTGATGAGGGGGCGGCACCCACTGTGGACTCCGTCCTGAGAGATTCGCGTGCCCACTCCGGATCCGAACATGCTGTCGCCGAGGTCCGCTCTTGGCAGGCGTCGTGGGTCGCGAGTGTGCAGGGAGATGTGCCTGCCGGGCTTGCTCTCCTCGACACGGGTGCGACGCGCCACGGAGCGTACGAGCGACTCGCAGACGCGGCGAGAGCGCTGCTGCTGGTCGACCTCGGACGGGTCGACGAGGTGGACATGGGCACCCTGGGTGATCATGACGTGCTGCCCGTGCGGGTGCGCGCCCGGCTGGCGATCGCACGTGGTGCGGTCCTCGCCGCCCGCGGACTGTTCCCGGCCGCGCATGCCGCGCTCAGGTTCGCGCGCAACATCGACAGAACCCAGCAGGGCACCGACGTCGCTGCCCTGATCGCACTCGTCCACCTCGGCGAGGGCGACTTCGACGCAGCTGTGGAAGAGGCGGTCGGAGAGTTCCAGCGGGCGAAGGAAGAGCTGGACGTGCCTGCGCTGTGGGCGAGCGGATACGTGGTCGGGGTTCTTCTGAACATCCGCGGGTACGTGAACCCGCTGCAGCATCTTGCGGACACCTTTCAAGGAATCGGGCACGCACCGGCCTTCCCCCACTCGCCACGGTGCGGGCTCCTGTGCGCTCTGGCTCCCTTGCCGACGATCCCGGGGTGGTCCCCGCGGGAACGGAACGACGCCGACAGCCCAGAAGGGGCCTACCCGTTGATGTCCGTCAGATGGGCGCGAGCGGAAATCATCGCCCGAGAAGATCCGGGTGCAGCGGCAGAGATCCTGTGGGAGATCGCGGACTCCGCCTACCGACGAGGAGCGATCTACGCGGCCTGCGTCGCCGGACAGCGGGCCCTCCAACTCACCCCGGACATCGCCCGGGGTGAGAAGGTCTCCGAGTGGGTCGCGGACACGGATTCGGTGTCGCTGAGCACAGAGCAGGATCTCATCGATGCTCTCGCGTCGAAGGATGCGACGGCTCTGATCGATGCCGCCGAAGCCATCGTTCCCACCGGCCGTGTCACTCACGCACTGCACGCGTTGACCATCGCCGCTCAGCTCGTCGATGAGAGCGCCGGTGGTCCGGAGAGTGCGCGCATCGCCGCGCTGCGGGCGTGGCTGGAGGCTCGCTTCCAACCGGGATCCTTCGACCGGGAAGAGAGCACCGGCCTGTTTCGCAGACTCACCGAAAGGGAACGTGAGGTCTCCGCGAACGTGGCGGAAGGGCTCACCAATCAGCAGATCGCGGAACGCCTGCACCTGAGCGTACGCACGGTGGAGAACCACATCCATCGGTCGATGCGGAAGGTGGGCGCGACGAGCCGGCAACAGCTGGCCCGCCTGTTCGATTGAGGATCGCTCACGTCATGGGCGTCTCGGTCCGTTGCGAAGAGCTCAGAGAAATATCGGTCGACCGGCGGTTTCTCCATCCGCGTGACACCTAAGTCACTCAGGGATGCCCACACGAATACCCAAGTTCCGATCGCACACCACTCAGGATCGCTCGAACCCGGCGTGCCCCTCGCCGTTCGGAGATGTCATAGAAGCGTCAGCCACTCCTGGACATCGCCGCGCTACTGCGCAGTAGGGGAACTTTGAAAATGCGAACTCGTAGAACCGACAGCGGACGCCGCCGGAAGGCCACCGCTTTAGGCGTGACGCTCGCCATCGCAGCGGGACTGCTCACACCGATCGCCATCGCGAACATGGCCCAGGCGGCGACCCAGCTGTCGGTTGACTCCTTGGGCCTTCAGAGTGCTGCGGGCTCCCTCACAGACGGCATATGCGTGTCCACCGTCGGAACGTGCACGCTGCGCGCGGCCATCGAAGAATCCAACGCCCTCAACGCTGCCCCCGGCGAGGTGGCCATCGGGGTCGACCCCGACTTCGCAGGCGGCAACATCGCGATCAGCACAGCGACGCGGATGAGGACCACGGCCCTCTCCGCGGCCAACGGTGCGGTAGCCGGTGACGCCAGTGGCGACGGCAGCGGTGCGGTGTACGAGGTGACCGCGCCGGTCACCATCGACCTGGAGCACAAGATCACCATCCACCCTGCCGGGGCAGGGGACCTCGCTGTCGCTCCGTTCCACCTCAACGGGCCCGACATCACCATCCGCGCTGTCGACGATGTCTGGGCGGGGGAGACCTCCTTCTACATCGGGCCGAAGGCCCAGCGGGTTACCCTCGACGACCTCGATGTGCGCACTGGCACCTATTACCCCGAGCGCTTCTTCGTCGTGCGCGGAGGAGCGGAGGAGATCACGGTCTCGAACTCCACGATCAGCGGCTTCGCTTCCAGCGAGAGAGAGTGGAACTGGGGCGTGGTCGAGGGGACCAGTGCGTCGTTCCCCGTCAAGGGGCTCACTGTCACCGGCAACACCTATCTCGCAAGCGACGCATCTGGTGCGTGCAACGGAAGCACGGCTGCGGGATGCACCTCGACGCCGGTCGAGGCCTATGAGCAGCACATCACGGAGCTCGAGTTCACCGACAACGTCGCCCCGAACATCAACCGCTCATCCGCTTCGGACGCCCGCGGCCTCGACCTCCGGTACGCCAGCGTGGGCACGCTGAAGGTCAGCGGCAACACGTTCTCCGCCCCCTACTACCGCGCTCGTCAGGCGGTGGTCGACCTGGCCTACGCCAACCTCGACAGTTTCGAGATCATCGGCAACGACTTCACGGGTATGTCGGGCAACGGTGATGTGCAGGACAACGCGGCGGCGATCATGCTCCCCACCGACAAGCGCATCGGCACCGGCGGCACGATCGCAGACAACGAGTTCCTCGCAACGGGGACCATGAACACCCAGGCCGTCTACTGGGACGGTCTCGAGCCGACCGACTCCGCCACGAACATCGCCGACTCGCGCGTCTCCATCGTGGACAACCACTTCGACGGGTTCTCGACCAGCGCCTCCCGTTCCGGCATCCGGATGCTGCAGACCGGCGTCGTCGAGATCGCCCGCAACACCTTCGGGTCGCGGTCCGGAAGCCAGACCAACACCGTCCTCGAGGAGTTCTCGGGCAACGGCTCTGTCGCGGCGACCCTCGTCAGCAACGTGAACGCGTCCGCGAACGCGAAGCTGAACACGTGGTGGCCGACCGCGCGCAGCAGCGCGAACGTCCAGACCACTCCGATCACCGCAACCGAGTGCACGGTGCCCCTTGAAGTGGCCCCGCCCGCCGATGCGGCCAACACGACCGACTACACCGCAGGCCGCTATCCCGGAGTGCCCGTCGAGCTCGACGTCTACTGGACCCAGAGCAACGACGCGGAGGTCTACATCGGCCGCTACGACGTCGCCGCCGATGAGCGCCAGACGCTGCAGGTCGCTCTGCCCATGCCCGGTGACGAGCTGCTCGAGACGAACAACGGCGTCGGCCCCGTCGACCCCATCTCCGGAGCGGTGACGGGAGGGCTGCGGGTGCAGACGATCGAACCGCTCTCGGGCTCCACGTCGTCTTCGTCGCAGTACTCGCGAGTCGCAGTCATCGACGGCAGCTGCCGTCCCGTGCTCACCATCGCGCAGGCCACCACTCAGAACGAGGAGACGCACGCCCGCGACCTGCACTTCACGCTCACCTCGTCGATGCAGCTCGACACGTCGACGGTCACCAGCGACGACTTCGTCGTCGAGGCGAAGCACGCCACGTCCGAGGGACTCGACGGTGTCGCAGCAGGCATCAGCACCATCGACGCCGACAAGCTCAACCCGCGTATCGTCTCGGTCTCGGAGATCGCCGGAAGCTCTGGCACGCAGTTCGATGTGGTGGTGCGCGTCGACGACACCGCGCAGGTGACCGTGACCATCGGTGCAGGCACCGTCGCCATCCCCACGGGACTTGCGAACATCACGGCAGCCACGACCGGGAGCGAGAGCGCCACCGACAACGTCGTGACGTTCGTGAACCCCATCACCGCTCAGCCGAGCAGGTTCACGCTGGTGACCGGTGACGAGCGGGGCAAGAAGTTCACCTACATGCTGGCGGCCGGTGCACCGGTTCCGACCGAGCAGCTGAAGTTCCCGACGAGCGTCGCTCAGCCCCAGGGGACGCCGAAACTGTCGCTGAGCACCGCATCGCCGGTGATCAACGGCGGCGAGACGCAGTCGAATGCCGTCGTCGTGACCGCCGCTGCGGGAGACGCGCCGGCAGGCACGAAGACGACGATCGCGGCGACTGTCGTGACCGGGGACAGCAACTACGACGGTCTCCTCGTGCCGGACGTGAACCCGTACCTCTATGCAACCGACCCGATCATCAACATCGTGAAGCGCGCGTACATCGAGGTCGGCGATTCCTCGTCGGCTCAGCAGATCGAGGCCACGGGTACGCCCGCTCCGCGCGACAGTCGCCTCACAGACGGTCAGCCCGTGTGCTTCGTGTACACCGTCAGCAACACCTCCGCAGACGATTGGCTCACGGTCCTCCGCGATGTCGAGATCATCGACTCTGATGAGCGGCTCGGCAAGGGCGGAGTCATCGGCACCGTCGCGTCGCTCGACAGCGGCGACTCCGAGAAGCTGTTCTCCTGCGTCTCCCTCATCCCCGTGGACACCACGGCAGACGGCCCGAGCTCCGAGTCGGGTGAGACCCCGTGACCACGCGTGAACGACGCACGCGGAGTCTCGGGCGACCGGGCCTTGCCGCCACAGCCCCGCTCCTGGTCGGGCTGCTCATCGCCGGCGCATCGGCAGGCGGAACCTACGCTCTGTGGTCTGCCAGCACTTCGGCCAGCGCAGGAGACATCACCGGCGGAAACCTGAGGCTGGTCTCGCTGGAGACTACCTGGAGCCAGATCACTCCGGGAATCAGCGATTCCCAGGAGCGCCCGCTCACCGGAACGCCGACGGACTTCGACCTGATGCCCGGAGACCTCGTCACGATCACCCAGAACGTCGAGTCGTACCTCCAGGGGGACAACATCGCCGGGGGACTCGCGGTGGACTACGCGACCGGGAGCGACGCGGCCCGGGCAGTCGAGGACGGGCTGATCGCGCTGTCGTTCCATGTCGAGGACGCGGACGGCGTTCAGGTCGCCCCCGAAACCGGAACCGCCCCCTTCGGGACGACTCTCGCGGTGAGCGGTCTGACCGGCACAGATGAAGGGGTGACCGAAGACTGGAAGGTCGTCATCTCTGCAGAGATCCTCGGCGACTACGACTGGGCCGACGGCGGATCCATCAACGCCGCACCCGCCCAGTGGGCTGCCGGCAACATCGTCATCTCGCTCGAGCAGCTTCGTGAAGGATCCGGCTATGTCGAGGGAGGCAACCCATGAGCCGCAAGAGCGACCGCGTGGCGAAAGGGCTGCGCAGGCGCGACCGCGGTCGCGCATACGCAAAGGCCGTGATCGGTGGACTCGCTCTGGGTGCACTTGCTGCCTCGACTGTTCCGGCGGCACACGCCCTGTGGGCGATGGACGACTCCGTCAGCATCCCGGCGTTCAACCTCGGCCGGGTCGCTTTCGCGGCCGCTCCGACGGACGGGTCGGCAGATCTCGTCTACAGCAAGGACGGCGCCCCCGTCGAGCTCACCCTGCCGGGCTCGAAGATGGCTGAGGTTCTCGGCCAGACGGGGCCAGACGCCGCGCCGATCATCTGGACGTTCGATGCCACCGGATGGGCGGACGGCATCACCGGCCTCGTCTACGACGTGTCCGTCACCTCGCAGGTGGCAGGCGACGGCTCGGTGCACGACTTGAGCACCGGGGTCGGGGAAGAGGACACACTTCTTCGGTACTCGATCCTCAAGGTGTATCCCGCTGACGCCGGAGGCGGCTGCGCAGATGTGCCCGCGACTCCCGAAACGGCCGAAGGGGAACTGCGGAAGAACGTCCTGGTGTTCGACGCTCAGGCGCATGAGCTCCAGGCCCCGGGCGCCGGAATGAGCGGCGGATCGAGTCAGACCTGGTGTGCGGCGATGGCCTTCATCAACGCGCCCGATGGCACTTATGTCAATGATGCCTACGCGCAGGGGACCGCCGAGGACGGCAAGGTCTACGGGGCTCTGGACACGTGGAACACGTCTGTCAGCTTCCCGCCGTCGTTGCCGCTGCTGGGCACCTACATCAATGAGGTGGAAGCCACCGGCATCGCAGAGGACCAGACACGCCCGAGGGACGTGGATGTCTGGAGTGCGGGGATCTACCCGGACCCGAACAACGAGCCGGACATCACCATCGTCCTCGACCCCGCGGTGACGAATCGCAATGCGGCAGTGACGCAGCCCAGCGACCGTTTCGCGACAACGACTTCGAACGAGTAGCAACGTTCGGCACAGACCTCGACGACTACCTGGGCGTCGGGTGAACCAGTCCCTTGTAGAGGGGCTACAAGCAGAAAGAGAAACATGGACAACCACGCATCAACCATCGTTGTCACGGAGGAGCGTAAGCGTCGCCGCGGACTGGTTTGGGTCGGGCTGGGTGCCGTCGCGCTCCTTTCGGGGGGCTCGACGTTCGCGCTGTGGAGCGCCAACGACGTCTTCGCAGGCGGCGAGATCACGGCCGGTGACCTCAACCTCGTCCAGACCGCCGACACCTCGTTCTACGACGTGTCCGCCGACCGATCTGACGCGACCGACACCCTCCCGGGCACCGACGGCGCTCAGCTCGGCCACCTGATCGACGACGCATCCTGGCGCGCCGTCCCGGGTGACAAGGTCGCCGCGGCGTTCTCCGCGGACGTCACGCTCGAGGGCGACAACCTCGTCGGCAAGCTCTCGGTCGCCGGTCTCGACGCCATGATCGATGGCAACGCATCCATGACCTGGTCTTACGAGGTCTACAACCAGGGCGCACTGCTCGTCTCCGAGACGGCGGTCCCCGCGGACAGCAGCCTGTTCTACCTGTCTGCACCGGCAACCGGTCAGGCTGACGGCGTCGACGACGGCGTTCCCATGGTCGCGACCGCGGGTGGCGCTGCGGAGTCGACCGTCTTCCAGATGACGGATACGTCCGAGGACGTCACCGTGGTCCTCTACGGCACGTTCGACAGCACCGCCGGCGACGCCGGCAAGGCCGACCTCGCGGCGGACGGCAGCTACGCGGATCAGACCGACGCAGCGACGGGCACCCGCCAGGATGCCCTGACCGTCGACACCCTCGCCGAGCTGAAGCTGCAGCTCGACCAGGTCCGCGACACGGGCTCGCAGTTCAAGTAAGCAGGTCCGAGCAGTGGGGCACCCGCGTCAGCGGGTCCCCCACGTCAAGGAGAAGACAGTGCCTCGCAATCGAATCAGATCTCCCCGCACCCGGCCGGGTGCCGGACTCCGTCTGGCACGGGTGCCCGGCTCGCTCTGGCAGGCGCTCGGTGGCGTCCTGGGGGCGATCGCAGCTGGCGTCATCATCGTCGTCATCGCGACTCTGTTCCTCATCCCCCGCATTCTCGGGGGAGACAGCCTCACCGTGCTCACCGGTTCGATGGAACCCAGCCTCGGCCCCGGCGACGTCGTCGCAGTACGAGGAATCGCCGAGGAGGAGGTCTGTGAAGACGTCTCGATCGGCGACATCGTGACCTACTACCCCACCCCGAACGACCCGGCACTCATCACCCACCGCGTCATCGCGAAGACCGTCGGCAACTACGAGGACGGTACTTCCTGTCGACTCATCCTGCAGGGCGACGCCAACTCAGCCCCCGACGAGCCCGTCTCGCCCGAGCAGGTGCGTGGCGTGTTCCTGTACGGCATTCCCGCCGTGGGCTGGGCGCGGAGCTGGGTCGACGACAACAAGATCCTCGTGTTCTCGATCTTCGCCCTCGTGGCAGTGGGGCTCTACGCACTCGATCGGGCACGTCCGCGAACGCGCGTTCGCGCCATCGCGGGGGCGGTGACCGCACCGGACACGGCTTCGCCTTCTCCTGACGGGAACCGCGTGGCCGGCGCTGACGAGTCGCTCCGAGCACGAGAACTGGACCTGCGGGAGCGAGAGCTTGCTCTTCGTGAGCGCGAGGTCGCGCTTCTGGAACAGAAATTTCACTCAACCGCAACCGTTTCAACGTCTCCGTGAGAGGAACACCCATGAGTGCCTATATCGACGTCTCCGGCGACAGCTACTCTTTGAAGCAGCCATCGCGGCTGGCACGCGGCGCGCGATTCCTCGGCGCCATCGCCCTCGTGCTGGCTGTCCTCATCGGGCTGGGGTTATCCATGGCCCCCGCCAGCGCCACCGTCTTCGGGACTCGCACTCCGACGGAGGAGGCTCCCAGCGGGGCTGCCGGGGCCGAGACTCACGCCACGGGAACCGCCGGCATCGCATCGAGAACGGCCACCCAGGCGGATCTGGTCTCGGGCCGCTGGGATGGGCATACGGTCCACCTGGACTGGCGAGGCTCCGAATACGCCACTGCCCAGGCGAGCTTCGTGGGCGAGCGTCTGGTATCGCCAGGAGACCACGTCTCCCGAACCCTCCGCGTTCGTAACGACGGCCCATCCGACGGCGTCATGGCTGTCGGTCTCGTGCTGGCGGAGACCGTGCCCACCCTGGCGGCCAACCCGGATCTCGCCGCCCACGTCACGCTTTTCTGGGACATCGCCGGTGTGACGGGCTCTGCGCCGTTCTCCGATCTGCTCGCTCTCGACGACGGACGTCCCGAACTCGTGCAGGTGCAGGTTCCGCGCGATGCGGATGTTCCCGTGACGGTCGGATTCGACGTGCCGGCATCTATGACCACCCAGATGAGCGCGGATGCTGAATCGACCGAGCTGCTTTTCGACGTCGTCGTGCAGCTCGAGGGTGACACGAGCACGACACCTCCGATCCTTGCGGCTACGGGCGGCAGCGCGGCCATCACCGCGGCGCTCGTTGCTCTCGCGCTCGGCATCGCTGCCGCAGGGCTGCTCCTGCTGGCCGCCCGCCGTCGCCGTTGCGACGGATGTGATGACGCGATCGGACGAGGCGCACCCTGGGTCGCTCGGCGCACCGCATCCGGCGAGCGAGAGACGCTGTGCATCGGATGCGCGCCAGCGCCCCTCCGCACCGCCCTTGCCCTGCCGGCCTAGAACGAAGACGTTCGGCGGCGGTGCGTCGAGCGGGAGTGGTCCTGCGCCTGCCGTCCTTCGTTCCGGGTCGCCGTCTCGGACGCTCCTAGTCTTGAGGGGTGGACTTCCCCTATAGCCGCCTGCGCCGCTGGCCCGACGTCGAGGCCGACAACCTGCAGGCCTACGACGCGACCGATCTGCTGCTCGTCGAACGTGCCCTGTCGCTCGGCATCGATGGGCGTGAGATCGCAGTGGTCGGTGACGAGTACGGCGCGATCACGCTCGCGCTGACGGATGCCGGACTCGACGGCATCCGCGTGCACCAGGACCTCGCGACGGGGCGCCGTGCACTGGCCCGCAACGCCGACGAGCTGGGCCTCTCCGGGTTCTCGTCGCACGAGCTCGATGCGACTCTGCTCGACGGCGCGCGACTCGTGCTGGTGCAGCTGCCGAAGGCGCTCGCCGAACTCGAGGAGATCGCGGATGCTGTGGCGCGCTGGGCCGCCCCGGACACCCTGCTCGTCGCCGGCGGCCGCGTGAAGCACATGACCATCGCGCAGAACGAGGTGCTGGGGCGCAGTTTCACGGAGGTGCAGGCCGAGCGCGCCGAGCGCAAGTCCCGGCTGGTCGTGGCGTCCGGGTCGAAACCGGTGCCGTCGCAGCCGCCGTTCCCTGTGACGGCGCGGCACGACGGTCTGACCCTCGTCGCGCACGGCGGTGCCTTCGCGGGGGCTCGCCTCGACATCGGCACGCGGGTGCTGCTCGAGGTGCTCGGCCTCGAGTCGAGCCCCGCCCCGGTCGTCGTCGATCTGGGCTGCGGAACCGGCGCGCTCGCCGCCTCCTACGCTCTCGCGCACCCCGAATCCCGCGTCATCGCCACCGACAGATCGGCCGCGGCGGTGGCATCGGCCCGCGCGACGGTCACCGCCAACGGCGTCGCCGACCGCGTCACCGTCATGCACGACGACGCGGGCTCGGAGCTCGCCGACGCCAGCGCCGACGTCGTGCTGCTCAATCCGCCGTTCCACCTCGGCAGCAGTGTGCACACCGGCGCCGCGACACGTCTGTTCGAGGCCGCGGCCCGCATCCTCCGCCCCGGCGGCGAGCTGTTCACGGTCTACAACTCGTCGCTCGGCTACCGCGCCGAACTCACCCGCCTCGTCGGCGCCACCGAGCAGGTGCATCGCACTCCGAAGTTCACGGTCACGCGCAGCATCCGTCGCTGATCCCGCGTGCGCCCCGCAAGTCCGAATGCACCTCGCACGTCCGAATTCCCGGCATTCGGACTTCGCAGGCGCACACGGCCTTCGGAAGCGCACGCCCCGGGGTCGCGACGCGGATGCGGACGCCGTCGGCCCACGCCATGCCCGACCGCGCCAGCGTGTCCGAAACCCGCGCAATCCCCCGGTCAGCCGACGAAACTGAACGCCGAAAGGAATGGCGGATTTGCCCCTGACCGGCCATTTCGTTACGTTGGTTGGTGGGCCTGACGGCCCGAAGACCAGTCCGCGATCACGTCCTTCTTTCGAATGTGCTGTGCTGCGAAGAGGCGTGGACGTACGGTCGATGCTCTATCGCGGTGGATCCGAAATCCGCCGTCCGCGCCGCCACAGCACCATGTCGAAACGGCCGGGAGGATCACCCGGGCGTAACCGAAGCAGGCTCAGCCCCCGACGCTGAGCCGCAGGGGAAACGTGTCCGAAATCGCTCTTGAAGCGCGCAATCTGTACAAGGTGTTCGGGAAGAATCCGAGCAGTGCCGTCCGTCGACTGAAGGCCGGTGAGAGCAGATCCGAGGTCGGCGACGCAGGAACCGCCGCCGTCATCGACGCCAGTTTCACCGTGAACCGGGGCGAGATCTTCGTGATCATGGGCCTCTCGGGCTCCGGCAAATCCACCATCATCCGCATGCTCAACGGGCTGCACGAGGCGACAGACGGATCCGTCGTCGTGAACGGCGACCCCATCACGGGCATCCCGTCGTCGCGTCTGCGTGAGATCCGCCGCGACCGCATCTCGATGGTGTTCCAGCACTTCGCACTGCTGCCGCACCGCACGGTCGCCGCGAACGTCGCCTATCCGCTCGAGCTCAAGGGCGTCGGCAAGGACGAGCGGCTGAAGAAGGCCGATGAGATCCTCTCGCTCGTGGGTCTCGAGGGCCAGGCTGAGAAGCTGCCGTCTGAGCTGTCGGGCGGCATGCAGCAGCGCGTCGGCATCGCCCGTGCGCTCGCGGCCGACTCCGACATCCTGCTCATGGACGAGGCGTTCAGCGCTCTCGATCCGCTGATCCGCCGCGAGATGCAGGAGCAGCTGCTCGAACTCCAGGAGAAGCTGCAGAAGACGATCGTCTTCATCACCCACGACCTCAACGAGGCCATGTTCCTCGGCGACCGCATCGCCGTGATGCGCGACGGTCGCATCGTGCAGATCGGCACGCCGGAAGACATCCTGATGGACCCTGCCAACGACTATGTCGAGCAGTTCGTGCAGGATGTCGACCGCGCCCGTGTGCTCACGGCCGCGAACGTCATGGAGCGCCCGCGCCCGGTCGTCGCCGAGACCGCCGGGCCGCGCACGGCGCTGCGCCAGATGCGCGACGCATTCATGTCGGCCACGTACGTCACCGGTCGTGACCGCAAGCTGCTGGGCATCGTCACCGACCGCGACGCCGTCAAGCTGGTGCGCCAGGGCGTGTCGACGCTCGAGTCGATCATCAAGCCGGTGCCGCAGAGCGTCAGCGAAGACGAGGTCCTCATGAACCTCTTCATCCCGTCGGTGGAGTCGCCGCTGCCGCTGGCAGTGGTGGATGCCGCGGGGCGCCTGACCGGCGTGATCCCCCGCATCACCCTGCTGGCCGCCCTGGGCCCCGGTCCCGGTGCGACCGGCGAACTCACCCTGCCGCTGCTGCCCATGCCGCAGGCGGAGATCGATGCGGTGCTCGACGACGGATGGACCGCTGACCCCCAGCCGGCCGTCGTGAAGACAGAGGAGGTGCGCTGATGGATGGTTTCCGCATTCCCCTCGGCAGCTGGGTCGCAACAGGAGTCGACTGGATCAAGACGAACCTCGACGGTCTGCTCGACGTCATCTCGTTCGTCGTCACCTCGCTCGTCGAGGGACTCACGTTCCTGCTGCTGCTGCCCTACTTCTACGTCGTGATCGTCATCGCGGCGCTGATCGCATGGCTCGTGCGCTCGTGGCAGCTCGCGATCGGCACGATCGTGTCGTTCACGCTGATCGTCGCGATGGGCCTGTGGGTGCCTGCGATGCAGACCCTCGCCCTCGTGCTGGTCGCCGCCCTCGTCGCGGTCGTGATCGCGATACCGCTCGGCATCTGGTCGGCCCGCAACGCCGCCGTGCGCGCGGTGCTCAAGCCGGTGCTCGACTTCATGCAGACCATGCCGGCGTTCGTCTATCTGATCCCGGCGATCGTGTTCTTCAGCATCGGCGTCGTCCCCGGACTCGTCGCGACGGTGATCTTCGCGCTGCCCCCGGGCGTGCGACTCACCGAGCTCGGCATCCGCGGAGTCGACTCCGAGACCGTCGAAGCCGGTCAGGCGTTCGGTGCCAAGCCGGGTCAGATCCTGCGCGGCATCCAGCTTCCGCTCGCCATGCCGACGATCCTCGCCGGTGTGAACCAGGTCATCATGCTCGCGCTGTCGATGGCGGTCATCGCCGGAATGGCGGGCGCTGACGGGCTCGGAAAGATGGTCGTCGAGGCCATCTCGACCGTCAACATCGCCAAGGGCGTCGAGGCGGGTCTGGGCGTCGTGCTCATCGCCGTCTTCCTCGACCGTGTCACGGCTGCTCTGGGAACGCTCGGACGCAACCCCGGTTCGCTCCTCGCCGTGATCCGGCATCGGGGCGAGTCGCAGCGAGCCGCCTCCGCGTCTGCGGCAGCCACGGCATCCGCCCCCCTCGATACGCCCGCCGAAGAGAAGGAGCTGCAGAATGCGTAAGCGCAGGATCATGACCATCGCGGCGTTCGGCGCCGCGGCATCGCTCACCCTCGCCGGATGCGCGAGCGACGGGGCCGGCGGCACCACCGAGTTCGGTGGCGGCGGCGGAGGACCCACCGGCGAGAAGGGCACGATCACGCTCGGCTTCCTGCCGTCGTGGACGGACGGTCTCAGCACGGCGTACCTGCTGCAGGACCAGCTCGAGAAGATCGGCTTCAACGTCGAGATGAAGACGCTCACCGAGGCGGGGCCCCTCTACACCGGTCTCGCTCAGGGCGACGTCGACGTGTTCCCGTCGGCGTGGCCCGAGATCACCCACGCCGAGTACATGGCGACCTACGGCGACTCGATCGAGGATCTCGGCACGTACTACGACAACGCCAAGCTCACGATCGCGGTACCCGAGTACACGGACATCGACTCGATCGATGATCTGGCCGCCGCGGGCGACCAGTTCGGCGGCAAGATCTTCGGCATCGAGCCGGGTGCAGGCCTCACCGCGCAGACGCAGAAGATGATGCCCGAATACGGCCTCGACTCGTCGTACGAGCTCGTGACCTCGTCGACCGCGGCGATGCTCACCGAGCTGAAGTCCGCGACCGAGAAGAAGGAAGACATCGTCGTGACGCTGTGGCGTCCGTTCTGGGCCAACGACGCCTTCCCGTTGAAGGACCTCGAAGACCCCAAGGGCGCCATGGGCGAGGCAGAGGGGCTGCACTTCCTCGGCACCGACGGCTTCGCCGCCGAGTTCCCCGAGGCCGCAGAGCTGATCGAGAAGATCAAGCTCGACGACGCGCAGTACGGCTCGCTCGAAGACCTCGTCGTCAACGAGTACGGCGAGGGCCGCGAGGCCGAGGCTGTCGACGCCTGGCTCGAAGAGCACGGCGACGACTTCGACTGGGTCGTCTCCGAGTAAGGACACGTTCTCGAGGGGGCGTCGCGCATATGCGCGATGCCCCTTCTGCGTGCGGCCTGCAGGGCGCCGGTCGTCGAGCCCGTCGGGCGGACTTCTCCCCGCCGGTCGGGGCGCTCGCCGCCGGTCGTCGAGCGAACGCCGCGAGACGAACCGTGCAGAGTCCCTCTCCCGCAACCCCCTCCGCGCCGTGGTGCCGCGGGCGTAGCCTGTGCCCGTGGACGGGTTCGCGGCGGTCGACTTCGGGTTCGCTCGCGAGGTCCTTCAGCGGGGCATCGCAGCGCTGTACCTCGTCGCCTTCATCTCGACTCTGAACCAGTTCCGGGCGCTCCTCGGCGAGCACGGTCTGCTGCCGGCGCCCGTGCTGCTCGACTGGATCGGCGAGAAGAGCGAGCGGCGGCGGATGCTGCATCCGACCCTCTTCCTCCGCATCCGATACTCCGATCAGCGACTCGCTCTGCTGTGCGGGGTGGGCATCGCCGTGTCGGCGCTGCTCGTGATCGGCATCCCGCAGTGGGGGCCGCCGTGGGTGCCGATGCTGTGCTTCCTCGCGCTCTGGCTCGGATACATGTCGGTGGTCAGCATCGGTCAGACCTTCTACTCGTTCGGGTGGGAGATGCTGCTGCTCGAGGCGGGGTTCCTCGCCGCGTTCCTCGGGTCGAACGACCAGCCGCCGCCGACCGTCGTGATCGTGCTGTTCTGGTGGCTGCTGTTCCGAGTCGAGTTCGGCGCCGGCATGATCAAGATCCGCGGCGGGCAGGAGTGGCGCGACCTCACCGCCCTGACCTATCACCACGAGACCCAGCCGATGCCGGGGCCCTTCAGCAGGCAGGCGCACCTGATGCCCCGGTGGTTCCATCGCGGCGAGGTCGTCGGCAACCACTTCGCGCAGCTCGTCGTGCCCTTCTTCGTGTTCGCGCCGATCCTGTCGCTGTGGATTCCGGGGCCGGTGCCGCAGATCGTCGGGGCCGTGGCCGCCGTCATCGTGATCGCGACGCAGGTGTGGCTCGTCGCCACGGGCAACTTCGCATGGCTGAACTGGGCGACGATCGTCATCGCGTTCTCGGCGATCGGGATGCCGGGGGTCGGGACTGCGGGAGTCGGGATGCCGGGTGGCGGCCAGGCGGGGATCGACCAGGTCACCACCGGCCAGACGGATGTCGCGGCATCGCTCTGGCCCGGCATCCCGCTGTACTGGTTCGTGATCACCGCGGCCGTCGGACTGCTCGTCGCGGCCCTGAGCTGGCCGGCCCTGCGCAACCTGTTCGCGCGCCGTCAGCTGATGAACGCGAGCTTCAACAGGTGGCAGATCGGCAACGCCTATGGAGCGTTCGGCACGGTGACGAAGCAGCGCATCGAGATCGTCGTCGAGGGGTCGGTCGACGACGACGGGTTGCTGTGGCGCGAGTACGAGTTCAAGGGCAAGCCCGGTGACGTGCGCCGCATCCCTCGCCAGTTCGCGCCGTACCACCTGCGACTCGATTGGCTGATGTGGTTCCTGCCGCTCGGGCGTTCACTCGACGACTGGTTCACGGTGTTCCTGCTGCGGCTGCTCGAGGCGGATGCTCCGACGCTCGCCCTGCTGCGCACCGACCCGTTCGACGGCGAGCAGCCTCGGTGGGTGCGAGCGGTGTCGTATCGCTACCGCTTCGCCACCCGAGCCGAACGACGTGCCGACGGTGTGGTCTGGGTGCGCACCCGGCAGCGCATCGTGCTCGGGCCCCTCGGGCTGCGGTAGATCGGGTGGGGGCCTCTTCTGTCGGCATCCCGCCCCGTGCCCTCACCCCTGCGGGAGGAGAACTGCTCTTCGGGAGGAGGTTTCACGCTGGTTCATCCTTCCGAAGCGCAGATCTCCTCCCCACGGGGGGCCACCGCCTCGCCGCCGAGCGCCACGGGCCAGCCACCGCCGAGCGCGGCGAAACGCCCCGGCCGGGCGCGAGGCCCGGACGGAGCGTTCCGTCTCACTGCACACGTTCAACTGACCTTCTTGCGGTACGCGATGATCGCGAACACGTAGGCGACGATCAGGATGCCGACGCACCAGGCGAGGGCGACCCAGATGTCGGTTCCTACCGGCTTCTCGGCGAACAGCGCCTGGATGGTGTCGACGATCGAGGTGACCGGCTGATTCTCGGCGAACCATCGCACCGGGCCCGGCATGGTCTCGGTCGGCACGAACGCCGAGCTGATGAACGGCAGGAAGATCAGCGGATACGAGAAGGCGCTCGCCCCGTCGACCGTCTTGGCGCTCAGGCCGGCGATGATGGCCAGCCAGGTGAGGGCGAGGGTGAAGAGGAACAGGATGCCGATGACGGCGAGCCACGCGAGCGGACCGGCTCCGGTGCGGAACCCCATCAGGAATCCGACGCCGAAGATGATCGCCAGCGTGATGCC
Organism: Microbacterium sp. WCS2018Hpa-9; assembly: GCF_031843745.1. Taxonomy (NCBI): domain Bacteria; kingdom Bacillati; phylum Actinomycetota; class Actinomycetes; order Micrococcales; family Microbacteriaceae; genus Microbacterium; species Microbacterium sp. WCS2018Hpa-9. Next base: position 94,244 of record NZ_JAVTIY010000010.1, read on the forward strand.
GTTGGCGGTGAGCGAGGTGAGGACGTGCGCCCAGAGCACGCTCGATCGCGCGATCGGCATGGAGTGGAACCGCTCGAAGATCCCGCTCTGCAGATCGTTGAAGAGCCGGAAGGCCGTGTAGGCGATGCCTGACGCGATGGCGATGAGCAGGATGCCGGGGAGCAGGTAGTTCACGTAGTTCTCGGCGCCGGTGCTCTCGCGCAGCGCGCCCCCGAAGACGTACACGAACAGCAGCATCAGCGCGATCGGCGTGACCGCCGTGGTGATGATGGTGTCTGGACTGCGGAAGATGTGCCGCATCGAGCGGCCGGTGAGTGTCGCGGTGTCGGCGACGAAGTGCGTGCTCATGCTGCGTTCTCCTTTCCGGTTGTCGAGCCCGACGTCGGGCCGACGAGGGTGAGGAAGATCTCCTCGAGGGTGGGCTGCTTCTCGACGTACTCGACCTTGGCCGCCGGCAGCAGGCGCTTGAGGTCTGCCAGGGTGCCGTTGGCGATGATCCGACCTTCGTGGAGGATCGCGATGCGATCGGCCAGCTGCTCGGCCTCATCGAGGTACTGGGTGGTGAACAGCACCGTCGTGCCGGTGTTCGCGAGCTCTTTGATGACATCCCACACCTCGATGCGGGATTCGGGGTCGAGGCCGGTCGTCGGCTCGTCGAGGTAGATGACCTCGGGGTGGCCGACCAGGCTCATGGCGATGTCGAGGCGACGGCGCATGCCGCCCGAGTAGGTGCCGACCTTGCGAGCACCGGCATCCGTCAGGCGGAACTTCATGAGCAGGTCGTCTGCCACCTTCGCGGCGTCTGGCAGGTGCCGCAGCTTCGCGACCAGCACGAGGTTCTCGCGACCGGTCAGGATCTCGTCGACCGCGGCGAACTGACCGGTGAGGCTGATCTTCTGTCGCACGACGAGCGGGTCGGCGGCGACGTCGACTCCCTGCACGACGGCCGTGCCGGCATCCGGCTTCAGCAGCGTCGAGAGGATGCGCACCACGGTGGTCTTGCCTGCGCCGTTCGAGCCGAGCAGGGCGAAGATCGATCCCTTCTCGACGTCGAAGTCGACGCCGCGCAGCACGTGGAGATCCTTATAGGACTTCTCGAGGCCGCGGATGGCTATGGCCGGGCTGGTCATGATCGTGTCTCCTTCTTCTTCGCGTCGTCGACGGCCGCGGTCAGGCGGGCGCGTTCCTTGTCGATCCAGTGGGTTCCGCCGTACGCCTCGGCGTAGGTCTCGGCGAAGGCGACGGGGTCGTCGCCGACGATGTCGTCGATCGGGGTGCCGTCGATGGCGGCGCGCTCCCACAGGTCGGCGAGATCGAGGAAGATCTGCGCGAGGATGTCGCCGTCGGTGATGCCGCCGTAGTACATCGTGTAGCGGTGCTGGGCGTTGGCGACCGTGCGGTAGGGCTCGGGGAGGGCGTCGATGCGCTTCTTCGCATCGCGGTACTGCTTCTTCTGCTCGAGCGGTCCGGTGATGAGTTCGATCCACTTCGCGGCCATGTCAGTTCTCCTTGGTGTTCGTGTTCGTGTCGGTGTTCGCGTCTTCGGTGCGCAGGCTGTCGATGCGCTGCGCGAGAAAGCTCCAGGTCTTCCAGAACTCCTCGAGTTCCTGCGTGCCGGCGGAGTTGAGGGTGTACACCTTGCGGGGCGGCCCCTTCTCGCTCGGCACCTTCTCGACGTCGACGAGCTTCTTCTGCTCGACGCGCACGAGCAGGGCGTAGATCGTGCCCTCGGCGATGTCGGTGAATCCGTGGTCACGCACGCGGGTGGTGATCTCGTATCCATAGGCCGGCTGCTCGGCGAGGAGAGCCAGAACGATGCCCTCCAAGGTGCCCTTGAGCATCTCGGTCATCTGCTTGCCCATGAAGGCCTCCTCTCGTTGGTCGGTACTCAGTGTTGCTGGGTACCAGTACAAAGTAACACTGAGTACCGGTACTTAGCAACACCGAATACTGACGGGATTCGGAGGGGTTTCGGGAGGCCGCGCGCACTGTTCAGCACGGACCGCTCTCATCGCCGTCTGACCGCTGAGATCCACGCTGATTCAGAGCTCGGGTGCTGAGTCGTGCACGTCGACGCCGTGCGAACCGGCCCGTTCGCCGGCGATCAGCGCACCCTCACGTCACGAGAACAGGAAAGACAGCGTCACACCGACGACGATCGCGACGCCGATGTAGACGAGGTTGGGCAGCTGGAACGAGTGGTCGAAGACGAACTTGCCCATCTTCGTCGTGCCGGTCTGGTCGAACGCGACGGTCGCGACCTGGCTGCCGTTGGCCGGCAGCGTGTAGATGCCCATGGTCGACGGCCAGAGCCCGACCAGCAACGGTGCGGGGAGCCCGATCGTGATGCCGATGGGGACGATCGCGTTGGTCGCGCTCGACTGGCTCGTGGTCAGCATCGCGACGGCGAAGAGCGCGAGCGCGAACAGCAGTCCGCCGAGGAAGGCCGAAGAGCCTGAGACCACCGAGCCGAGGCCCTCGACGATGAGGGTCTGGTTCGCCGCGACGAAGGTGTTGGCGAGCCAGGCGATGCCGAAGAGGGCGATCGCACCGACGAGACCGGCAGGAAACGTCGGCTGCTTCGGCACGTCTGCGGCCTTGACCTTGCAGAACACGAAGATGAGAGCCGCGATGACACCCATGACCACCTCGATGATGACGGTCACGCTCAGGCGCACGGGGTCGCCGGCGTCATCCGTGCCGATCACCGGACGCAGTCCCTCGAAGAGCCCGAACATCACGATGACGCCGACGCCGGCGAGGAAGAGCGCGGCCGACAGCACCGCGGTGCGCGGCAGCTTGGTGTCCTGCGCGTCGACGGTCGGTGGCTGGATCTGGTGGCTCGCCAGCCGGCGCTGGAACTCGGGGTCGTCTTCGAGGTCTTTGCCGTGCCTCATCATCACGAGGGCCGCGACGAAGAGTCCGGCGATCGACGCGGGCCACATGATCAGCAGCAGCCCGCCGAGGTCGACGCCCTGGGGTGCGAGCAGCACGACCATCGACGCGGTCGCGGCCGACACAGGGGAGCAGAGGATGCCGACCTGCGAGGCGACCGCCGAGACCGACAGGGCACGCTCGGGGCGGATCTTCTGCTGGTACGACACGTCGTAGATCACCGGGAGCAGCGGATAGAAGATGTTGCCGGTGCCCGCGCCGACCGTGAAGAGGAACGACATGGCCGGTGCGAGGAACACCACCGATTTCGGCTTGCGCCTGATCACCTTGGCGGCGACCGACACCATCCAGTCGATGCCGCCGGCGGCCTGCATGGTGGATGCGGCGGTGATCACCGTGATGACGATGAAGACGGCATCCACCGGGGCGTTGCCGGGGGCCTCCCCGAAGACGAAGATGAGCACCGCCACGCCGACGAGTCCCCAGACACCGAGGCCGATCCCGCTGGTGCGGGTGCCCATGTAGATCGCGAGGATGACGACGATCAGCTGGGCGATCAGGATCCACACGTTGTCGTTCACGTCGACGGGCCCTTCATGATGGGGCCCGAGCCGGTGAGGATCTCGGTCGCGAGCTCGGTCTCGACGATCTTGCCGTCGATGGCCTCGACCCTCAGTGCGAGCGCGTTCTCGACCGGACTGATCGCGGTGACGAACTCCGAGTTCTCGAAGTGCAGGGACTGCAGGTTTCCGACCGCGTATCCGGTCGCGAGTTCGCCGCTCAACAGTGATGCGTGGAACAGCGGTCGCCGCTGATCCTCCGCGTCGTAGTGCGGGCAGAAGCTGCCGTGCAGGAACCCGAGCCCTTCGGGGAGCACCTGCAGAGTCGGCCCGTAGCTGTCGGTCGTGCCGCCCTCGAACCAGCAGATGCCGCCGGCGCTGCCCCCGGTGAACACGACGTTCGAGTCGGGGTCCTCCCACATCTCGCGCATGATCTCGTCGAGGCCCTGCCGCTTCCACACATCGAGCATGTTCGCGGTGTTGCCGCCGCCGACGTGGATGACGTCGAAGCCCTTCACGAAGCCCGCGAGGTCGTCGACCGAACGGTGGAAGAGAGGCAGATGGTGCGGGGCGCAGCGGTCGGAGTCGTAGGTCGAGTAGAAGCTCACGATGTATGCCGCGTCGTCGCCCGTCGCGGTGCCGACGAACAGCACCCGAGGCCTGTTCTTGCGAGTCAGCCCGAGGATGTAGTCGTGCGTCGGGTCGTTCCGACGCTCCATCATCGCCTTGCCTGCTCCTGTTGCCACCACATGAGACATGGCGTCCCCCCTTCATCGCTTCCCACGGTTACGACTCCGATGCGGCCCAAGGTACTGGTATACGAATCGATGCACCAGGGCGTCTTGGGGAGGGGGTCGTCCTGTCGGTGCGGGCGGCGTGCGGGGTCGATTCCGCACGTTCCATGGGATGCGGGGTCAGTTGTGCATCGGAGATGGCGATCTCGGGTGCGTTATTGGCCCCGCATAGGCGGGCGCGGGCGGGTGCAGGCGGGCGCGGGCGCGGGTGAGTGCGGGCGGGTGCGCGGGGCGCGGGTGGTTCGCGCGCTCAGCCGTTCAGGCGCGCCATCGCGACCCGCGCCTCGAGCAGCGGCAGGGTGCGGTCGCGGTCGTGCTGCGGGCAGATGTCGAGCGCGTTCGCGAGTTCGAGCGCCAACGCGGCATGACCCGCGGCGTTGGGGTGGAACGGGTCTCCCATCAGCCCTCACGGCACTCCGCCGTTGCCGAGCTCGGAGAAGCGAGCGTGCTGGTCGACGAGGATCACGTCGTCCGATGCGGCGACGTCGCGCACGGCATCCGCGAACTCGGTGACCCTTTCGCGACCGGGTGCGTTCGCCGCGTCGATCGACGGCGGGGTCTGCAGCACGGGAACAGCGCCCGAGGCGCGCACGCGCGCGACGAACTCGCGCAGCGAGGCGGCGAACTCGGCGGGCTCGACCGTGACCTGACCGGGGCCCGTGGCCATGTCGTTCGTGCCGACCATGAGGGTGACGATGTCAGGCCGCCACGACGCGACGCGGCGATCCCAGTCGTTCAGGATGTCGGTGATGCGGTGCCCGCTGATCGCTGTGTTGATGACGGCGTCGCGGGTGCGTGCGAGTTCGCCGCGGACCAGTTCGTGCAGGTGCTCGGCATAGCTGCGACCGCCCTGCGTGTGGACGAGTCCGTGGGTGATCGAGTCGCCGGTGATGACCCAGTTCAACGGCTCGGGGCCGGCCAGCGATGCGGCGATGCGGCTGAGGTCGGATGCTGCGGAGGCGGAGGATTCTGCATTCGGCACGCCCTCGAGCCTAGCGGCGGCGACGTGGAAGACTGGTCTCATGGCTTCGTCACTGCTCGACCACCTGCTCGCCCGCATCGTCGACAGCGGTCTGCTCGATGATCCGGTCGCCGAGAACGGTCTCGTCTACGGTCGGGCGACCATCGACGCCGCCGGAGCGGTGGTGACGGTCAACGTCGACCCCGAACTGGAGGACGACGAGGAGACCCTCGACGACGACGCGCTGATCGCGGCGATCACCCGCATCCTGTCGGTGTCCGAGTCGCGGTGGCGCGCGGTGATCGACGAGGTCGCCGACGACATCGACGAGGCGGTCGACGACGAGCCGGTGCTCGAGCAGGTCGACCTGCGCGACGATCTCGAAGCCACCTCCGTCGTGGTGTTCGCCGACGCGGTGCTGATCGCCTTCGACGCGCCGAGGCAGTTCCCGGACTCGCGGATCATGGTGCAGCTCGACGACGACCTCGAGGTCGCCAACATCGAGGTGCGCGACCGCGACAGCGCCGAGGTCTAGACGGTCGAGACCGACAGGCTCAGCGGCGACGACCGCTGAGCCCGCCCGGCCTCACAACCACTTCTTGTACTTGAACACCCCGTAGAGGGCGACGGCGAAGGCAGCCATCGCGCCGATCGCCATCGGGTATCCGTGCGCCCAGTGCAGCTCGGGCATCACCTCGAAGTTCATGCCGTAGACCGTGCCGACGAGCGTGGGTGCGAAGATGATCGCCGCCCACGAGGAGATCTTCTTGATCTCGTCGTTCTGGGCCAGCCCTGCCTCGGTCTGCCGTCGCGCGACGAGAGCGGAATGCACCGTGAGGGCGTTCTCGAGGATCGCTCGGAACGAGTCGACCCGCTCGTTCACGCGGATGACGTGGTCGAGCACGTCGCGCAGCGACCGCTGCAGCTCTTCGTCGATGCGGTACTTCTCCGACCCGCGGCGCAGCCATTCCAGCATCCCGGCGAGGGGATGCACTGCCCGCTGGAAGTTGATGACCTCGCGCGAGAGCTCGTAGATGCGCCGCGAGAGGGCGTCGTCGTCGCTGTCGCCGAAGAGCTGGTCCTCGATCTCGTCGATGTCGTTGAGCAGCCCGGTCACGATCGGCTCGTACCCGTCGACGACCTCATCGAGGATCGCGTAGAACACGGCTTCTGGGCCCATCGCGAGCAGCTCGGGGTGCGCCTCCATGCGGCGGCGGACGGCTGCGAGGTCAGGGGACTCCGCGTGCCGGATCGTCACGACGAAGTCGGGTCCGACGAACAGGTGCAGCTCGCCGAACTCGATCGACTCCTGCTCGTCGCGGTAGCGAGCGGGGCGCAGCACGGCGAAGAGCGTGTCGCCGTAGCGCTCGACCTTCGACCGCTGGTGGCCCGAGAGCGCGTCTTCGACGGCGAGCGGATGCAGGTCGAATTCGCGCGCGACCGAGGCGACCTCGGTGGGGCTCGGTCGATACAGCCCGATCCAGGCGATGCCGCCGTGCGCGTCGAGCGACCGGTACGTCTCGTCGAGGTTCTTCGGGGTCTCCACTCGGCGTCCGTGCACGTATACGCCGTTGTCGATGAGGGCCATGGCTGGCTCCGTTCTCGCAGGCGCACGCCGGATCAGAGAGGGCGTGCGCAGAATTCGTCAGGGGGCGGAAGACGCCGCCGACGGCTGCGGAGCAGGACGTGCAGGTGCGGAGCCGAAGCTCAACGCAGGGATGCAGTCAGACGCGACGCAACGAAGGCGGCGTCGCAACTATCACCGGACATCGCCATCACCGCCTCTCGCGCTCTCAGGGGTCAGGAGACCCGACTCGCCAGCATACTCCTGCCGTCTGGGAGAGGCGTCCGCGGGTGCGGGCTCGCGTCAGCTCGCGCTGATGCCGACGAGTTCGGCGCTCTTCTGCCACAGCGCCTCGGCGAGGGCGGCATCCTCGATGCGCGGGTTCACACGGCGGGTCAGCACCCGTTCGTCGTAGTACTCGCCCGAGATCCATGTCTCGTCGGGCGTTCCCTCGATGAACCAGCTCAGCGTGCTGCCGCCCTTCTCGCTGCTGATCAGCAGCAGACGCTTGAGCGGGGTGCGGTAGACGAACCGCATGAGCGTGTTCGAGTCCGAGGCGAAGTTGGTCTGCACGGTGCCGGGGTGGAAAGCGACCGACGTCAGGCCCTCGCCGTGGAACTTGGTGTGCAGGCTCTTCGTGAACAGCACGTTGGCGAGCTTCGCGTCGCCGTACGCCCGGTTCGCGCTGAAGTTCTTGCGATTGTCGAGGTCGTCGATGTCGAGCTTTGCGAACAGACGGTGCGCGACGCTCGACGTGTTGATGATCGCCGCGCGGCCTGCGCGCAGCTGAGGCAGCAGCAGGTTCGTCAGCAGGAAGGGTGCCAGGTGATTCACCTGCAGGGTCTTCTCGAATCCGTCGACCGTCGGTGTCTGATCGCCGAAGATGCCGCCCGCGTTGTTCGCGAGCACGTCGATGCCGCAGTCGCCCACGGTTGCCGCGACCTTCGTCGCCAGCTCGCGCACGTCGTCGAGTCTGGTGAAGTCGGCGGTGAACCATTCGGCACCGGTGTCGTCAGCGACCGCCCGCGTCTTCTCGACAGAGCGGCCGACGAGGATCAGTCGGTGACCGGATGCGGTGAGCTGGCGCGCTGCGGCTGCGCCGATGCCGTCGGATGCTCCGGTGAGCACGACCGTCTTCGGGGTCACGAGGCCACCTTCTGTGCATGCCCGGCGGTCGCATCCGCATCTGTCGTGCGGCGACTGCGGGCGACGTACACGGTGTTCGACGACACCCCGGCCGTGACGGCGTTCGCGAAATCGACCACGTGGGCGACGGCATCATCGAACACGGTGTGCATCACGCCCATGAAGTCGTCGTCGGGCGGATCGTCCGACCACAGCGCGAAGACCCCGTCGGTGGCGAGGTGCCGGTCGAGTGCCCGCAGGCCATCCGTGGTGTAGAGATCGGCGTGCGTGGGGTCGAGCTGGTGGCGCGGCGAGTGGTCGACATCCAGCAGTATCGCGGAGTATCCGGGGTGGTCTTCACGGGGTGCTGCCCGGACCAGAGCGAAGAAGTCGTCTTCGACCAGGCTCGTGCGCGGGTCGTCGACGAGCTCAGCCGACACGGGCAGCAGCCGCTTCTGGTGCCAGCCGATCACCGCACCGAGCCGATCGACCACGGTGAGCGAGGTCACCCGTTCATCGCGCAGTGCCGCGACCGCCGTGTAGCCGAGCCCGAGGCCACCGACCAGGACCGAGAGGTCGTCGCCAGCGACCGCGGCCAGGCCCAGGTTCGAGAGCTCCTCTTCCGCCACCGTGAACAGGCTCGACATGAGGTATTCGTCGCCGAGCCTGACCTCGTAGATCTCCTCGCCGACCGCGGGCTCGGTGCGTCGGCGCAGGGTCAGCTCGCCGATCGGCGTCTCCTGCCAGTCGAGTTCTTCGAATCTCGTGATCATCGCGGGGTCTCCCGGTCGTCCTTGGTGCTTGCGGGCAGGGGCGCGGGCGGCTCTGCTGCGGTCTGGGTCTGGGGAGTGTTCGTCGAGGAGGGCAGGACGAGCCTTTCGGGCTCGGGAGCGGGCGCGGCCGGGGCGGTGAGCTCGCGGGCCACCTGCTTCTCGAGCACCTGCACGGCCTCGTCGCTCAGCAGGATCAGCCCTTCGAGCTCGTCGCGCACGCGGCGGTAGGCGATGTTTCTTTCGGCCTGCGTGGCGGATTCGTCGACCGCGACCTTGAGCAGCTGCTGTGCGCGATCCAGGCGCTTGCGCTCGGGTTCGGTGAAGGTCGAGTCGCGCAGCCTGCGGGCATCCTTCTCAGCGATCTCGAATGCCACGGCATACGCGCCCACCGCGTCGAGGTATTCCGAGACCTGCCGCTCGGTCACGGTCGAGTCGGCAGAGGGCGGGCGCAGCGCGTCCGCCGTCTTCTTGGCCCGCAGGAACGCGGCGACCAGAGGCTGACGGCCGTCGCTCATGGCGGGGAAGGCGATGAGCTTCGCGACGTCGAGCTCGTAATCGAGCCAGCGGGCGGTGATCTCGTCGTGCTCTGAGAAGAGACGCTCGAGCAGGGTGTTCGGAGCGACCGACGCTCTGGTGTCGACGATCGCCGGGCCGATGCGCCGCGCGCGGCCGTTGCGGGCCTCGAGCTGGGCGGTCTTGATCTCGGCCTTGAGGCGCAGAGTCTCGATGCGCCGTTCGTGGCGACGCTTCGCGCTGCGCTCCCACGCCTTCGCCGCGCCACCGGCCATGCCGAGGATGGGGAAGGCGAGCCACCAGTAGTTGCCCGCAAAGATCCAGAAGCCCTGGATGAACTCGTCCATGATGTCCTCAGCCTACTTCTCGGGATTCGCGGCGTCGCCCGGTCTCGCGCTGGTGCGGGCCGGTCGTTTGCGCCCTGTGCCGGGCACGGCTTCGGATGCCGGACTCGACGCGCCGAGGATCCTCCGGTTGTGGCGGCGCGTCGGACTCTGGGGTCCGAAGTTGTGACCGGGGTGCGGGCCTTGTCCGACAGGTCGAGTCCGGCCAGTGCTCGGCAGCCCCTCCCGGTTAGCCTGTGCGCATGATCATCGACGATTTCCGCGGGACCTGCTGATGACCGGGGCGATCTTCGGGATCGCCGCATTCGTGTGGGCGGGGTGGGCGCAGGAGCGTCCGCCGAAGCACTGGATCTGGCGCGTGATCCTCGGGGCGCTCAGTCTCGGCGCGTTCGGGAGCCTCTGAATCCCCCATTTTCCGTAATTACGAACTTTTGATAGGTTCGGATCATGGAACCCGACGACCAGAGTACGATCGAGCGCCGACTCGCCGACCTCGAGCACGAGGTCGCACGGCTCTCCGCACTCGCTGCTCACCCCGACGCACCCGCTGACGGTGTGGAATCGGAGGGGGCGGATGCTGTGCCAGACCCTGCCGGCTCCGACGATCCGCTCTGGTTCGTGAACGAGCTCGGCCGTCGCGCGCCCGGCGTCGTCATGATGGCCGGTGCGGTCGACACCCAGGCGGGCCCGGTGCGCTGGCAGTACGGGCTGCACGCCGAGGGGCTGCTCGCGCACGACTGGAGCGACCTCGCCCGTCCGCTCGAAGCTCTGGGACACCCGGCACGCATCGAGCTCATGCGGCAGGTCATGCGCGGAGCCCACACGACGGCCGAGCTGCTGCAGCTCGAGCACCTCGCCTCGTCGGGTCAGCTCTACCACCACCTGCGCCAGCTCGTCAGCGCGGGGTGGCTCGTCTCTCCGCGCCGCGGGTTCTACGGGGTGCCGGCTGCCCGCGTGGTGCCCCTTCTCGTGCTGACCATGATCGCCTCGAGCTGAGGAGCCGCAAGATGACCACTCCCTCGACCCCTTCCTCCGACCTGCGCGACCCGCAGAGTGCGCCGGATGCTCCGCGCCGCCGCCCCACTCGAGCGATCCTCGCGGTGATCGGCGCGGCCGCGGTCGTCGGCGTCGCGCTCGGTGCGGCAATCGGACCACAGCATCAGACGGTCAGTGCCTCGACTGCGGGCGATGAGGCGCTGGCCGACCGCATCCGCTCGCTGCCCGGCAGTCTCGACAGCTTCCGCGCGCTCTCGGTCGCCGAGATCGGCCCCGACGGAGCCGTGTTCGCCGGACTCGGCGATGCCGACCCGGCTGACCCCGGAGCCCCCACCGCCGACACGGTGTTCGAGCTCGGATCCATCACCAAGACCTTCACCGGCGCGCTGTTCGCTGAAGCGATCGAGCGTGGCGAGGTCAGCGCCGACGATCAGCTCGCCGAACACCTTCCCGAGCTCGAGGGAACGGACGCCGGCGAGGTCACGCTCGCGTCGCTGTCGCAGCACTCGTCGGGGCTGCCGGGACTCGGTGCAACCGCTGATGCGGAATCGCTGAGCGGCGTCCTCCTCAACGAGAACCCCTATGCGACCACCACGACCGAGCAGCTGATCGCAGACGCAGCTGTCGCGCCGGTCGACCCCGATCAGGGTTCGCTCTATTCGAACTTCGCCGTCTCGCTGCTCGGAACGGCGCTCGTCGAAGCGGCGGATGCCGACGACTACGCGGCCCTGTTGAGAGAGCGCATCACGGAACCGCTCGGCATGGACGACACGGTCGTCGCGGCGACGGCCGACGAGGTGCCCGCCGATGCGGTGCCCGGATTCCTGATCAACGGCGTCCCCGCTCCTCGGTGGTGGGGTGAGGGATACCTGCCGGCCGGCTCGTCGACGTTCAGCACCGCGGCAGATCTCACGACCTGGGCGCAGGCCAACCTCGACGGCACGGCGCCGGGCGCAGCGGCTCTCGATCCGACGGCAGCCATGGGAGAAGGGGCCGAGATCGGATGGGGATGGATCACCTCGGCCGCGTTCGACGGCGACGGCCTGCAGACCTGGCACAACGGCGGAACCGGCGGCTTCCGCACCATGCTCACGCTCGACCGGGATGCCGGCACCGCCTTCCTCGCGCTGTCGAACACGACGGCCCCGGCCGACTACATCGCCATGTCGTATGTGTCCGGCGCACCGATCCCCGCGGTCGACAGCGCATCCGTCGGCATCGCATGGGGCATCTTCGGGCTCGCTCTGCTGCTGAGCCTGGTCTCCCTGATCCGCGCGTTCCGGGTGAAGGCGTTGCTGCCGTCGATCGGTGACCTGATCTGGGCGGCCTTCGGCCTCCTGCTGCTCTGGCACAGCGGACCCTGGTTCTCCGTCGGCGGCTGGCTGTGGGGCATCGCGTTCGCGCCGGCGCTCGCCGCGATCGGCATCCTTGTTCTCCGTGCATCGCGGGCCCGCCTGCCTTTCCTCCCTCGCCGTCGCGCGTGGTACTGGTGGGCGGTCGCCGTGATCGGAGCGGTGTTCACCGTGGGAGTCACCTTCCTCTGGTGACGTGGCTCCGGCCGTCGAGGGCGACGCGTCCTCCCTGCCCGGTCGTTGAGCGAGGACGACGAAGCCGACCGATACGAAACGTCTGCAGGATGCCCCGAAGCCCCGGCTCAGAGGCCGAGCTTCTCGGCACACGCGACGCAGTGGGTGGCGAACGGTCGCACCTCGAGACGAGCCTGCGGAATCGGTCGACCGCAGTTCGCGCACATGCCGTAGGCGCCGGCATCCCACCGAGCGATCGCATCGTCGACCTGCTGGAGTTCGGACGCCGCCGCCTCGGCGAGCCCTGTCAGCCGGGACCACTCCGACGAGAGCGTGACGCCTTCGGGGTCGTGCTCGTCATCGTCGTTCGAGCCCTCCCGGTCGTGCATGAGCTCGGCGAGTGTGGCCGCGGTCGCTTCGACTCGGTCTGCAGCCTGGGCGCGCAGCTGTTCGAGGCGAGCACGGGCATCCGGGGTCATCCGCACACTTTAGGCCGCGCCTCCGACATCCGGGTCTGCATCCGGCGGTGCGCTGTCCGACGTCCCCGTCCGCATCCGACGCCTGCTGTCCGCCCGGTCACAGCTTCGGATGCCGCAGGCGCCACGCCGTGCTGACCCCGGCATCCATCGAGTGTCGGCCTTCGCCTCCGAAGCTGTGCCCGGGATGGACGTGCGACCTCGCCACCCGACCACCCGGACCGGACCACCGACCCCAGCCGTTCACTCAGCGTTCCGTTTCGAGTACGGCGGTCTCGTAATTCCCTGTCACCTTCGCGAGTTGGAATACTCATGTTCTCGGAATTCGGGAACATCTCCTCCCGAAAGGTCATCATGCGCCGCCTCACCCTGCCCGCCGTCGGCCTCCTCGGCGTCGCCGCCCTCGCCCTCACCGGCTGCCAGAGCCCGACCGCCGAAGCGGCTCCCGCCGACCCGAACGCTCCCATCACGATCGCGACGCTTCCCGTCGGCGACGACCCCACCGCCGAGAACCCCATCGAGGTCTTCGCCGAGCTCCTCGAAGAGTCCACCGGCCGCGACGTCGAGATCACCGACGTGCCCGACTACCTGAGCGTCGTCGAGGCGATCCGCGCCGACCACGTCGACATCGGCATCATGAGCGGCTTCCCGTCAGCCCTCGCCGTGAACACGGGCGAGGTCGACGCACTCGTCGCCTTCCAGGGAGACGGCAAGCCGGTCTCGACCTGCGTCGTGCTGAACGACTCGCCCATCGAGACCGTCGAAGACCTCGAGGGCAAGACCGTCGCCTTCGCCGACCAGGCGTCGAGCTCGGGCTACTTCATGCCGGTGTATATGCTGCATGAGGCCGGGCTCGAGCAGGGCACCGACTACGAGGCGATCTTCGCCGGCGGCCACGAGGGCAGCTTCGCGGCGCTACAGCAGGGACAGGTGGATGCCGCCTGCACCGCCGTCATGCTCACCGAGCTCGGTGCCCCGATGTTCCCGTTCGCCGACGGCGAGTGGCGCGCGGTCGGCGAGAGCCCGGCCATGGACATCCAGGGTGCGGTGCTCGGCCGCCAGTCGCTCGACGACGTGACCCGCAAGCTCATCCAGGACGGCATCGCCGAGGTCTTCTCGCCCGAGAACGCCGAGGCTCTCGGAGCGTACGGCTCGTTCGCCGCGGCCGAGCAGACGGTCGACCCCGACGGCTCGTCCTTCGCCTCGTTCGCCGAGATCGCCGAGGTCGCCGGCGTCGAGCTCAAGGACCTCAAGTGACGAACCCCTCACTGATGGGGGCGGATGCTGCGGCATCCGCCCTCCCGGCGCACGCGGCCCCGGCATCCGCCCTCCGTCTTCCGGAAAACCCAGACGGTGCGACCGCCGCGCGGCGTGCCGCGTCTCGACGCGCCGACTCCGCATCCGATGGTCTGGGTTCTCCGACCGCGACCGGGACCGGGACCGGGACCGGAACGGATGCTGTGAACGCCACCCCCGCCCGCACCTCCACCCCCGCCCGCACCTCCACCGCCGAGCTGCGCCAGGCCCTGCCGCTCGTGACCGTGCGCGACCTCAGCGTCGCGTATGACACCACCACGGTGCTCGACGGGGTCGACCTCGACCTGTTCCCCGGCGAGATGGTCGCGCTGCTCGGCGCCTCGGGTTCGGGCAAGTCGACGCTGATGCGCAGTCTCACCGGGTTCGCCCCGATCTCGTCCGGATCGGTGCGGGTCGCCGGCCACGATGTCACCAACCTCGCCCGGGGCGAGCTGCGCACCCTGCGGTCGGATGTCGGCCAGGTGTTCCAGCAGTTCAACCTGATCCCGCGGCTCAGCGTCATGACCAACGTGCTGGCCGGTGGCCTGCACGGCGCCGGTGCGATCAACCTGGTGGGCGGCTTCTCGAGCGCTCATCGCCGCCGCGCGCTCGAACTTCTCGACCGCGTCGGCATCGCGCACAAGGCCAACGCTCCCGCGCGTTCACTCTCGGGTGGACAGCAGCAGCGCGTCGCGATCGCTCGCGCTCTCATGCAGCAGCCCAAGGTGATCCTCGCCGACGAGCCGGTCGCTTCGCTCGACCCCAAGCTCGCCGACTCGGTGCTCGAGCTGCTGCGCCAGATCGCCACCGAAGACGGCATCCCCGTGCTCGTCAGCCTGCACGTGCTGCCACTCGCCCTCGCGCACAGCGACCGCATCATCGGCCTGCGGCACGGACGGATGCTGATCGCCGGCGCCACATCACAGCTGGATGCTGCGGCGCTGTCGCCGCTCTACGACGACGAGGAGCACGACGATGACGCTCACCACTGACCCGCGTCCGAGCACACGCCCCGCCCTCGATGCGGCCGAGCGCTCGCGTCTGGAGCGTGCCTTCCGCATCCCGCGCGCGCGGTTCCTGATCGGTCTGCCGATCGCGGCGCTGCTGCTGATCTGGTCGTTCAACGGTGCCGAGTTCAACTTCATCAAGCTGGGCGACGGCGCCGTCAACATGGGCGAGTTCCTGTCGCGGCTGTTCCCGCCGGACTTCTCGAAGATCGGCACGATCCTCGCGCTGCTGCTCGAGACGTTCCAGATGGCCGTCGTCGGAACCGTGCTCGGCGCCGTGCTGTCGCTGCTCGCCGCGTTCGGGGCGTCGTCGAACATCGCGCCCCAGTGGGTCTACTATCCGACGCGCTGGGTGATGAACATCATCCGCTCGGTGCCCGATCTCGTGTTCGCGCTCATGTTCGTCTCGGCCGTCGGGCTGGGCCCATTTGCCGGCATCCTGGCCATGACCCTCGGATCCATCGGGTCGATCGGCAAGATCTTCGCCGAGGCCATGGAGCAGGTCGACCGCGGACCCGTCGTCGCGATGGAGGCCGTCGGCGCCTCGAAGCGACAGGTCATCCAATACGGCATCCTGCCGCAGTCGGCACCCCTGCTGACCTCGTACACACTGCTGCTGTTCGAAGGCAACGTGCGCGGCGCGACCATCCTGGGTCTCGTCGGCGCCGGCGGAATCGGCCTCGAGCTGACCACCGCGATGCGCATGTACGACTACGGCCACCTCAGCGCCATCATCATCTGCATCATCGTGCTCGTCACGGCGATCGACCAGGGCAGTGCCCTCATCCGAAGGAGAATCACATGACCATCGCAGACATCGACCTCGTGCTCAGCGCCCCCGTTAACCTGCGCGACCTCGGCGGCATCCCGATCGACGGCGGCGTGCTGCGCGAGGGTCTGGCCATTCGCACCGACGACCTCGCCTATGTCACGACCGACATCGCTGCGCAGTTGGTCGCCGCCGGGCTCACCGCGATCATCGATCTGCGCTCGCCGCTGGAGGTCTCGGTCACCGGTCGCGGGCCCCTCGCCGACTACCCGGTCGCCTATCACCACCTGCCGCTGATCGCGGATGTCGGACGCTCGATGGGCGAAGGCGCGCCGGAGCTGAGCCACGACGCCATGGGGCAGATGTATCTGCGCATGGTCGAGGTCGCGGCGCCGCAGCTGGTGACAGCGCTGAACGTCATCGCATACACTCCGGGAACCGCGGCCTTCCACTGCGCCGCCGGGCGCGATCGCACGGGTGTGGTGGCGGCGATGCTGCTGCTCGCGCTCGGAGCGGCCGATGACGACATCGTCGCCGACTACGCCCTCACCGGCGACAACATGGTCGCGATCATGCAGCGGACGGCACCCGTGATGGGCGCGATGTGGAAGGCGCTCGGCTTCGACGCGGATGCCGCTGGCGCGACGGCGGCGCTGCTCGAAGGCTCGATGGAGGTGTCGATGCGCACCCTGCTCGACACGCTCCGCGAACAGCATGGCGATGCTCTCGCGCCGTTGCGAGCGGCAGGGCTGTCGGATGCCACGATCAGCCGGCTGCGTGAGCGGGCGCTGGTGTGATGACGGGGATGAGTGTGGATGCCGGGGCTGAAGTTCCGGTCGCAGTTGGTGTCGTTGAGGACCCCCTGAACGCGGCGCAACGTGGAACCCGAACGTCCGCGATGGCGGATGCTGCGGGGGCTGCCGGGGCTGCCGGGGCTGCGGATGCCGCTGCCGGCGCTGCGGATGCTGCTGCTGGGGCTGCGGATGCCACCGGGGCTTCATCGCGCCGCCGCCCCGGCCGGCCGCGCGATGAGGACATGGACGGCCAGATCGTCGCCGCGACGCTCGAGATCATCGATGCGGGTCTCGACGTCACCGTCAGCCGCGTGGTTGCGCGGAGCGGGGTGAGTCGGGCGGCGCTGTACCGGCGGTGGCCGTCGCTCACGACGTTGATCGCCGCAGCGCTCGACGTCGGACGCATGGTGCCGCCGGAGTACCCGGACGATGTCGATCTTCGCGATGCGCTGTTCGACGGGCTCGGGCTCGGCGAGAACGGAGTGGCTCTGTCGGTCGCGGCATCCGGCTATGCAGAGGAGCGATTCCGTCAGCGCATCCGTCTCGTGATGTCGGACCGCGCGCTGCAGAAGGCGTACTGGCAGTCGCATGTGTCGCGCCGACGCGTGCCGCTGTTGAATGCGCTGCGGGCAGGGATCGCGCGTGGCGAGCTGCGGGCGGACCTTGACGTCGACGCGTGCTTCGATGCGATCGCCGGCACCGCGTACTACCAGATCGTCGTGCGCGGCGACCGGATGGACGACCCGGCAGTCGCCGCCCGGCTGAGGGCTGCCGTCGAGGTGATCTGGCGCGGGATGGTGGTCTGACCCGCCGGGGTGGCGTCGCCCGGTTCGTTGGGCTGGGTGCCCGGGTTCATTCGGCTGGGTGCCCGGGTTATGTGGCTGGGCATCGCACGCCTGGCGGGCGAATCGTCGGAGGATGCCCATCCATTCGGGATTCGGCCAGCCATCCGGCCCGTGACCAGGGCGTCCGACCTTCCACCACGTTCACCCGCATGTCCAGATCACAGATGCAGGCCCGGAACCCCAGACCTGGCCTGCATCTGTGATCTGGGCATGCATCTGTGTAGCGGGGAATGGCCGGGTATGCGGTTGTGCGGGGGATGGTTGGGTATGCGGTTGTGCGGGGATGCCCCGGCATGCGCTTGGCCGGTGGGATGGCAGGGAGTGCATCTGTATTGGCGACCGCAACGCACTCGCCTCGGCGCACGGAAATCCGGATGCTGGAGAGTAAGTCATTGACCGGGCGGTCGCGGACGCTCCGACGGGAGTCGCCCGCGACGCTCAGTCGGCGACGGCGACGGCGACGGCGTCAGCGCCCTTCGGCCTTCTCCGGGCTCGGCACGACCACGACCGTGTCGGTCCGGACGCCGGGGTGGTCGCGTTCGAGCGCTGCACCCTCCATGTCGACGTTCGGCAGGATGCGGTCGAGCCACCGGGGCAGCCACCAGGCCGAACGGCCGAGCAGGTGCATGAGCGCGGGCATGAGCAGCATCCGCACGACGAAGGCGTCGAGCAGCACACCGAACGCGAGGCCGAAGCCGATCGAGCGGATGATCGTCGACTCCGAGAAGATGAACCCGCCGAAGACCGAGACCATGATGAGCGCCGCTGCGATGACGACCGAGCGTCCGGCGCGGAAGCCCTGCGCCACTGCATCCCGAGCGGATGCGCCGTGCACATACGCCTCGCGCATGCCCGAGGCGAGGAACAGCTGGTAGTCCATCGCCAGCCCGAACAGGATGCCGACGAGGATCACCGGCAGGAAGCTCAGGATCGGGCCCGTGCTGTGCAGACCGATGATCTCGGCGCCCCAGCCCCACTGGAACACCGCGACGATCAGGCCGTAGGTCGCGAAGAGCGAGAGCACGAAGCCTCCGGTCGCGATGATGGGCACGAGCAGCGAGCGGAACACGACGATCATGATGAGCAGCGAGAGCCCGACCACGACCACCAGGTAGAGCGGCAGCACGCCGGCCAGCGCCTCGGAGATGTCGATGTTGGTGGCCGCCTGGCCGGCGACTCCGAGAGTGATGCCGCCGTCGAGCTGCGGCAGTGCGCGGATGTCCTGCACGAGCTTCTCGGTGGAGGCGCTGTTCGGGCCCTCTGCGGGGAGCACCTGGAACGCGAGCAGCGTGTTGTCGTCGGACGTCGCGATCGGGGCGACGCCGGCGACGTCATCCTGGTCGGCGATCTTCTGAGCGATCTCGACTTGCGTGGCGAGCAGGTCGTCGTCGCTGACCGCGTCGTCGAGAGTGGCGGTGACGAGCAGCGGACCGTTCGCACCCTCGCCGAACTGCTCGTCGACGATGTGGAAAGCGCGGTAGCTGGTCGAGTCGGAGGGCTCGCTCGCGCCGTCGGGCAGACCGAGACGCATCGACATCGAGGGGATCGCGACGATCAGCAGCGCGATGACGCTGACGAGCACGGTGACGATCGCGCGCAGCGTCGACATCTGCTTCACGGGCTTGCCCGCGGCGTGCGGCTGGCCGATCGTGGCGCGAGCCTTGCCGCTGAGCAGGCGCGTGCCGACGAGCCCGAGGATCGCAGGGGCGAGCGTGATCGCGACGAGCACGGCGACCGCGACGCAGACCGCGCCGACCGTGCCCATGAGCCCGAGGAACGGCACGCCCGTCACGTTGAGGGCGAGCAGAGCGACGATGACCGTGGTTCCGGCGAACACGACGGCGGTGCCCGAGGTGCCGGTGGCAAGGCCGATGGACTCCCGCACCGGCACGCCGTTCAGCAGCTGCTTGCGGTGCCGGTTGGCGATGAAGAGCGAGTAGTCGATGCCGACCGCGAGGCCGAGCATCACACCGAGCACCGGAGTGACGGATGCCATGTCGACGACGCCCGAGAAGGCGAGGGATGCGGTCACGCCGACGCCCACGCCGACGACTGCAGTGACGATCGGCAGGGCTGCGCCGATGAGCGTGCCGAGCATGACGATCAGCACGATGGCCGCGAATGCGAGTCCGATCGCCTCTCCGACGCCGAAGATCTCGGGAACGCCCTGCGCGATGTCGGTGCCGAAGTTCACTTCGACGCCGTCGATCGGGGAGGAGTCGAAGTGCTCGATCGTGCCCTGCTTGACCTCTTCGGAGAGTTCGAGGCGGGGGTCTTCGAACGAGACGTTGACGATCGCGGTCGAGCCGTCTTCGGATACGACGCCGATGCCGTTCGTGAGGTCGAGCAGGGTGGTTCCGAGGTCGACCTGCTCGGCGTTCGCGTCGAGTTCGGCACGCGACTCGTCGATCGTCTTCTGCTGGGTGTCGAGCTCGGCGGCCTGTGCGTTCAGGGCGCCGATCTGCGCATCCAGCGCCGCGAGTTGCTCGGCGGGAGCCCCGCCCGCTTCCGCCTGCGACCGCGCGGCGGTCAGCTGCTCGAGACCGGCATCCAGCTGCGTGCGGCCGTCGTCGAGCTGAGTCTGACCGGCATCCAGCTGAGCCCGGCCACTCTCGATCTGGTCCGAGCCGTCTGTGAGCTCCTGCTCCTGCGTGACCTGCTGCTGCTGGGCGTCGAACGGGTCGATCACCGACGCGACGCCGTCGAGATCCTCGGCGCTGCTCGCGAGCTGCGAGATCTCCTGCTTCTGCTCCTCAGTGAAGGCTGAGCCGTCGGTCGTCTGGTAGACCACCGTGCCGGTGCCGCCGGCGGTATCTGGCAGCTTCTCGGCGAGCTGGTCGGTCACGGCACCCGAGGCAGTGCCGGGGATGTCGAAGCTGTTGCTCAGCGTGCCGCCGAGCGTGAGGAACGCGCCCACCCCCAGGCCGAGGATGACGACCCACGAGACGATCACCGTCCACGCCTTGCGTGCAGCGAACGAACCCAGGCGGTACAGCAATGAAGCCAAAACGATCTCCTTCAGACGAATAGATCATACGGGGCGTCTCGTCTAGTGTTCTGTGGTTATCCTGAACGAGTGGTGAACGAGCATCGAAGCGGACCTGTGCGCAGCACGGCTGCCCGTGAGGCGATCCTCGACGCGACCTCTCGCCTGTTCCACAATCAGGGGTACGACCGGCTCACGATCGAGGGCATCGCGAAAGAGGCCGGCGTCGGCAAACAGACCATCTATCGCTGGTGGCCGTCGCGCGGAGCCCTCATCGGCGAGTGCCTCGCCGAGGGTCGGCTCATTCCCGTCGACTTCGTCGTTCCCGACACCGGAAGCCTCGCCGCCGACGTCGAGACGTGGCTGCGCAGCGTGCTCTCGATCCTCGAGGCACCCGAGGGAGGAGCTCTTCTTCGATCTCTCGTCGCAGCGGCGACGGAGGATGCCGGAGTCGGCGCGCACCTCGGCGAGAGCCTGGGTGTCGAGAAGTACCTCACCGAGCGCCTCCACGGTGGCATCCGTGACGGGCAGCTCGCCGAGGGCGCGCCCGTCGAGCAGCTCGGACGAGCGATCCTCGGAGCGATCATCGTCGAATCCCTCGGGCGCGAAGCCCATGACCCGGAGTCGATCGTGCAGCTGACGCGATATCTCTTCGCACCAGGTGCCGCTCCGCGCTGAGCGCGCGCATTCATCCGGTCGACACCGCTCGATCGCCGGTCCGCGCATCGAGGCCTGATCGATGCCCGTGCGCGAAGGAACCGGCATCCGCGCTGCGTCGACGTCGTGCGTGCGAGGTGCGCATCTCATCGACTGCGGCATCCACTCGGCTTCGCCGCGACGAGAGCACGAGCTCGGTCCCCGTTCCGCTCTCCTCGACGGCGACGCGGCGACTCTCTTCGATGCGGCTCATGGCGCCGACGGCGAATCCTCGGATGAACCCGCTGCGCGCTCGCCGCTTCACACCTTCGCGTTGGCCGTGGTAGAAGTCGCGATGCTCGAGCCACCAGCCGCGCATCGCGACCATCGCCTGCACCTGCAGGCTGGCAGTCAACGTCTGCACCTGCGCGACATCAGACGTGTATCCGACCAGCAGCAGCCCCGCGATCGGCGGGTACTCCGCGAGGATCGGGCGAACGACGCCCAGCCCTCTGGCGACTCCGATCCCGATCTCGCGCAGATCCTTCGCGTAGACGCCGCGGAACAGCATCCGCTCGGTGACGATCTGCTCCTGCGCCTGCCCCAGAAGCCCCCGTCGTTCGTCTATCTGTGCCTGCTCGATCCCGTATTTCACGATCAGTCGCTCGGCGTGCTCGGTCAGAGCCTCGGCCTCTTCAGGCGTCGTGCTCTCGGCCTTTGCCAGCAGTTTGGCGATCAGGTCGAGTTTGGCTGCGGTCATGGCATCCCCCTTGGATCTGTGATGCCTCGAATCCTTCGCGGGGGTGCCTACATTCGGGCCCCGGATTCCGGGGGCTGTGGAGAAGTCCAGATCAGGGATGCCGGTGCAGAAGACGACGCCGCTCCCCTGGCTGGGCACAGATTCGGACCTTGAGCACGACACGCGGTGGAGGCGCCCCGGCCACCGGAGCGTCGCCCCCCGACTCCGAAGTTGTGCCCGACAGGAAGGGGAGCAGCGGGCAGAGGAGTGCCGAAGGTGGCGAGCGCACGAGGGCCTCGCCGGGCACAGATTCGGATCGCAGGCGCGACATACGGCGGAGGCGTGCCGGGCCACCGGGGTGTCGCCCGCAGACTCCGAAGTTGTGCCCGGCAACCGGGAGCGAGCAGGGGCAACGGGCACGGGGGGCAGGGGGACCGACGGCAGGGGGACAGCCGGCAGGAGGACAGACGGCAGGGGACAGGCCGCAGACGGCACCCCGCACCGGGCAACCGAAAGAGGAGGAACTCGACCTAGCCGAGGATCAGCGTGATCACGGTCGCGCCGCCGCCACCGAGGATGAGCGCGATGATGACGCTCCAGGCGACGATGCGCAGGCGGCGATTGCGCTTCTCGCCGAGGTCGCCGTAGTCCTCGCTCAGGCCGTCGCCGCTCATGCGCTGACCGGCTCGCTGACCGTCGGGCCGAAGGCTGCGGGCAGGGTGGCCTGCGAGCGCTCGCGGATCTCGGCGACGGGAACCGTGAAGACGTCCTGCACCTCGAGCTTCGCGCCCTCGCTGTCGGTCACGCCGATGCGCATCACCGGGTAGTCGCGGCCTTCGCAGAGTCCGCGGAACTTCACGTCGTCCTCACGCGGCACGGTCACGATGACGCGACCGGTCGACTCGGAGAACAGGGCGGATGCGGCATCCACACCGTCGCGCTCGATGATCTCGTTCAGCCAGACGCGTGCGCCGACGCCGAAGCGCGAGACGCCCTCGGCGAGGGCCTGTGCGAGGCCACCCTCTGACACGTCGTGCGCCGACGAGATCAGCCACTCGTCACGGGCCGCGCCGAGCAGACCCGCGAGGCGCTTCTCGCCCGCGAGGTCGACCTTCGGGGGCAGTCCGCCGAGGTGCTGGTGCACGGTCTCGGCCCACGCCGAACCCGACAGCTCGGTCGAGGTCGTGCCGAGCAGGTAGATGTTCTGACCCTCGTCCTGCCACCCCGAAGGGATGCGGCGCGAGACGTCGTCGATGATGCCGAGAACGCCGACGAGCGGGGTCGGGTGGATCGGCACGTCGCCGGTCTGGTTGTAGAACGAGACGTTGCCACCGGTGACCGGGGTGCCGAGCTCGTAGCATCCGTCTGCGAGACCGTCGACGGTCTGGCCGAACTGCCACATGACCTCGGGGTTCTCGGGGGAGCCGAAGTTGAGGCAGTCGGTGATCGCCGTGGGTACCGCGCCGGTGACGGCGACGTTGCGGTATGCCTCGGCGAGTGCCAGCTGTGCACCGGCATACGGGTCGAGCTGGCAGTAACGGCCGTTGGCGTCGGTCGAGATCGCGAAGCCCAGTCCCGACTCCTCGTCGACACGGATCATGCCGGCATCGTCGGGGAACGAGAGGGCGGTGTTGCCGAGCACGTAGTAGTCGTACTGGTTGGTGATCCAGCGGGTGTCGGCCAGGTTCGGGCTCGCGACCAGGTTCAGGAACTGCTCGCGCAGCACCTCGGGGTCGTTCGAACGGGGCAGGTTCTCGGCGGCATCCGCCTGCAGTGCGTCGATCCATGTCGGGTACGCGACCGGACGGTCGTAGACCGGGCCCTCGACCGCGACGGTCGAGGGGTCGACGTCGACGATGCGCTCGCCCTGCCAGTCGATGATGAGGCGGCCGTCTCCGGTGACCTCGCCGAGCACCGACGTCTCGACGTCCCACTTCTTGACGACCGCGAGGAACGCGTCGAGCTTCTCAGGAGCGACGATCGCCATCATGCGCTCCTGCGACTCCGACATGAGGATCTCCTCGGCCGTGAGCGAGGGGTCGCGCAGCAGGACGTTGTCGAGCGAGACCTTCATACCGCTGTTGCCGTTGGCCGCGAGCTCGCTGGTGGCGCACGAGATTCCGGCGGCCCCGAGGTCTTGGATGGCCTCGACGAGCTCGTCGCGGTACAGCTCGAGGCAGCACTCGATGAGCACCTTCTCGGCGAACGGGTCGCCCACCTGCACCGCGGGGCGCTTGGTCGGTCCCGTGGAATCGAACGAATCGGATGCCAGGATGCTGGCGCCGCCGATGCCGTCGCCACCCGTGCGGGCACCGAACAGCACGACCTTGTTGCCGACACCGGTGGCGTTCGCGAGCTTGAGGTCTTCGTGGCGGAGGACGCCGACCGCGAGCGCGTTGACGAGCGGGTTCGCCTGGTAGACGGAGTCGAAGACCGTCTCGCCGCCGATGTTCGGAAGACCCAGGCAGTTGCCGTAGAAGCTGATGCCGCTGGTCACACCGTGCACGACGCGGGCGGTGTCGGGGTGGTCGATCGCGCCGAAGCGGAGGGCATCCATGACCGCGACCGGGCGTGCGCCCATCGAGATGATGTCGCGGACGATGCCGCCGACGCCGGTCGCTGCACCCTGGAACGGCTCGATGAACGACGGGTGGTTGTGCGACTCGGCCTTGAAGGTGACGGCCCAGCCCTCGCCGACGTCGATGACGCCCGCGTTCTGGCCCATGCCCACCATCAGGCGTTCCTTCATCTCGTCGGAGACCTTCTGGCCGAAGCGGCGCAGGTAGTTCTTCGACGACTTGTACGAGCAGTGCTCCGACCACATCACGGAGTACATCGCCAGCTCACCGGAGGTAGGGCGGCGGCCCAGGATCTCCTTGATGCGGGCGTACTCGTCATCCTTGAGGCCCAGCGCTGCGTACGGCTGCTCCTTCTCCGGAGTCGCGGTGGCGTTCTCGACGGAGTCGGGGACGTGCTTGTGGGCAGGTGCAGGGGCGGTGGTCACGCGCACTCCTAGATGAGGGGCCGGCGGGGCATGGCCAGTCTACCGGGGGATGCCGTGGGCCCGGACTCGTGCGTCGGGGCGACGGGTGCCGGCATCCGCTGCTCGCGTCTACGTCAGGAGCGGCCCGAGCTCCCGTGCAGCCGCGATGACGGAGAGGGCGATCGAATCGGATTCGTCGATGTATCTGCGCGGACCCGAGTAGGACAGTGCTCCGGCAAGCGCGCCGGAGGCGTCGGTGATCGGCGCGACCAGACACCCCCGCTGGCCGTCGCGAGTGCGGATCACGCCCTGCTCGCGGAGCTCGGTGACGAGGTCGTCGGCGACGTGCTCCCCGCGGACGATTTCCCCTCGCACGACGAGTGGCAGCAGACCCAGCGCGTATCGGGTGGGCTCGTGCTGCAGGCCCAGCCGGTTCGAGAGTGGAAAGTCGGGGTCCTCATCGGCGATGACGACTCTGCCGTCGCGGTAGAGGACGAGGTGGATGCCACCCCGCGCGCTCGCCCTGGTGCGCTCGAGGACGTCGCGTGCGGCACGGGGGACGCGCTCGACGGCGATGCTGCCGGCCAGCAACGCCACTTTCGTGCCCAGGGCGAAACCGGTGAGATCCGGTGTCCGGACGAGGTATTCGTCCTGCACCAGCAGATTGAGCAGGCGATAGGTCGTCGCGCGCGGCATCCCCAGATGCTCGGCGAGTTGCCGCGCGGTGACGCCGGCTCCCATCGCCGCGACGGCTTCGAGCATCGACAGCGCACTGTGGATGGCGGTGGGCTGGCGGGCCGAGATCGATACCCCGTCACCGCCCGTCATCCGTCGGCGTCCCCCGGTTCGCCCCCGTTTGCGCTGCTGCTGCCGTCGCCCGCGCTGCCGTCGCCTGCGCTGCCACTGCGCGCGACACCGCCGAGCACGTGAGCGGCGACTGGCTCGTCGTAGCGTCCGACTTCACCTATGGGCGAGCGCCGTCGCCACCGGATCAGTGCCGCCGCGATGACGGCGATGCCGACGGTGAGCCAGACTCCTGGATTCCCCGCCGTGGCCTCCGCGGCGAGATAGACGGTCAGGCATCCCGTCAGTGCCGCCGCCGCGCTGACGGCCACGATCACGGATCCGGCGGTGACCTCTCCGATGCGACGCAGGAACAGTGGCGCGGCGATGCAGACCAGCACGTAAGCGACGATGTAGCCCGAGGCCGAGATCAGCAGGACGGCCTTCATCGCGTCCCATGGCGACACCCCGGCCGCGACGACCGCGATCGGGATCAGGGTGATCGGCGGGGCTGCGACGGCGATCGCGCCGACCGGAGTGCGGTGACGGCGGTGAGTGCGTCCCAGCTCGGTCGGGGCCACGCCGTCGCGGGCGAGTGCGAACACAATGCGGGTGAGGGCGGTCGTCGATGCGATGGCGCAGGCCAGGCCCGAGGTGGCGATGCCGACGTCCGCGACGGCGGCCCAGGCGGAGAGACCGAAACGCGACGCCAGCTCATCGAGGAGCGCGACCGAAGTCGTCCCCCCGATCGCGTCCGCCCCGGCGATCTGCGTGTAGCCGGCTATGAGGTAGAAGACGCCGGCCACGCCGACGCTCCACACGATGGCGCGGGGGATGTTCTTCAGGGGCGAGCGCGCTTCGACGCCGAGCGTCGCCGAGCTCTCGAAACCGACGAACGCTGTGATCGCGAGCACTGCGCCCCCGGCGACGCCCGCCACCGATACGTCCTCGGGCGAGAAGATCGCCGCCGGATGGATCGGTCCGATCTGCACGAGGAGCACGATCAGAAGGAGCAGGATCAGCGCGACGCTGACGAGTTCGACGACGAGAGCGACCCGGGATGAGAGACGGATGCCACGCACGAGAACGATCGCGAGCACCGCTGCCTCGATGACCAGAGCGCCGAGAGCGATCGGGGTCGCGGGGAGCTGCGGCCACAGCCTGGTCACGAGCATCGTCGCGTAGTGCGCACCGCCCAGGAGCGCGAAGACCGAGATGAAGGCGTACCCGACGACGATCGCCGCGCCTGTCGCGAGCCCGGCGGTCGTGCCGAGTCCCCGGGCGGCATAGGTGTAGAGCGAGCCGCTGGCGGCGAACCGCCGCGTGAACTGGTTGATCGTCCGAGCGACCAGGAACGTGATGATCGTCGCGAGGGCCATCACGAGAACCGTCGCTCCGCCGGCCAGATCCGCGACCATCAGCACGGCCATGGCCGACGCCGCAGCCGGGGCGATGGCGGCGACCGACTGCGCGAGGACGTCGGCGAAACCCACGGTGTGCCTGTCGAGTCCGTGCAGCGGTGAGCGGGCGGCGAACGATCGAACGGCCTCCGGGCGTTCGATCGCCTCTTCGAGTGCAGACATGGGGCCTCCGCTTGTTGCGCGATGAACGCTCCTGCGCGATGGGAAGAGGCTACGAGCGATCGGTTGCAGGGACGCTTCAGTCGTGTTTCGCGCAGATCTCGCCCGAATGAGACAGCCCGTATTCGAGTGTCCCGTTCGCGGCGACCGCAGACGTCACTCCGGCGAGACGGGCGGGAAATCCCGCCGCGGCAGGGTGGGGGAACCGCTCCACTCCGCTTCTCTCAGAAGGGTTTGCACATGGTCCAGATTCAGCCCAGCGCCACCGAGGCCTCCCCGAAGAAGGTCCTGTCGGGATCGCTCGGTGCTACGGCGATCGTCTTCATGGTCGTCGCCGCCGCCTCGCCACTGACTGTCATCGGCGGGTCGGCCCCGCTCGGCATCCTGCTCGGAAACGGGTCGGGGTTCCCGGCGCTGTATGCGATCAGCGCCGTCGTTCTCGTGCTCTTCGCCGTCGGCGTCTCCGCGATGGCCAAGCACGTCCCCAACCCCGGGGCGTTCTTCACCTACGTCGGATATGGCCTCGGACGCTCGACCGGTCTCGCGTCCGCCTGGATCGCCATGCTCACGTATACGACGATCCAGGTGTCCGTGTACGGGTACATGGGCTACGTGCTGAGCTTCACTTTCGAGGGGTTCGGCATCACGCTCCCATGGTGGCTGTACTCGATCGCCGTCGTCGCGCTCGTCGGGTTCCTCGGCTATCGCCACATCGATCTGTCCAGCAAAGTGCTCGGCGTCCTGCTCTGCGCCGAGGTCGGAATCGTCCTCCTTCTCGTCGCGGCGGTCGTGATCTCCGGTGGCCCCGAAGGTCTGAGCCTGGCACCGTTCGAGCCGAAGAACGTCGCGAGCGGTTCCCCCGGCGTCGGCCTCATGATGGCGATCGCCGCCTTCATCGGGTTCGAGGCGACCGCCGTCTTCCGCAGCGAGGCGCGCGATCCCGACCGCACTATCCCCCGCGCCACCTATATGGCCGTGATCGGCGTCGGTGTGTTCTACACCCTCGCCTCGTGGGGCCTCGTCATGGCGTGGGGACCCTCGAACATCCTGGAAGAGGCCGCGGCCGACCCGGGAACGCTCATCCTCCGCACGATGTCGGCGTACCTCGGCGCCACCGGCGAGATCATCACGAACATCCTCCTCATCACCGCGATGTTCGCCTGCGTGCTGTCTTTCCACAACGTCGTCGCCCGTTACCAGTACTCCATGGCGGGCGCCGGCGTGCTGCCCGACCGGGTGGGCGCCGTGCACCCGCGGCACATGTCTCCGCACGTGTCCTCGCTCGTGCAGAGCATCACCGCGATCGTCCTCGTCGCGCTGTTCGCCATTCTGCAGCTCGACCCGGTGCTGCAGGTGTTCACATGGTTCGCCGGGGTCGCGACCGTGGCGATCGCCCTCCTGATGGCGGTCACCTCGATCGCGGTCATCGTCTACTTCGCGAGGACACGCAAGGACCGGAGGCTCTGGAACACCGTGATCGCCCCGGTGCTCGGTTTCATCGGCCTGGTGCTCTCTGTGGTCATGATCGTCGTCTACTTCCCGATCATGGTCGGCGATGCGGATGCCACAGGCGCGCCCGTGTTCGGCGCGGTCAGCTGGAGTCTGCTCGGGCTGGTGATCGTCTTCCCCCTCATCGGGTACGCCCAGGCCGCGTGGATCAGAGCCCGCAGGCCCGCGGCATACGCCAAGCTCACCGACGCCATCGCCGGCTGAGGCGCACCGTGAGCGCGACCGACACACTCTCCCCCACCCCCTCGACGAGAAGGACCGTCATGCCCCTGCCCCACGTGGATTTCCTCTACCTCTCCGAAGCCGACATGATCGCGGCCGGAGTGACCGATATGCACCAGTGCGTCGACACCATGGAGGAGATGTTCGCACTGTTCGCCGCCGGCGATTACCGCATGACCGGTGAGAGCAACGATTCGCACGGCGCGATGATGACGTTCCCCGAGGCGTCGCCGTTCCCGAACATGCCGGTGCCCACTGAGGACCGACGGTTCATGGCGATGCCGGCCTACCTCGGCGGCGACTTCCAGACGACTGGCGTGAAGTGGTACGGATCCAACATCGCCAACCGCGAGAAGGGTCTGCCGCGGTCGATCCTCATGTTCACGCTCAACGACACCGACACCGGAGCGCCACTCGCCTTCATGTCGGCGAACCTGCTGTCGGCGTACCGGACGGGCGCCGTGCCGGGGGTCGGTGCGCGGCACTTCGCCCGCAAGGACTCGCGCGTCGCGGGGATCGCCGGGCCCGGCGTCATGGCACGCACGGTGCTCCTGGCCTTCATGGATGCGTGCCCGCTGATCGACACGCTGAAGATCAAGGGGCGAGGGGCGGAGAGCCTCTCGCGCTTCCAGGAGTGGGTGCGCGAGGAGTTCCCGACGATCACAACGATCGAGGTCGTCGACTCGATCGAGGACGTCGTCCGGGGGAGCGACCTGGTGAGCTTCTGCACCACGGGCACCGGTGCTGGTGGATCGGCGAGCTACCCGACGATCCAGCGGGAGTGGATCACGCCAGGGGCGTTCTTCGCGATGCCGTCCCTGTGCAACACCGACGACTCGCTGCTGGACAGCGACATCACGAAGGTCGTCGATGCGTACGGGTTGTACGAGACCTGGCATGAGGAGTTCCCGAAGCCGTCGTTCGAGCACATTCCGATGGTCGGACAGAAGTGGATGGATCTCGTGAAGGCCGGGGAGCTCTCACGTGACGAGCTCGTCGACATCGGCGATGTCGTCTCCGGAAAGCGGCCCGGTCGGCAGAGCGACGATGAGATCGTCATCATGTCGGTCGGCGGGATGCCGGTGGAGGACGTCGCGTGGGGGACGAAGGTGTATCGCAACGCCCTTGAGCGCGGCATCGGCCAGAAGCTGAACCTGTGGACCGAGCCGGCTCTCGCATGAGTGCGGCAGAGGTCATCCGGACCGTCGACGTCGCGGTGGTCGGTGCAGGGTCCATGGGATCGATGGCGCTGTGGCACCTCGCGAAATCGACGGGGCTGTCGGTGCTGGGCATCGAGCAGTACGGCCCGGCGCACGGCCACGCAGCCTTCGCCGGTGAGTCGCGTCTGTTCCGCGCGGCCAACAAGGAGGGGCCGCTGTACACGGCGGCGGCCCTCGAGGCCAGGGCGCTGTGGACCGAGCTGGAGCGTGAGACCGGCCGCCAGCTGCTGCTGAAGACCGGCGTCCTCGCGATCGCGCCGGAGGGACATCCGTTCCTCGAGTCCACGCAGCGATCGATCGTGGAGGGCGATCTGCCGCACCGGTACCTCGATGCCGCGGAGCTCCGCCGTGAGTATCCGCAGTTCACCGTCGAGGACGGCGACATCGGCATCATGGACGTGCTCGGCGGCGGGTTGCGCTCAGAGCTGGCGGTGGCGACCGCGCAGCGGGCGGCGATCAGCCGCGGGGCGGAGATCCTCTACAACACCCGGGTGCTCGGCATCGATGAGGGCGAGAGCGGTGTCGTGATCTCGACATCCGAGGGGATCGTCCACGCGCAGAAGGTGATCGTGACGACCGGTGCGTGGACGACGAGGATCGTGCCGGAGCTGCGCGATCTGGTGAGTGCGATCGCCATCCCGCTCACGTGGTTCATGCCGGAGGACATCAGCCAGTTCACCCTCGATCGCTTCCCCTGCTGGATGCGTGACCTGGACGGCGACCATGCCTTCGGCGTTCCCACACTCGACGGCTACTCGGTCAAGATCGCCCCCACGACGCGCATCGAGACGATCGAGGACCCCGCCGCAGATCCCCGCGAACTGTCGCGCGAGCAGTTGAGGGAATGCACGGCGATCGCCACTCGGATGTTCCCCGGCGTCCTGCCCGAGGTGGTCCGGTCGTCCATCCACCCGGAGTCGACGACGGCCGATCATGTCCCGATCCTCGATGTCTCCGCGTCGGGGCGGATCGTCATCGGAGCCGGGTTCTCCGGCAATGGCTTCAAGTTCTCGCCCGCCTACGGACGAGTACTGGCGCAACTCGCCGAGAGCGGGACGAGTGCGCTGCAGCATCCCCTGTTCACGCTCGATCACCACCGACGCCGTGCTCAGGCGCGCGCCGAGGATCTTGTGCTCGCAGACGACTATCCGGTCCTCCAGGGCCACTGACACGAAAGACGGAACCTTTGATCATCACCAGTGTGAAGAGCGGAAGCAAGTTCGAGACCCTCGCGAGCTACTCGCGCGCCGTCGCGATCGGCGACTGGATCTTCGTCTCGAACACCGCCGGTATCGACTACGAAACGAGGACCCTGCCGGACACGGCGGCAGAGCAGCTGCGTCTCGCGATCGCCACCGTCGCGCGGGCGCTCGCCGCCGTGGATTCATCGCTCTCCGATGTCGTCCGGATCCAGGTCTTCGTTCCCGATGCGTCCGATCAGGACGAGACGATCGAGGTGCTCGGCGAGCTGTTCCGCGGCATCGACCCGGCGCTCACCATGACGCGCAGCCCGCTCGCGGGCGAGTACAAGGCCGAGGTCGAGGTGACGGCGCACCGTGGGGCGGGGGTGGCGCGGCGTACGCAGATCGACCTGTGAGCACTCGGCGACTCGGGGTGCGGGGTCTCGGATGCGGTCAGGGCTGACCGGTCAGCGGACCTCGCCCGCGTCGGACAGGCGTCGCGAGAGGGCGGTCGCGGCGTCGCGCAGCTCGGACGGGCCCTCGATGCGGAACGGGGCGTCCAAAGACGCGAGGAACGCGAGCACTCCGTTCCACGACCACGAGCCGACGGCGACACGGCAGCGCGCATCGTCGATCGGGACGGCTGTGCCGTCGACGCCCAGCCATCGAGCGACCTCGCGGGCGGGCAGGTCGACCTCGACCCGCCCGACATGCGGCCACTCGTCGCGCCCGGTCGATCCCTTCGCCCGCGCCGCGAGGTAGGTCTGCGCGTCGGCCGCGGGCAGCTCACGCGGAGTGAAACCGGGGCCGGTCGGGATGCGCGGGGTCATGCGATCGAGTCGGAACGTGCGCCAGTCTTCGGCCTCGAGATCCCAGGCGAGCAGGTACCAGCGGCCCTCCCGCGCGACGACGGCGTGCGGTTCGGTGCGCCGGGCAGGTCGGTCGTGGCGCTCGCCGTAGTCGAAGCGCAGCACGAGTCGATCGCGCACGGCTGCGCTCGCCGCCTCGAGCACCGCCGGATCCACGCGGGTCTCGTTCTCGACCCCGGTGAAGCGGATGCCGTCCACGCGGTGTCGCAGGCGAGAGGGCATCACCTGCCGCACCGTCGCGAGCGCCCGCGCGGCTCCCTCGTCGATGTCGATACCTGTGGCCGGCACGCTCTGCAACGCGACCGCGATGGCGACCGCCTGCTCGTCGTCGAAGAGAAGAGGAGGAAGCTCCGAACCGGCGGCGAGCCGGTATCCGCCGTCCGGACCCTTGATGGCGCTGATCCGGTATCCCAGCTCGCGCAGCCGATCGACGTCTCGTCGCACTGTGCGAGGTGTCACGTCGAGGCGGTCGGCCAGCACCTGACCCGGCCAGTCGCGCTGCGTCTGCAGCAGCGACAGCAGGGCGAGCATGCGCGAGGAGCTGCCGGTCATGCATCCATTCTGCGACAGGTAGAGGACCGAAACTGTCCTCTTCTGCTGTGAGTGTTGGTTTCGACGGCATCCCCGCCGTTCCAGACGATCGAGGAGACACCATGTCCATCGCAACCACCACCCACCTGAACTTCCGGGGCACCGCCCGTCAGGCGCTCGAGTTCTACGCCGGCGTGTTCGGCGGCGAGGTCACACTCGCCACCTATGGCGACTTCGGGATGCCCGCGGGCGTGCCCGGCGCCGACAAGATCGTGTTCGGGCAGGTCGAGAACGCCGACGGCCTGCGGCTGATGGCATACGACATCCCCGGTGCGGATGACTCCGCCACGACCGCGGGCACGACTTCGCGCGAGAACGGGATGACCCTCACCGACCGCACGTTCTTCCAGTCGCTGCGCGCCGACTCGCTCGACGAGCTCACCGGGTATTGGGACGCTCTCGCAGACGGCGCCTCGATCGTCGAGCCGCTGGCCGCGTCGGCGTGGTCGCCCGGATTCGGCATGCTCACCGACCGCTTCGGCGTGACATGGGTGCTCGACGTGCGGGCCGAATACGCGGGCTGACGCACAGCGAGACTGTCGCGCCGTCGGCGGCCGAGCGGCGGCGCCGACGGTGGAGATGTTGAGTTGGCACCTGATGTCGGTGTTCCGAGGGATACCGACCAGAGGTGCCAACTCATGCGACGGTCGACTTCTTGGGTTGGCACCTGCAGTCGGTGTTCGGAGTGGATACCGACGGGAGGTGTCAACCGAGGCGCGGAACCCATCCGGCCGCCAGCACGAACCCGCCGAGCGCGAAGGGTTCGCCAGTGCTACTTGTCCTTCTCCTTCGGCGCCTTGCCGTTGGACTGGCCCTTGTCGGAGTTCCCCGAGTTCCCGGAGTTCCCCGGGTTCCCGGAGTTCCCCGGGTTGCCCTTGTCGGCCTTGTCTTCTTTGTTGCCGTTGCCCTGATTGCCCGAGTCGGTGACGACCTCGACCGGTGCGGCGGGGGCCTCTTCGGTCACAGTCTCTGCGGGTGTGGTCTCCGCCGGCGTCACGGCGGTGCGAGCCGTCACAGCCGAGGCGAGGCGGCCGAGATCGGGGTTCGGCGCGGTGAAGGCTGCGAGACCCACGACGAGTGCGCCCGTCGCGACGAGTCCCGCTGCGCCGACGAGCATTCGTCGGCGGGGGTGGGGGCGCGCGCGCACTCGCGTCGGCGAGAGTGACGACGCATCGAGCACCGCCGTCGCGCCGGTGGTGCCGGCGATCTGCGTCGTCCGGGTCGTCGGGCTGGCAGCGGCCTCCGGCGCCACCGGCGGTGCGGCGCTGTCGCCCGGCTGACCGACGACAGGCTCACTCGGCCGAGTCTCGCCGCGGGCTGAATGCGCACCGGCATCCTCCACCGGCGCCGTGCTCCCCACAGGATCCGCTCCGGCCGACGCGACGATGGCTGCCGCCGCCGCGGCGACTGCGGAACCGTCGGCGTCAGACGCGTAGCCCCGCAGCAGACCTCGCGCTGCACGAGCGACCTCGACCGCCGTCGGCCGCTCTTCGGGCTCGAGCCGCGTCATGCGGGTCAGCAGATCGCGCCATTCTTCGGGCACCGTCTGCGAGATCGTCGGTGGCTGCGCGAGGCGGGCGATCGCTGCCGCGCGTCCGGAGCCGAGCGCGGCATACCCGGTCTCACCCGACAGGGCCTCGAGCACGACCAGGCCCAGCGCGAAGATGTCGACCGGAGTGCTGGGGTCGGCGTCGCGCAGTTGCTCCGGCGCCATATAGGTGAGCGTGCCGAGCACGATCCCGGGAGTGGTGAGCCGGGTGTTCTCGATCGAGCAGGCGATGCCGAAGTCGGCGAGCTTCGCGGCGAGGGGGCGGCCGGAGCGACCCCGAGCGAGCAGCACGTTCGACGGCTTGACGTCACGGTGCACGATCCCGGCCGCGTGCACCGCGGCCAGGCCTTCGGCGAGGTCGCGCGTGATGCGCGCGACGTCTCGGGGAGGCAGGGGGCCCTCGGCCATGCGCCCGGCGAGGGTCGGTCCGTCGACGAACTCCATGACGAGGTATTGGGGCCGCCCGGGGACGAGCTGCGCGTCGTACAGCGTCACGAGCGACGGGTGGCTCAGCGACGCGAGAAGCGCCTTCTCGGTGTGCGCCCGCTCGATCGACGCGACCGGACCCTCACCGTGGATCATCTTGATGGCCACGATGCGCCCGAGGTGCGTGTCCTCCGCGCGGTAGACGGTCGCCATGCCGCCCTGCCCGACGCGGTCGTGCAACACGTACCGTCCGTCGAGGAGTGCCGCCGTGGGCGAGATCACTTCCAACGTCATCACTTGCTCCCTGCAGATGCATCCGGGTCATGCATGCATGAGACGACCGTATATCGGTTGGCTGACCATCGTCATCGGGGTTGACGTGACGGGAAATCAGTGGGTGCGGTCGGCTCGGGGTGAGCGATGCGGGGTCGAATCGGCACGGGAAACGACGGAGTCCGATGCGTTTCTGACCCCAATCGAACGCCCGGCACGCTGTCAAGGGTCTCTCCCGGTGTGCGGCCCCTCGCGTAGAAAGGAGGCAGATCGAAAGGACGTGGCATGGCCGCAGGCGACATCGAGACCTTCCAGCGTGACGGGATCTGGTTCAACCGCATCGAGGGCGAATCCCGCACCCTGGGTTCGAGCTTCGAGACCCAGGACGAAGCCGTCCGGGCCGGCCGCGGAGCAGCGGCCGCGCGCCAGGTGCGGCACACCGTGCGCACAGCCGAGGGGCCATCCGACACCGGAAACCTGCACGACTGGCATCCGCGCGACCTCATGAACTGATGGGCCCTGATTCTGTGGAGCGATCAGAGCGACGGATGCTGTTGCAGGTCTGCATCAACGGCGCCCGGTCGGCGACGGAGCATCCGGCGTTGAGCGCCGACGCGACCCTTGCTGGTGCCGACGCGGCGCGGGCGGTGGCCGTAGGAGCGAACGAGATCCACGTGCACCCGAAGGATGCCGCGGGGCGCGACAGCTTGGCTGCCGGCGACGTCGAACGGTGGTTGCGAGCCCTGAGGGCCGCGTGCCCCGACGTGCCGATCGGTGTGACGACCGGAGCCTGGATCGAGTCTGACGTCGAGCGGCGGCTGGCCGCGATCGCGGAGTGGACGGAACTCCCCGACTTCGCATCCGTCAACTGGCACGAGGCCGGCGCCGACCACGTGGCCGAGCTGCTGCTGAGCCGAGGTGTCGGAGTCGAAGCGGGCATCTGGGACGCCACAGGACTCGAGGCCTGGAGCCAGTCACCGGTCCGCAGCCGGTGCACACGCGTGCTGATCGAGCTCCCCGACGAGGCCGTCGAGGTCGTGCGGCACCATGCCGAGGGGCTGATCGCGCACGCCCGGCTCGACGAGCCCAGCATCCCGATCCTGCTCCATGGAGAGCTGCGATCGGCATGGCCCGCGTTCTCGCTCGCCGTCGAGCTCGAGCTCGATTCGCGCATCGGACTCGAAGACACGCTCTCTCTGCCCGACGGGCGGACGGCCCCCGACAACGCGACGCTGGTGCGCACCGCGAGCGGGATCGCCTTCGCCGGCTGACGCGGTCGACCAGCTCCGCAGCGCCGTCCCACGACGCACGACCCTGCGACGAACGGCGCTGAAGCATGCTCCAGCGGCGACCTCGAAACGTTCGCTGCACACGCTCCTCGCGCCGGCATCCCGATTGTCACTCGCCGACACGGGAATCGCGCGACGGCAGGGTCGTCCTTAGTGTGGAAGCTCTGGCTGTGAAGGAGTACTCGTGTCTGAGATCGACCCCGACCGCTGGCCGCGCCGGTCGCTCGGCGACGGCAATCGCGTGAGCAGCCGTGGTGCTGGTGCTGGTGCTGGTGGTGCTGGTGCTGGTGCTGGTGCTGGTGCCGTCGTCCGATGTCGATTCGTGGGCTGAGGCCGCTCGCCATGACTGACGACCGCGCGCGCGCCGACCCGCATCCGTTCGACTCCCGCCGCAGGTTCGACCTCGATCGGCCCGAGAGTCGCAAGTGGAGCCTGCACCCTGGGCGCATCGGCGCGTGGGTCGCCGAGATGGACTTCGGAGTCGCGCCGGTGATCGCCGACGCGATGCATCGGGCGATCGACGAGGAGAACCTCGGATACCTGTCGCCGCCTCTTGCCGCCCGGCTGGGTGAGGCGACCGCCGAGTGGATGCAGGGGGAGTACGGCTGGGCGATCGACCCAGAGCGCGTGCATCCCGTGTCTGATGTGATGGCCGCGCTGCGCGTCGCGGTCGAGGAATATGCGCCCGCCGGTTCGCCGGTCATCGTGCCGACACCCGCATATATGCCGTTTCTGACATATCTGCCCGCGATCGGACACCCGGTGATCGAGATCCCCGGTGTCGAGGTCGACGGGCGCTGGCATCACGACCTGCAGCGCATCGACGAGGCGTTCGCCGCCGGTGCCCGCACGCTCGTGCTCTGCAACCCGCACAACCCGACCGGAACCGTCGTCGAGCGATCTGAGCTCGAGGCGCTCGCCGAGATCGTGGAGCGCCACGGCGGGCGGGTGTTCGCGGATGAGATCCATGCGCCGCTGCGTTTCGACGGTCGGCCGTTCATCCCCTACGCGTCGGTGTCGGAGGCGACCGCCGCGCACACGGTCACCGGCACGAGCGCGTCGAAGGCGTGGAACATCCCCGGCCTCAAGACGGCTCAGCTGATCACCTCGAACGACGCCGACCAGCAGCTCTACCGTCGGTTCGGATTCTCCGTGCAGCACGGCGCCGCGACGCTCGGCGTGGTCGCGTCGACCGCGGCGTATCGCGAGGGCAAGCCGTGGCTCGACGGGGTGCTCTCGTACCTCTCCGAATCGCGACACCTTCTGGGTTCTCTTGTCGCCGAGCATCTTCCCGGCGCGATCTATCGCGAACCGGACGCGACCTACATCGGCTGGATCGACACGAGCGCGTTGGGGATCGACGGCGCTCCCGCCGCGTTCTTCCGCGACCACGCCGGGGTCGTGCTGACCGAGGGGGCGCTGCTCGGACGCGGGTACGAGGACTTCGTGCGCGTCGTGTTCGCGACTCCCCGGCCAATCCTGCGCGAGGCGTTCGCGGCGATGGGGGATGCCGTCCGCTCGCGCTGATGCGTTGTCCGTCGCATCTCGGGGTGGATGCGGGGTCAATTACGCACCTCGGGGCGGACGCGGGGTCAGTTACGCATCCGAAACGCTGAGTTCCGGTGCGAAACTGACCCCGCGTGGCGCCCGTGATGGCACCCGGCACCCGGCACCCGGCACCGGCACCCGGCAACCGGCACCGGCACCGGCGCCGGCGCCGGCATCCGCTCTCGCGGACGGATGCGGGGTCAAGAACGCATGCGAAACGCTGAGTTCCGGTGCATTATCGACCCCGCACTGGCGCCTGCACCTGTGCGTGGGTGGTGAACCGCATACTTGTGTGGTCCGATATGTGTGTGGTCCTATATCAACATGCAACTCCGTCACGCCGTTCTCGGCCTCCTCGACATCGCTCCGCAGAGTGGATACGACCTCGGTCGGGCGTTCGACCGATCCGTCGCGCACTTCTGGAACGCCGACCAGTCGCAGATCTACCGCACCCTCGACCGCCTCGAGGCAGACGGCGCGATCGAGACCGAGACGATCCCGCAGCAAGGCAAGCCGGATCGCCGAGTGCACTCGCTGACCGACCTGGGTCGAGCCGAGCTCGCGCAGTGGCTCAGCACTCCGCTCGAGAGCCTGAAACCGAAGGAGCCGTTCCTCGCCCGGCTGTTCTTCGCCGAGTCGCTCGGCGTCGACGGCATCCTGGCCCTGCTCGACGAACGTGAGGCGGCGGTGCGTGAGGGGCTCGACCAGCTGCGCGCGCTTCCCACTGCGAGGGGCGACCTCGGCGCCGTCTTGCGCATGGCGACTCTGGATGCCGGCATCCAACAGGGTGAGGCCGAGCTCGCATGGCTGCACTCGACGCGCGCATCGATTGTCGCGGTCGGAGACGCCTGATGGATGCCGCGTACCCGATCGAGCACGGGGAGCGCACGGGCGAGTCGATCATCCTGCTGCACGGCGGCAACGTGGGCGGCTGGATGTGGGAACCGCAGGTCGAGCGTCTCGCCGGGAGGCACCTGATCACTCCGGATGCCATCGGCTTCAACACCCGCGCCGCCGAAGCCTGGTCGGGTCTTGCCGGGGCTGCCGATGACGTGGCGTCGATCATCCGCGAGCGCGCGGTCGGTGGGCGAGCACACGTCGTGGGGCTGTCGATGGGGGCGGTCATCGCCGTGCACCTGGTGGCGCGGCATCCTGATCTGGTGCGCTCATGCATGGTCACCGGGGCGATGATGCTCGGCGTCACAGGTGCCCAGCGCCGCGTGGCCGAACTGCAGTTGCGTGCCTGGGATCGGCGATGGTTCTGGCGGATGCAGGCAGCGATGTTCCGGATTCCCGCCGATGCGCGCGAGCAGTTCATCTCTGCGGGCATGGGCGTGAGCGCGCAGACAGCGCACGCGATGTACGGGGAGATCTTCGACGGATCGATGCCGGAGGGCCGGTTC
Organism: Microbacterium sp. WCS2018Hpa-9; assembly: GCF_031843745.1. Taxonomy (NCBI): domain Bacteria; kingdom Bacillati; phylum Actinomycetota; class Actinomycetes; order Micrococcales; family Microbacteriaceae; genus Microbacterium; species Microbacterium sp. WCS2018Hpa-9. The sequence goes on from NZ_JAVTIY010000010.1 coordinate 133,269, forward strand.
GACTACACGGGGCCGATGCTCGCGATCGCCGGAGAGCGGGAGCCGCGCGATGTGGCCAGGGCGTTCCCCGCGCTCGTGCGTGCGATGCCGCAGACCCGCACGTGGGTCGCGCCGCGGATGCGCCACGTCTGGAGCATCCAGGACCCAGACCTGTTCACCCAGACGATCGTCGACTTCGTCGACCGAGACGCCGTGCCCTCCGCGTGACGCGTGATCTTGCGGGGTCGATTTCGCATCGGAAACGGTGGATTCGGATGCTTTTCTGACCCCGCACGGGTCGAGGGCAGTGTCTGAGCGGGCGGACGCCGGCTACACGGCGCCTGAGCCAGCCGCGACCCGGTCGCGCAGCGCGGCGGCGATCCGGTCGACCGCCTCGATCATGACGGGGCGGGGCAGCGCGAAGACAAAACGCGTGTACCCGATGGCGGCCTCACCACAGGCGGCACCGTCCGTCATCGCGACTCCCGCGTGCTCACGGAACCACTCGCCGAGGTCGCCCGTCAGACCCGTCTGGCGGAAGTCGAGCAGCGCGATGTAACTGCCCTCGGGCACGATCATCCGCACGCCGGGCAGCTTCTCGTCGACGAGCTGCGCCAGCATCCGCCGGTTGCCGTCGAGGTACTCGACCACTCCATCGAGCCACTCGCGGCCGCCCGTGTACGCCGCGATGTTCGCGACGACACCGAGCGTCGAAGTTCCGTGCCCTGCCCAGAATCCGAGGCTCTCCCAGAGCGCGGCGTCGGCATCGTTCGAGAGGATGACCTGCGCGCACTTGAGGCCGGCGAGGTTCCACGCCTTCGACGCAGACGTCGCAGTCAGCGTGTGCGATGCTGCGGCATCCGACACCGAGGCATAGGGGATGTGCTGAGCCGGCGCGTAGACGATGGGTGCGTGGATCTCGTCGGAGAACACGCGGCCCCCGGCATCCGTCACGACCGAGGCGATCGCGAGCAGCTCGTCACGGGTCGCGACCGTGCCGAGGGGGTTGTGCGGGTTGCAGAGCACCAGCATCTCGCCGCCTTCGCGGAACGCCAGGGCGACGGCATCCAAGTCCATGACCCAGCGTCCGTCGACCTCGATGCTGGGCACTTCGATCACCCGGCGGTCGCGCATCGGCGGCACCAGCAGGAACGGCATGTATGCGGGAGTCGGCACGATGATCGCCGAGCCGGGAGCCGTGAAGTGCTCGATTGCCAGCTCGAACGCGGCGATCACATCGGGCACATGGTGCACCCGCTCGGGCGAGACTTCCCACCCGTACGAGTCGGAGTACCAGCGCGCCGTCGCCTGGGCGAGGTCCTTCGCGAGCTTCTCGGGGAGGTAGCCGGTGACGCCCAGGTCCAACGCCGACTTCGCCGCATCGCTGACGGCGGGGGCGAGGCCGAAGTCCATCTCGGCGACGAAAGCCCCGATCATGTCGGGGAAGGTCGTCCATTTCAAGCTGCCCGCGCTGCGCAGGTCGTCTTGCGTGATCAGGTCGAACGTGCCGGTGGTCATTCTTCAATCCTTCCATCCGCGGAGAGCCCTCGGCCCGTGTGCGGGAGGTTCGGGCCGTTCGCTCGGCCACACCCGCACGTCCGGATCACAGATGCATGCCGAGAACTCCTGATCGGGCATGCATCCGTGATCTGAGCCTGCATCTGTATGGGCCGCCTGGACGCGACCCCGCACCGAGTGTGGGATGCGTGCGGGGTCACTTGTGCATCGGAAACCGGCGGTGCGGATGCGTTTCTGACCCCGCACCGAGTGCGGAATGCGTGCGGGGTCACTTGTGCATCGGAAACCGGCGGTGCGGATGCGTTTCTGACCCCGCAC
>NZ_JAVTIY010000011.1:0-110476 GCF_031843745.1 Microbacterium sp. WCS2018Hpa-9
CCCCGGTGAAGAGAACCCCGGCGGCGAAACCCCCGGAGAAGAAAACCCCGGTGAAGAGAACCCCGGCGGCGAAACCCCCGGAGAAGAAAGCCCCGGTGAAGAGAACCCCGGCGGCGAAACCCCCGGAGAAGAAAACCCCGGTGAAGAGAACCCCGGCGGCGAAACCCCCGGAGAAGAAAACCCCGGCGGCGGGGAGAATGAGCCGGGACTCCCACAGGGCACCCCGACCGTTTCGGGGACCACTGTCACGTTCGAGTTCCTCGACGGCCGACTGGTCACCACTCACTACGCGATCGCGGTCTCCGGCACAGCTGGCGCGACTGTTGTTGCGGCGCTCGGTGGCGGCACTGATTCTTCGGTGCTCACGCCGACGGGCGAGGATCCGACCCTCGGGTACGGAACCATCGACCTGCGCCCCACACTCTCGGAACTGTGCAGCGACGCGACCGTCGATTTCTTCTACACGACCGACACCGAGAGCGGAACAGCGACGAGCACCACCCTGTCTCAGCTGTGGGATATCCGTGACCTGCCGCTCTTCGACCTCGCCTGCATGTTCGCGGAAAACGCGCCGGCGGACGAGGCCGCTGAGGCGACGTCCGAGGTAGCACCGGCAGCCCCGGACGATACCGGCACGCCCGAAGAGGCGCCCGTTGAAGAGGCTCCGGCCCCGGTCGAGGCTCCGGCGCCCGTGGAGGAGGCTCCGGCCCCCGTCGAGGCTCCGGCTCCGGCCGAAGCGCCCGCACCCGTCGAAACTCCGGCCCCGGTGGAAGCGCCCGCCCCGGTCGAGGCTCCGGCTCCGACAGAAGCACCCGCATCCGTCGACGAGACTGCGCCCGCAGCCGACGAGGCCGTACCCGCCGCAGACGAGGCCGTCCCCGCGCTCTGACCCGCCATCGGCGGCGAATAGACTGGATCCATGTCCCAGGATCCCGCCTCCGTCCCCGGCGTCGACCGCCCGAACATCACTCCCCTCGACATCGTCCGATCGGTGGTCCTGATCGTCGCCGTGGGCACGCTCGCGCTGTGGGGATTCGCCATGTGGCCGTTCCCGTGGAACGTCATCATCGGCATCGGAGCTCCCGTCGTCGTGATCCTGGTCTGGGCCCTCTTCCTCTCCCCGCGGCCCGTGCTGCGTCTGCACCCGTTCCTGCGGGTGGTCGTCGAGCTGCTGATCTACGTCGGCGTCACGATCGCATGGTGGCTCATGGATCAGCCGATCATCGGCACCGCCTTCGCCGTGGTCGCTGTCGGCGCCGGCGTGGTGAGCGGGCGGCGTCGCATCCGATGAGCGCTCTCGACCAGCTCGTCGCGGCACTCGGCGACATCGTCGACACCGAAGCCGCGATCCTCGAAGAAGCCCGCGCCGATCGATCAGGGCACGCGGCTCCAGGTCGGCCGCTCGCGGTCGTGCATGCCGAGACCGTGGAACATGTGCAGACCGTGATGCGCATCGCCACCCGGACGGCCACTCCGATCGTGGTGCGCGGGGCTGGCACCGGCCTCGCCGGCGCGGCGAACGGCGGAGAGGGAGAGATCGTCCTCTCCACGCGCCGCATGACCGCGATCCACGAGATCCGAGCAGACGACCTGCTCGCCGTCGTCGAACCCGGCATCCTCAACTCCGACCTCAACGACGTGCTCGCAGAGCACGGACTCTGGTGGGCCCCCGACCCCGCCAGCCGTGCGATCTCGACCGTCGGCGGCAACATCGCCACCGGAGCAGGCGGGCTGCTCTGCGCGAAGTACGGCGTCGTGAAAGACGCGGTCCTCGGGGTCGACCTGGTGCTCGCAGACGGCCGTCTGATGCGCCTCGGCCACCGCAGCGTCAAGGGCGTGACGGGACTCGACCTCACCTCGCTCGTGATCGGCTCGGAAGGCACTCTCGGCGTGGTCGTGGGCGCCACGCTGAAGCTTCGCCGACTCGTCGAGGGAACCACGTGCACGGTGACGGCGATCTTCCCCGACGTGCGCACGGCGGCATCCGCATCCGCCGCCGTCACCGCCTCCGGTGTGCAGCCGGCGATCATGGAGCTGATGGACTCCGCCAGCCTCGCCGCTGTCGCCGCCCTCCTGGAGCTGCCCTCCCCCGCAGCCGGAAGCGCGCAGCTGACGATTCAGACGGATGGCCCGGCCGCCGTCTCCGAAGCGACGACGATCGCCGAGATCCTGACCGCTCACCACGGTGCGACTCAGGTCTCACACGACCGAGACGAGGGCGAGCGTCTGCTGGCGATCCGCCGCGCCATGCACCCTGCCATGTCCGCTCTCGGCACGACCCTCATCGAAGACGTGTCGGTGCCTCGCAGCGCGATGCCCGCGATGTTCGACGAGATCGCCCGCATCGAGAAGGCCTACTCGATGACCATTCCCACGGTGGCGCACGCGGGCGACGGAAACCTGCATCCGAACTTCATCTTCGAGGGCACCGAGCCCCCCGCTGAGGTCTGGGCGGCCGCAGACGAGCTCTTCCGGGCCGCGATCGCGCTCGGTGGCACGCTGACCGGCGAGCACGGGATCGGAACGCTGAAGAGCCGGTGGCTGGCCGACGAGCTCGGAGACGACCAGTGGGAACTGCAGCGCCAGATCACCCGGGTGTTCGACCCGCTCGGCATCCTGAACCCCGGCAAGGTCTTCGCACCCGATGCCTGACATCCACGTCAGCGCGGCGGTCATCGTCGACGACGCCGGCAGGGTGCTGGTGGTGCGCAAACAGGGCACGACGCGCTTCATGCAGCCCGGCGGCAAACCGGAGCCCGGCGAGACGCCGTCGCAGACGCTGATCCGCGAGCTGCACGAAGAGCTCGGCCTGCGACTGGACGAGGCCGATCTCGAACCCCTCGGCATATTCGTCTCCGAAGCGGCGAACGAGCCGGGTCACCGGGTCGTGGCCGAGGCGTTCTCGGTCTCCATCGCGGCCGCAGAGGTGGTGGTGCAGGCCGAGCTCGCCGAGCTGCGATGGATCACCCCCGCCGACGCCGAGACGCTGCCGCTGGCACCGCTCAGCCTCGAGCACCTGCTGCCGCTCGCATGGCCCGCGACGCGGCGCTGAGCGCCGATCGGATCAGATGCCCTGCCAGCTCGGCTTGTTGGCGTAGGTGTAGCGGTAGTAATCGGCGAGCCTGAGGCGCGACGCGGCGGCCTCGTCGACCACGACCGTGGCGTGCGGATGCAGCTGGATGGCCGAACCGGGAAGGATGGCCGACAGCGGCCCCTCGACGGCGTTCGCGACCGCCTGGGCCTTGCCCTCGCCGAAGGCGAGCAGCACGAGGTGACGCGCACGCAGGATCGTTCCCAGCCCCTGTGTGATGCAGTGCTTCGGCACGTCGTCGATCGAGTCGAAGAAGCGCGCGTTGTCTTCGCGCGTCTGCACGGTGAGCGTCTTGACGCGGGTCCGCGAGGCGAACGACGACCCCGGCTCATTGAATCCGATGTGCCCGTCGGTGCCTATGCCGAGGATCTGCAGGTCCACTCCTCCGGCCGCCTCGATGGCGGTCTCGTAGTCGTCGCCCGCGTGCTGGATCGTGTCCTGTGCGCCATTGGGCACGTGGATCCGGCGCGGGTCGAGCCCGAGGGGCTCCACGACCTCGCGGGTGATGACCGAGCGGTAGCTCTCGGGATGCGCCGGGTCGAGTCCCACGTACTCGTCCAGGGCGAAACCGCGCACCCGCGAGACATCGCGACCCGCGAGCTTCTCGCGCAGCGCCTTGTACACGGGGAGAGGCGTCGAGCCGGTGGCGAGGCCGAGCACGGCATCCGGACGCCCGTCGATCAGCTCGACGATCTCGGCGGCGACCAGAGCACCTGCTGCTTCTGCGTTCTCGACGATGACGACTTCAGCCATGGGAAACGATCTCCTTAGAGGGGGTGGTTGCGCCGACGACCGCTGCCCCGAAGGCCGCGGCGGGAGAGCCGGCAGGGAGCAGTTCGATCCTGTCGTCCAGGTGCAGCGAACGCATGAAGGGCGAGGCCTCGGCGCCGACCTGGAGGGCGCTGCGGACGCCGGCGAAGAGTCTCTCCCCGAGCGAGGTGAGGCCACCGCCGATGATCACCCGTTCGACGTCTGCCGAGAGCACGAGGGCCCGCACCGCCGCTGCTGCCCCGTGGAACAGGTCGGCGCGCAGACCGGCGGCACGCTCGTCGCCCGCATCGGCCGCGTCGAGGATGTCGCGCACCGGCAATGCCCCCGGCCGATCCCAGGCACGGGCGAGGGCGCCACCGCCGCAGAAGGTCTCGATGCACCCGCGCTGCCCGCAGCCGCAGAGCCGTCCGTTCGGGTCGACCGAGAGGTGACCGACCTCGCCGGCGGTTCCCCGCGAGCCACGCCAGATCGTGCCGTCGACGACGATGCCGGCAGCGACACCGGTGCCGAGGTTCAGATAGGCCATCGAGCCGTCGATGCCGCGCAGCACGGCGGCACCGAGCGCAGCCGCCTTCACGTCGTTCTCGACGCGCACCGGGATTCCCAGCTGTCGACCGGCGCGACCGGCGAGATCCAGCGACTCGACGCCGAGGTTCACGGCATGGAGGACTCGGCCGGTGTCCGCGTCGACGAGCCCGGGGATGCCGACGCCCACCGATTCGACGGCGGAGCGGGGGAATCCCCCTTCGACGGAGAGCGCGTCGACGGCGTCGAGGATGCTGACCACGACCGCCTCCTCGCCCCATCCGGTCGGGCGACGCAGGCGGGCCAGGACCTCTCCGTCGGGCGACACCGCGACGGCGTCGATCTTGGTTCCGCCGACGTCCAGGCCCACTCGAATGGGCCGACCGGACAGGCCGACGGTGATCGCATCCGTCATCGGATGGCGCTCCTGCTCGTCTTCGGGTCGAGGCCGCGGGAGCTTCCGCAGACGCGGCTCACGAGACGCCCAGCTGGCTGGAGAGAACCATCACCGCGGCGCCGCGCAGCACGATGTCGTCCTGGTGGGTGCGACGGATGAGCGCATCCTCGAAGACGCCCTCGAGCGTGCGTGCGTGCAGGGTCTCGACCGCAGCGTCGATCAGCACACCGTCGAGCAGGTCTTCCGGCCCCGAGAGCACGACTTCGGACAGATCCAGGGCCGCCACGATCGGGGCTATCGCGATGCCCATGCGGGTGCCGGCGTCGCGGAGGATCTCGTCACGCGACTCGGGAGCGGCCGCGATGGCGGGGCGGAGTCGCGTCTCGCTCAACCAGGCTTCGAGGCAGCCGTCCTTGCCGCACGCACAGCGGGGTCCGCCGTCTGTGCCGACGACGACGTGCCCGATCTCGCCCGCGGCGAAGCGGCTGCCGAGAAGCGGCTGGCTGCCGGTGATGACTCCTGCGCCGACTCCTCGACCGATCTTGATGAGCATGAAGTCGGCCTTCGCCTCGCCGAACGTGTATTCGGCGAGCACGGCGGCGTTGGCGTCGTTGCGCACGAGCACCGGCAGATCGAGATCGATGCCGAGCTTCGCCTCGAGAGGCAGGTTGCTCCACCCCAGGTTCGGCGAGCTGAGCACGACGCCGTCAGGGCGCACGACACCCGGGCTGCCGATTCCGACGCCGAGGATCGGCTGCGTGGCCGTCTCGGCGAGCGCGCGTGCCAGCTCGAGGGTGGCGGCGTAGGCGGCGTCGCCGTCTGCGTTCTCGGGTCGCGGCACTTCGCGGCGCTCGAGCACGTCACCGTCGAGACTGAGCAGAGCGCCGACGAACGCATGGGGGCCCGAGAGATCGAGCCCGATGATCTGATGACCGACACGGTCGATGTCGATGAGGATCGGAGGCTTGCCCGGTCCGACCGTCTCGCGCACTCCCATCTCGACGACGATGCCGTCGGCGATGAACTCGGCGACGAGGTCCGAGATGGTGACTCGCGTCAGGCCGGTCTCTCGCGAGAGGTCAGCCCGGCTCATCGCGCCCGAGTGATAGAGAGTCTGCAGAACGAGAGCGCGGTTGTGGCCGCGAGCGTGCTCCGGGAGCACCTTCGATCGCGAGCGCAGGTGGCGCCCGGGGCCGAAGGCGTGTGCGCTCGCGGCGACGTAATCTGGCGACGTCGAAGGACGCGATCCATCCGATACGGACATGTTTGTTAGTAGACCTTACGAACAAAAATTTCGCAACCCCTGCCACAGTTAGCACAGGGAGGGTTACGGAAACGTTACATTATGCCGAGAGTACCCCGTCGGCGGTGCCTTGAGACCCCGACAGGCGCTCCACGAGGCCGGCCACGATCTCCTGCCGCGCCTCACGAGTGAGGGGCTTTCCCGGCACTCCAGGACGCCTCTGTGCCGGCGTCGGACCGTCGAGAGGACGATACCGCACCCCCGACTCGGCGAGGCGTCTGAGGTGGGTCGGAAGCCTGCGGGCGAACCCCTCATACGGCGGAGGTTCGCCGCCGTCCCACAGCCGCTCGGCGATCGCCGCGATGCGGGGGAACATCGCGAAGTCGACACGATCTCCCGTGGGGAGGTGCTCGGTCCACACGTTGGCCTGCCCGCCTGACGCGCCGTCCTCGACGCGCAGCGCGTATGCGCGCTCGATCGGCAGCGGCGGCCCGACCCTGATCGGCTCCTCCCCCGACTCCGACTGCGGATAGTCGAGATACACCTCGAGGTCGGGACACGCGATCACGGGGATGCCGCGCCGCAGCGCCTCCCGCATGGCGACAGGGCCCCGCCACGCGAGGACCTGCACGCCCTCGGGGACTTCGCCCTCGAGCACCTCGTCCCAGGCGAGGGCAGTGCGTCCGCGGGTGCGGACGTGTGCCGCGAACTGCTCCGTGAACCACGGCTGCACGTCATGGGGAGTCGCGAGACCGAGCTCGCGCATCCGTTCGCGCGCAGCGGCGCTCTGCGCCCACTCGGTCACCGGCACCTCGTCACCGCCGATGCCGATCCACGGAGAATCGAAGAGATCGCACAGCGCGTCGATCGCTGCTCGCCCGAAGGCGAGAGCGTCGTCCGTCGGGGCGAGAGTCCGCGGGTTCACGCCGAAACGCGACCACGGAACGACGACAGGCTCGCCGACGTCGGTGTTGCCGAGCTCGGGATAGGCGGCGAGACCCGCCTGGATGTGTCCCGGCAGCTCGACCTCCGGCACGAGCGTCACGAATCTCTCGGCGGCGTAGGCGACCAGGCCGCGCAGCTCGGCATCCGTGTAGTACCCCTCGTGCACACCGGCCTCGACCGTCGCGTGAGGCCCGTGGCCCAGCTGCGTCTCCTCGCGGCGAGCGCCCACTTCGGTCAGACGCGGGAATCCCGGCACCTCGAAGCGCCATCCCTGGTCGTCGGTGAGATGAAGGTGCAGGTGCGTGAGGTGATGATCGGCCATCAGGTCGACAAGCCGCTCGAGATCATCGACGGGGCGGAAGTGCCGCGCGACGTCGAGCATCACTCCCCGCCAGGTGTAGGCGGGTGCAGACTCCCAGACGCCCGCCGGGATGCGAGCATGTTCTGCGCCCGGTTCGCGCAGCTGCCGCAGCAGGGTGACACCACGGAACACACCTGCCGGGCCGGCGCCCGCGACCTCGATCCCGCGGGCGTCGACCCTCACCCGGAAGGCTTCTTCGCCGACGCGCTCTCGGGCGAACGGCTCGTCGGCGAGCGACTCGTCGATGCGCAGGGTGATCGCGGGGGTCGAGTCCGGAGCCTCGCGAGGGCCGCCCAGACGGGATGTGCTCGGGGCGAGTGCGTCTGGAGCCATGACGGGGGTGCCAGCCGTCCAGTCGAAGGGTTCGACAGCCGGGTCGATCACTGAGCGGATGTTCGGGACGGGCGCGCGATGGGCAGCGGGTGCCATCGTCAGAGCACGCCCCGGTGTCGCGCCTGACGCGCGCCCCGCGACGACCACAGGCACTCCGCCGACGAGCACCTCGTCGATCCCGATCGGCCCCCGGTGCGGTGCGTCGAAGGTCGCCCCCGCCGAGATGGTCTCGGGATCGAACAGCACCAGGTCGGCCGTCGCTCCCTCGCGGATCACGCCTCGTGGTGCGTCGCCCCGGTCGAGACCCAGTCGCTTCGCCGGCGTGCCGGACAGATGCCGGACTGCCTGTTCGAGCGAGAGGACCCCGAGCTCGCGCACGTAGTGCCCGAGATAACGGGGGAAGGTTCCCCGGCCCCGCGGGTGCGGTCGCGCGCCGATCAGGATCCCGTCGCTGCCGCCGCAGTGCCGCGGGTGCCGCATGATCGCGCGGACGTTGTCCTCGTCGCCGATGTGCATCAGGATGCCGGTCGCGCCGCCGTCCGCGAGGATCGTGTCGAGCACGACGTCGACGGCGCGTCTGCCCGACGACGACGCGATCTCGTCGACCGTGCGCCCGACGAGGTCTGCGAGGTCGGGCGAGGAGGTGCCGGAGATCTGGATCGTCGACCAGTCGGCGCGTTCGCCGTGGAACCCGTCGCAGCCGATCTCCTCGAGCTCGATGCGCACGGCCTCGCGGCCTGCCTCGTCGAGGGCGGCGATGGTCGCCAGCAGGTCCCCGCTCTCGGCGAGCCTGCTCGGAAGCAGCGCCGCCAGCGTCGTGGCGCCGGGAAGGTAGGGGTAGGTGTCGAGAGTGACGTCGACGCCGTCGTCGAGTGCCTCGTCGACGAGCGCCAGCAGCTCCGCCGCGCGCCCGCGGTTCGGCGCGAAGTTCATCGTCGCGTGCGTCAGATGGATCGGACACCCCGTGCGGCGGCCGATGTCGAGCGCCTCACGATAGGCGTCGAGGGCTCCCCCGCCGTAGCTTCGGGTGTGCGGCGCCCAGTATCCACCACGCTCGGCGACGACACGACAGAGCGCCTCCAGCTCGGCGGTGTCGGCGTACATGCCGGGCGTGTAGGTCAGCCCACTCGACATCCCGAACGCTCCCGCGTCGAGCGCCTCCCCGAGGATGTCGGACATCGCGGCGATCTCCTCGGCTGTCGCCGCGCGGTTCTCGTGACCCACCACCATCATCCGCAGGTTGCCCTGGGGCACCAGGACGGCAGCATTGCCCACCGACACCTCGTCGATCGCGGCGAGCAGGTCACCCATCGAGCGCCAGGGAACTGCGGATGGCGTGCCGTTCCAGCCTGCGATCTGAGCGGGGATCACGGCTGCTGCAGCATCGTCGAGCGGTGCGTAGCCGAGTCCGTCCTGGCCGAGCACCTCTGTCGTGACGCCTTGCAGGATCTTGGCGTCGTGCGCGGCTCCCTGCAGCACGGCCAGTTCGCTGTGCGCGTGCATGTCTATGAAGCCGGGCGCCAGGACCAGCCCCGTGGCGGCGATCTCGACCGCATCCGCCGGCAGCTCCAGAATGCTCTCGTCGCCCTCACGGATCACCGCCACGATGCGCGATCCCTCGACGGCGACATCGGCGACGAACCTCTCGGCGCCGGTGCCGTCGACCACCGTGGCACCTCGGTACACCCGCACCGGCTTCTCCGCGCTCAGAAGCATGTCGCCACCGCCCCGATCACACGCGGATCCGCGGCATCAGGGTCGTCGATGATCGCGACCACGCGCCACTTGTCGAAGGCCGTGCACGGGTGCGACAGCCCGAGGCGCACGACGTCGCCGACGGCGACATCCGCCCCGTCTGCGAGGTCGAGGAACGCGTGCTGATCGTTCAGAGCGGTGATCCGCCCTGCGACCGACTGGGGCACGGGCAGATCGAGATCGAACGGCACGTCGCGCCGCCCCGCGTCCAGGAGCGCGAGTCCCCGCTCGGGATGAGAGACGACGCGCGACCAGGCGTGCATGGCCGACCGCAGCGGCTCCGTGGATGTCAGCGGGCCGAACGGAGACAGGCGCGAATAGAAGCCGTCGTCATGGATCTGGAACGCCCCTGATCGCAGCACGATGTCGGCATCCCCACGATGCGGGGCCAGTATCGCCGCGGCCCGGTCGGGAAAGGCGCTGCCCCCGGCGCTGAGCACGGGGCGGACATCGGTCGGGTACGCGAGACGACGATGCAGTTCGACCAGCGTCGACAGGTACTCGTCGACCGCCGCGACCGATGCGTCTTCCCGGTCGGGGCCGAACGGCCCCTCGTATCCCGTGACGCCGGCGAGCCGCAGACCGGGTGCCGCGAGGATCGCCTGCGCGATGCGCTCACCCTCCTCCACGCTGCGCGCACCGGTGCGGCCTCCGCTGCCACCGAGTTCGACGAGCACGTCGAGCGGGCGGTCAGCGCCCCTGAGGGCGTCGGCGAGGATGCCGACGGTGTCGACGGAGTCCGCCCAGCACAGGATCCGGAGATCGCGATCCGCCGCGAGCAGTTCGCCGAGATGACGCGCGGCTGTGCCGTCTGTGACCGAGTTCGCGATGAGCACGGTGGAGACCCCCGCCTCGACGGCGACCTCGGCCTGCCACGGCGTCGCGACCGAGATGCCCCACGCCCCCGCGTCGAGCAGCCGCTGCCAGAGAGCCGGAGCCATCGTCGTCTTGCCATGCGGCGCGAGGAGGACGCCCTGTTCCGCCGCCCACGCGAAGACGGTCGATTCGTTGTGCGTGAGCGCGGCCTCATGCACCGTAAGAACCGGAGTAACGAGGTCGGACAGGTGCAGACCCGCCCCGGCGACCTCCGAGAGTCGGAGCCCCGCGGATCGCGAGGGGAAACCCTTCGCCCAGGTGCCGAGAACAGGATCCGGGATTTGTAGAGGCATCTAACAAGGCTACTAGGCTGGCCTCATGACCGCGAAGATCCGAGTGTCGACCGACGCCGCCCCCGCCCCCGCCCACACCTTCTCGCAGGGCATCCGGAAGGGCCCGATCGTGCAGGTCTCCGGTCAGGGTCCCGTCGATCCCCAGACGAACGAATATCTCTTCCCGGGCGATGTCGCGGCTCAGACCACCCGCACCCTGGAGAACGTCAAGGCGATCGTCGAGGCCTCGGGCGCGACCTTCGACGATGTCGTGATGCTGCGGGTGTACCTGACCAAGCGCGAGGATTTCGCGATCATGAACGACGCATACGGCGCCTTCGTGACCGCGCACACGACCAGCGGCATCCTGCCGTCGCGCACCACCGTCTTCACCGGCCTCCCGCGTGAAGAGATGCTCGTCGAGATCGACGGTCTCGCGGTCGTCACCGACTGACGCGATCGAGATATTCACAGGTCCGCGGACCGTTGCCTCCCCGTTATACGCGATCGCGTAGCATATCGGTAAGGACACGCGAGAAACCGGGGGGTGATGTTCGTGACCGATCTGATCTCAGCGCAGGATGCGAAGACCGAGAAGCTGACCGAGGCGACCGCCTCCGGTGACCAGTTGCAGTCTGTCGCGCCCACCGATTCCGGCGATGCGCCCACCGACTCCCAGCCGCCGAGCAGCAGCGACCAGACGCTCGCCTGGGCGCCCAACGAGCCCGCACCCAAGAAGAAGCGTCTCGGACTGTGGATCGGCCTCGGTGTGGGAGCCCTGGCACTCGGCGCAGGCGCCGCATCGATGATCTTGATCGCCCCTGGCACCACGGTCGCCGGAATCTCCGTCGGCTGGCTCACTCCCGGAGCCGCGGCCGAGACCATCGAGGCTCACGTCGCCGAGACCGAGGTCACACTCACCGGAGCCGGCGACGACATCGTGCTGACGGGAGCCGACCTCGGCGCCACGATCGACGCGAGCGCACTCGCCGACCAGGCCTTCGCGGAGCGTCCGCTCTGGAACGTCACCGCATGGATGGGCGACCCCGTCGCCGGCGACATCACTCTCGACCCCGCCACAGCGGAATCCGCGCTGCGCGAGGCAGTGCCGACGAGCTTCGAAGACCCGGTCGACGCCGGCGTCGTCTTCGATGCCGCCGCTGGCGGCTACGCGATCACGCCTTCGGCTCCGGGCACGGCCGTCGACGTCGACGGCCTCACCGCGGCCATCGTCGCCACGATCGCGGATGGCGGAAAGAGCCTCGAGTTCTCCGGCGGTCCGGCCGAAGCCGCCCCCGCCGTCACCGATGAAGACGCCACGACCGTCGCCACCTCGCTGAACACGATGCTCGGCTCGATCGGCTTCTACATCGGCGAAGAGCGCACGGTTCCCGTCGACCCGACCGTCGCCTCGACCTGGTTCTCGGTCGTCGATGACGAGGGCGAGCTGAGCATCGTCGCAGATGAGGCGGCGATCCAGGCGACCATCGATGTCCTTCCCGGTGCCGTCAACCGGGCACCCGTCAACGCGACGAACATCGTCGACTCGGCCGGCAAGGTGCTTCGCACCGTCGCCGAGGGCACCAACGGCCGGGCGATCGGCGACACCTCGAACCTCGCATCGGACATCGCGGCGAAGCTCGAGGCCGGCGACGGCGTCTTCCCGATCGAGGTCGCAGAGACCCCGTTCGAATCGGTCAACCTGGTGCGCAAGATCGATGTCGACCTGAGTTCTCAGACGGCGACCCTCATCGAGAACGGCGCCGTCGTGCGTTCGTGGGCGATCTCCTCGGGTAAGAGCGCGACGCCGACCGACACCGGCAACTTCAGGGTCTACGCGCATGTTCGCGAGCAGACGATGAAGAGCCGCGAGCCGGACGGGTCGATCACCGAGACGCCGAACGTCCCCTGGGTCACGTACTTCAACGGCGACGAGGGCTTCCACGGCACCTACTGGCACAACGACTTCGGCAACCCGCGCAGCCACGGCTGCGTGAACATGCCGATCGACGTCGCCAAGTACGTCTACGAATGGTCGCCCGTCGGCCTCGAGGTGTCGGTCCACTACTGACCCTCGCTCCCCCGACTGAGCCGGCGTATCGCCGGCTCTGAAGGCCACGGTTTCCGTGTTCGGGAGAACGACGAAGGAGGGGCCGGATGCTTGCGCATCCGGCCCCTCCTGTCGTTGATCCTTGTCAGATCAGCGCGTCGACGATGCCGTTCAGCGTCGCGGACGGACGCATGACGGCTTCGACCAGTGCGTCGTCGGGGCGGTAGTAGCCGCCGATCTCGACGGGCTTGCCCTGCACTGCGTTGAGCTCGGAGACGATCTTCTCCTCGTTCTCCGCGAGCGTGGCGGCGATCGGGGCGAACGACGCTGCGAGCTCGGAGTCCTTCTTCTGAGCCGCGAGCTCCTGAGCCCAGTACAGCCCCAGATAGAAGTGGCTTCCGCGGTTGTCGATCGTGCCGAGGGCGCGACCGGGCGAGCGGTCCTCTTCGAGGAAGGTGCCGGTCGCGGCATCCAGCGTCTCCGCGAGGACGCGCGCCTTCTCGTTGCCCGTGCGGTCTGCGAAGTGCTCGAGCGACGCAGCCAGCGCGAAGAACTCGCCCAGGGAATCCCAGCGCAGGTAGTTCTCCTCCACGAGCTGCTGCACGTGCTTGGGCGCAGAGCCTCCTGCACCGGTCTCGAACAGTCCGCCGCCCGCGAGCAGGGGGACGATCGACAGCATCTTGGCGCTGGTGCCGACCTCGAGGATCGGGAACAGGTCGGTGAGGTAGTCACGCAGCACGTTGCCCGTCACCGAGATGGTGTCGAGGCCGTGACGCATGCGCGCCAGCGTGTAGCGGGTGGCCTCCTCGGGGGCGAGGATCGTGATCGTGAGGCCCTTGGTGTCGAGCGTCGCGAGACCCTGGTGCACCTTGGCGATGATCTGGGCATCGTGCGAGCGGTTCGCGTCGAGCCAGAACACCGCAGGCGAACCAGACGCACGAGCACGCGTGACGGCCAGCTTGACCCAGTCCATGACCGGGATGTGCTTCGTCTGGGTCGCGCGCCAGATGTCGCCGGCGCCGACCTCGTGCTCGATCAGCACGGTGCCCTCGCTGTCGAGGACCTGCACCGTGCCGGGAGCGGCGATCTCGAAGGTCTTGTCGTGGCTGCCGTACTCCTCGGCGGCCTGGGCCATGAGACCGACGTTCGGAACGGTTCCGATCGTGGCGGGGTCGAGCGGTCCGTTCGCGATCACGTCGTCGATGACGGCCTGGTAGACGCTCGCGTACGAGGAGTCGGGGATGACCGCGAGGGTGTCGGCTTCGCCGCCGTCCGCGCCCCACAGCTTGCCGCCGTTGCGGACGAGCGCGGGCATGGAGGCGTCGACGATCACGTCGCTCGGCACGTGCAGGTTCGTGATGCCCTTGTCGGAGTTCACGTACGAGACGCGCGGTCCCTCGGCGAGCGCGCGGTCGAAGGCCGCGGCGATCTCTTCGCCGCCGGCGACGGCGCCGAGACCCGAGAGGATCGAGCCGAGACCGTCGTTCGGGTTGAGACCCGCCTCAGCGAGCTTGTCACCGTACTGAGCGAACACATCCTTGAAGAACACGCGCACGACATGGCCGAAGATGATCGGGTCGCTGACCTTCATCATCGTGGCCTTGAGGTGCACCGAGTAGAGGATGTCGTCGTTCTTCGCCGTCTCGAGCGTCTCCGCGAGGAAGCCGTCGAGGTGCGCAGCCGACAGGAACGTGGCGTCGATGATCTCGCGCGGGAGAACCTTCAGCCCCTCCTTGAGGATCGTCACGGTGCCGTCAGCGGCGGTGTGACGGAAGCTCAGGACGTCGTCGTGTGCGGCGACCCAGGAGCGCTCGTTGTGCTTGAAGTCGTCGTGACCGAGCGTCGCGACGCGGGTCTTCGAGCCCTCTGCGAACGGCTTGTTGCGGTGCGGGTGCTTCTTGGCATAGTTCTTGACGGCCAGCGGCGCTCGGCGGTCGCTGTTGCCCTCGCGCAGCACGGGGTTGACCGCGGAGCCCTTGATGCGGTCGTAGCGTGCGCGGACGTCCTTCTCCTCGAGGGAGGTCGGCTCGTCCGGGAAGTCGGGGATGTCGTATCCCTGCGACTGCAGCTCGGCGATCGCGCCCTTGAGCTGCGGGATCGAGGCCGAGATGTTCGGCAGCTTGATGATGTTCGCCTCGGGGAGCGTCGCCAGTCCGCCGAGTTCGGCGAGAGAGTCGCCGACCTGCTGCTCGGGCGCGAGCTTCTGCGGGAATGCGGCGAGGATGCGTCCGCCGAGCGAGATGTCGCGGGTCTCGACCTCGATACCCGCCTGTCCCGTGTAGGCCTTGATGATCGGCAGGAAGGAAGCCGTGGCGAGAGCCGGAGCCTCGTCCGTGTGGGTGTAGATGATGGCGTCGTCGGTCACCAGGAGGTTCTCCGTTCGCGAGGGCATATTTGTCTCGATACCAAGATACCTGAGGCGCTCCCGGCGCACGTTCGCCGCGAGGAGGGGCCGACATCGACTTCCGGCATTCTGGGTCAGTGCACCCCTGACGAAAGTCGAGGTTTCTGCGCGGGGACCCGCCGAGGGGCTAGCCTGTGACTATGTCCGAACTGCGCATGGTCGAACTCTCAGCTGCGACGATCGTCGCCGTGAACAACCTGTCGCTCAAGCCCGGACAGGAGCAGTTCCTCGCTCCGGTGTCCTACGGCATCGCGGCGACTGTCATCAACCCGCAGACCTCTTGGCAGCGGGTCGTCCTCGAAGACGACCAGGTCGTCGGGTTCGTCAGCGCGAACTTCGACGCCGAGGCGCCGGAGGAGCACTTCCGCTCGGTGCTGTGGCGCATCAACGTCGACGCCGAGGGCCAGGGCAAGGGCGTCGGCCGCTTCGCGGTCGAGAGCCTGCTCGAAGAGGCCCGCGATCGCGGCTTCGACCACGTCAACGTCATCTATGAGGCCGGAGAAGACGGCCCGGAGGCGTTCTTCCTTCGCGTCGGGTTCACCCCGGTCGGCGAGACCGAGTACTCCGAGGTCATCGCCCAGATCCGCATCACTTCGTAGACCGGCGGCGGGGTCTCGAATCCCCTCCCCCATCGAGGCCTCGTCGCCCTGTCAGGTGATGTGATGGGATCGCTCCCGAAGCCTTGAGCACGAATTTGTTGCGGCTGACCACAAAAGGGTTGCGCGCGGAGTCCGACTCTGTCTATCATCGCTTTCGGAAGCACAAGCGAAACGCTTCGACGATGCACCGATAGCGACGATGGAGTCCTGATGACGACGATTCACGAGGTGGCCGAGGCCGCCGGAGTGTCGATCAGCACGGTCTCCTACGCGCTCAGCGGCAAGCGCCCGGTCTCGGAGAAGACGCGTCGACGCATCGAAGACGCTGTGCAGACACTCGGCTACGAGCCCGATGCCGGAGCACGGATGCTGGCCGGCCGCCGCACACAGATCTTCGGACTCACCGAGCCGCTCCGTGCCGACACGCACGCCCCCACGCACATGGCCTTCGTGCTCGCGACAGCCGTCGCCGCCCGTCGCCGTGGCTACGACATCCTCCTCCTGACCGACGAGCAGGCCTCCGAGGGGATGAACCGCGTCGCCGCGAGCAACCTCGTCGACGCCATCCTCGTGCTCGATGTGGCGCCGGACGACGAGAGAGCGGAGATCGCCCGATCCCTGCGCTCGCCGACCGTCTTCATCGGAATCCCGGACGACGCGCACGGTCTGACCTGTGTCGACCTCGACTTCGAAGGCGCCGGGCATCTCGCCGTGGATCGACTGGCCGATGCCGGGCACACCTCCGTGACACTGCTCGGGCAGACCGCCGTCTCGTATCGGAAGTCGAACTTCCCCCGACGACTGCTCCTCGGCGTGCAGGACAGGGCCGCCCAGCGGGGAGTCGACCTCGACTGGGCGACGACCGGCGACACGACGACCGACGCCTCAGCCGTGCGCGCCGCCGCCGAGCTGGCGCTGAGCCGGGGCGTGCGCGCGTTCATCGTGCACGCCGTCGGCGATGTCCACGAAGCCCTCCTCGAGACGCTCGCGGCCCACGGGCTGTCGGTGGGAGAGGACGTGTCGGTGATCTCGGCCGCCGCGTCGTTCGACACGTCCTCGCTCGCGGTTCCGATCGACACGATCCCGCTCATTCCGCAGAAGTCGTGCGAGCTCGCCGTCGATCTCGCCGTGCGGCACCTGGAAGAACCGGGCGCGCCCGCCCAGATCCATCTCATCCCTCCCGAGTACCACTCCGCCGGATCGGTCGCTCCCGCACGGGAGTGACCGCCCGCGGAGAACGCCGCCGCATCGCGGTCATCGAAACGCTTCGACGACTGCCTCATCACAACTGAACACCCGACCCACTGAAGTGTCCGGCCCCAGGGCCACTGAGAAAGGAGTGCCGACGATGGCACGCACCACACGCAGGACGAAGACGCTGGCGGCTCTCGCCGCGCTCACCGCGACAGGCATCGCGCTGAGCGGCTGCACCGCCGGTTCGGCAGACGAGGGCGGCGACGGAGACACCCTCAAGCTCTGGCATTACGAGGGCGCGGACAGCGCCATGGGCAAGGCCTGGGCCGAGGCGATCGCGATCTTCGAAGAGGAGACCGGAGCGACCGTCGAGTTCGAGGAGAAGTCCTTCGAGCAGATCCAGAAGACGGCCAGCCAGGTGCTCGACACCGACGCGGCACCCGACCTCATGGAATTCAACAAGGGCAACGCGACGGCGGGATTCCTGGCCTCCACCGGGCTGATCACCGACATCTCAGACGCCGTCGAGGAGTACGGATGGGCCGAGAAGCTCGCCCCCTCGCTCCAGACCACCGCGAAGTACTCCGATGACGGCGTCATGGGCGGCGACACCTGGTTCGGCGTTCCGAACTACGGCGAGTTCGTCGGCGTCTACTACAACGAGGATGCCTTCGCCGCGGCGGGGCTGGAGATCCCCACCACCTACGACGAGTTCGTCGACGTCCTCGACGCCTTCGTCGCGCAGGGCGTCACCCCGCTCGCCGAGGCCGGCGCCGAGTACCCCCTCGGACAGCTCTGGTACCAGCTCGCGCTGCTCGAGGGCGACCGCGACTTCGTCGACTCCTATCAGCTGTACGACGGCGAGGTCGACTGGCAGGGCCCGGAGGTCACCGCCGCGTCCGAGACGCTCAAGGAGTACGTCGACAAGGGATACATCGCCTCGGACGTCTCCTCGGTCAAGGCCGAAGACGCCGGCGTCTCGTTCATCAACGGCACCTCGCCGATCTTCGTGTCGGGCTCATGGTGGTTCGGTCGCTTCGTCTCAGAGGCGACCGGCTTCGACTGGACGATGACCGCATTCCCCGGCGCAGACCTGTCGCTCGGCTCGTCCGGCAACCTCTGGGTCGTGCCCGAGAACGCGGCGAACAAGGAGCTCGCCTACGAGTTCATCGACATCACGATGCGTCCCGAGATCCAGGCGATCATCGGCAACAACGGCGGCCTTCCGGTCGCAGCCGACACCGCCGACATCACCGACGAGAAGAGCGCTGCGCTGATCGAGACGTTCAACGGCGTGCTCGATGCCGACGGACTCGCGTTCTACCCGGATTGGCCCGCTCCCGGCTTCTACGACGTGATCGTGCAGGAGCTCCAGGGCCTGATCACCGACACGCAGGACGCGGAGACCACCAACACGAACCTCGGCGAGCAGTACGACGAGGGCACCTCCGAATTCCGTTGATCCGCCCGCGGGGGCGACGACCGCACGGCGTCGCCCCCGCATCCTCCTGGAGATGAACATGTCACTCGTCACTCGCCGCGAGGGCCGCACGAAGCTGCCGCCCGAAGAGCCGTCGATCCCGCAGCGCAGCGGCGGAACCGGGGCCTACTGGTTGTACCTGCTCCCCGGCTTCGTGCTGCTGCTCGTCGTCGTCATCGTCCCGCTGATCTGGAACGTCTATCTGACCTTCACCAAGTGGAAGGGCGTGCGCGCACCCGAGTTCATCGGCCTCGAGAACTGGCAGAAGATCCTCACCGACAGCGACTTCTGGACCTCGTTCACGAACTCCGTCTGGATGATCATCGCCATGGTCGTGGTGCCGACGATCGTCGGCCTGATCGTCGCCGCGCTGCTGTTCGACGTCGTCGGACGCAAGTTCGGCGGCAAGGTCGGCAGCTTCCTGCGCGCGACCTACTACCTCCCCCAGATCCTGCCCATCGCCGTCGCCGGCATCGTGATCGGCTGGATCGTCCGGCCGGGTGGCGACGGTGCGCTCAACCAGATCCTCGGATGGTTCGGCATCCCCGCCTACGACTGGCTCGGCCAGATGCCGTCAGCCCTCATCGTTCTCATGGTCGTGATGGTGTGGGTGCAGCTCGGCTACCCCGTCGTCGTCTTCATGGCGGCGCTCCAGCGCGTCGATCCCGAGCTGTACGAAGCCGCCGAACTCGACGGCGCGAACTGGTTCCAGCGTTTCACCGCGATCACGATGAGCATCATCCGCCCGGAGATCTTCGTCGTGACGCTCACCTGCACCATCGCCGCCCTCAAGGTCTTCGGCCCCGTGTACATCATCACGCGCGGCGGCCCCGCGGGCGCCACCCTGGTGCCCGCGTACTACGCCTATCAGGAGTTCTTCACGAAGCGGAACGTCGGCTATGGCGCGACCATCGCCACCGTGCTGACCATCGTCGTGGTGATCGTGTCGATCATCTTCATCCGCGTGCAGAACTCGCTCGAGCGCAAGGAAAGGGCGGGTCTCTGATGCACGCCACCACCGCCATCGTCACCGGCAAGCCGTCCCAGACACGCCCTCGCGGCGGAATGACGAAGAAGCGCCCCATCGACTGGCTCATGCTCGCACTCGTCGTGATCGGCGCGCTGCTCGTCATCGCGCCGTTCTACCTCGTGCTGGTCAACTCGTTCAAGTCCCCGGTCGACTACGCGACCTCAGGCCCCCTCGCCTTCCCCGAGACCCTCGACTTCGGCGGGATCATCAAGTTCTGGGAGCGCGTGAACTTCCCCGAGAAGGTGTGGAACTCGATCTTCATCGCCGGCATCGTCTCGGTGCTGGCCGTCGCGATCTCGATGCTCAACGCCTTCGCGATCGGCATCGGCCGTGTCCGTGGGCGCAGCTGGATCGTGCTGCTGTTCCTGCTCGCCAACCTGCTGCCGCAGGAGGCGCTGCTCTACCCCCTCTACTACATGTTCAAGTCCGTCGGCCTGTACGACAATGTGTGGTCGGTGATCATCGTCTTCACGGTCATCCAGGCGGCTTTCGGCACCTATCTGCTGTCGTCGGTCTACGGCACGTTCCCCAAGGAGATCCTCGAAGCGGCATCCATCGACGGTGCGAGTCGCTGGCAGATCCTCTGGCGGATCGTCTTCCCGATCAGCCGCCCGACCCTGTCGGTGCTGCTCATCTTCTTCTTCATCTGGACGTGGAACGAGTTCCTGATCCCGCTGACCTTCCTCGCATCGAACGCGAACCAGACGGTCCCCGTGGCGATCAGCGTGCTTCAGGGCGACCGGCTCATGGACGTCACCACCACGAGCGCGTCCGCGCTGCTCGGCATCATCCCCACGCTCATCTTCTTCCTCATCTTCCAGCGCACCCTCACACGCGGCATCACGGCAGGAGCAGTCAAGTAATGAAGTTCACCGACGGGTTCTGGCAGCTGCGTCCAGGCGTCACCGCGCTCTACGCGCAGGAGGCCTACGACATCGCCGAGACCCACGACACCCCCGACGGAGCCGGCATCGTCATCACGGCGCCCACCATGGTCATCGCCAAACGCGGCGACACCCTGAACCGCCCCGTGCTGACGACCACGCTCTCATCGCCCGCCGAAGGAGTGGTTCGCGTCCGCATCGCGCACCACGAAGGAGGTCGCTGGCACGGCGGGTTCGGCCTGCCCGGGGCAGGATCCGGAGTGGCATCCGTGTCCGTCACCGAGTCGGGGGGCGTCCTCGACGCGGGTTCGCTCGTCGCGCGGATCACGCAGGGTGCACCCTGGGGCCTCGCTTTCGAGGTCGACGGCAGACGTGTGACCGGAAGCGGGCACAAGGCCCAGGGATACGTGCGACTCACCGCCGACGCGCAGGTCGACGCCGGCATCGTCGACAACGCACGCCAGGGCGGCTCGACCCCGCACGGGTCCGTCTTCGTGCACGAGCAGCTCGACCTCGGCGTCGGCGAACTGATCTACGGTCTCGGCGAGCGCTTCGGACCGCTGGTGAAGAACGGTCAGTCGGTCGACATCTGGAACGCCGACGGCGGCACCTCCAGCGAGCAGGCGTACAAGAGCATCCCGTTCCACCTGTCGAATCGCGGCTACGGCGTGCTCGTGAACGACCCCGGCCACGTGTCGTACGAGATCGGATCGGAGTCGGTCGAGCGCGTGCAGTTCTCCGTCTCCGGCGAGGTGCTCGAGTACTTCGTCATCGCTGGTCCGACGCCGAAGGATGTCCTGGGACGCTACACCGCTCTCACCGGACGACCGCCCGTGGTGCCGGCCTGGTCGTACGGGCTCTGGCTGTCGACGAGCTTCACGACCGACTACGACGAGAAGACCGTCAACTCCTTCATAGACGAGATGGCGGCGCGTGAGCTGCCGGTGTCGGTGTTCCACTTCGACTGCTTCTGGATGCGCGAGTTCAACTGGACCGACTTCGTCTGGGATTCCCGAGTCTTCCCCGACCCCGAGGGCATGCTCTCGCGACTGCACGACAAGGACCTGCGCGTCTGCGTCTGGATCAACCCGTACATCGCGCAGCGCTCTCCCCTCTTCCGTGAGGCGGCCGATCAGGGCTACCTCGTGGTGCGCCCCGACGGGTCGGTCTGGCAGTGGGATCTCTGGCAGGCGGGGATGGGACTCGTCGACTTCACCAACCCTGAGGCGACCGCCTGGTACCAGGCGAAGCTCCGCGCCCTCATCGCGCAGGGCGTGGACTGCTTCAAGACCGACTTCGGCGAACGCATCCCCACCGAGGTGGTCTGGGCCGACGGCTCCGACCCCGAGCGCATGCACAACCTGTACACCGATCTCTACAACCGCGCGGTGCACGATGTGCTCGTCGAGGCGCGAGGCGCCGACGACGCCGTGCTGTTCGCCCGCTCGGCGACCGCCGGCGGGCAGAGCATGCCGGTGCACTGGGGCGGCGACTCGACGTCGACCTACGCGTCGATGGCCGAGACCCTGCGCGGCGGGCTCTCGCTCGCGCTCAGCGGCTTCGCCTTCTGGAGCCACGACATCGGCGGGTTCGAGGGCACTCCGGATGCCGGTGTGTTCAAGCGCTGGACGGCCTTCGGCCTGCTCGGCTCGCACTCGCGCTTCCACGGATCGAGCTCGTACCGGGTGCCGTGGGCATTCGACGAGGAGGCCGTCGATGTGACGAGGCGATTCACGCACCTCAAGATGCAGTTGATGCCGTACCTGTATCAGCAGGGCATCATCGCATCGCGAACCGGTCTGCCCGTGATGCGGCCGATGCAGCTGGAGTTCCCCGACGACCCGGCCGTCGGCTACCTCGACCGGCAGTACATGCTCGGCACCGACCTGCTCGTCGCGCCTGTCTTCTCGGGAGACGGAACCGTGGAGTTCTATCTGCCGGAGGGCGAGTGGACGTCGCTGCTCAGCGGCGAGACGATCTCGGGTGGCGGCTGGCGCCGAGAGACCCACGCGTTCGACTCGCTCCCGCTGTATGTGCGCCCCGGCACCGTGCTCCCCTGGGGAGCGCGCACCGACAGACCCGACTACGACTATCACGACGGCCTTCGACTGCGGGTGTTCCCCGGCGGATCGGGCTCGGCATCCGTGACCGTGACGAGCCCGGACGGCCGTGAGAAGATCTACGAAGCCGACCTGACGGAGGTAACCCGGTGACTCTCTCCCCCGCCGACGACTACCGCGGATCCGGGCTCGTCCTGCCCGAGGGCTTCACATTCGGATCGGCGACCGCCTCGTACCAGATCGAGGGCGCGGCCGATGAAGACGGCCGGACGCCGTCGATCTGGGACACGTTCAGCAGGACACCGGGCAAGGTGTGGAACGGCGACACCGGCGACGTGGCGTGCGATCACTACCACCGCGTCGACGAGGACCTCGATCTGATGTCGGATCTCGGACTGCAGGCGTACCGTTTCTCGATCGCCTGGCCGCGGATCGTGCCCACGGCAGACGGCGGCATCAACCAGGCGGGCATCGACGTCTACTCGCGTCTCGTCGATGGGCTGCTCAAGCGCGGCATCCGACCCGTGGCGACCCTCTATCACTGGGACCTCCCCCAGTACCTCGAAGACGCAGGCGGGTGGACCTCTCGGTCGACGACCGACGCCTTCGAGCGATACGCATCGATCATGGGCGCGGCGCTCGGCGACCGGGTGCACACCTGGACGACGCTCAACGAGCCCTGGTGCTCGGCCTATCTGGGATACGGGCAGGGCGGTCACGCGCCGGGCCGGCACGAGCCGGCGTCCGCTCTGGCCGCCGTGCACCATCTGAACCTCGCGCACGGGCGCGCGATCCAGGCGCTCCGAGCCACGTCGACCGGCGACCCCGACTACTCGGTGACGCTGAACTTCCATGTGCTGCGTGGCATCGGCGATGGTGCGGATGAGGCCATGCGGCGGATCGACGCTCTCGCGAACCGCGCGTTCACGCATCCGATGCTGCGTGGGGAGTACCCCGCAGACCTCCTCGACGACACGGCCTCGGTCACGGACTGGTCGTTCGTGCACGACGGCGACCTCGCCACCGTCAATCAGCCGATCGATGTGCTCGGAGTGAACTACTACTCCACGGCGACAGTGCGGTTGTGGGACGGGGTCTCCGAGAAGCAGCAGAACGACGGACACAAGGGCACGGCGGGAGGCACGGCGTGGCCGGGCAGCGATCAGCTGGTCGAGTTCGTCGAGCAGCCGGGGCCCTACACGGCGATGGGGTGGAACATCGCACCCGAGGGGCTCGAAGAGCTGCTCGTCTCGCTGTCGGAGCAGTTCCCCGCCCAGCCGCTGATGGTCACCGAGAACGGCGCCGCGTTCGATGACGAGGTCGCAGAGGACGGCTCAGTGCCGGATCCCGAGCGCACCGACTACCTGCGACGGCACTTCACCGCCGCTCATCGTGCGATCCAGCGCGGTGTCGACCTGCGGGGCTACTTCGTGTGGTCGCTGCTCGACAACTTCGAGTGGGGTTATGGCTATGCCAAGAGGTTCGGCATCGTGCGCGTGGACTTCGACTCGCTCGACCGCACCGTCAAGGACTCGGGGCACTGGTACGCGCAGCTGATCGCGTCGCGGACGATCCAAGGCTGAGAGACCGTCTGTGCGACCGTCGAGCGCCGTCTCCACCCGTGGAGGCGGCGCTCAGCGCTTGCCCGGACGCTTGCGCTCGTTCCACGCTGCGATGGCCGAGGCGGCGGCGCCTGCGGCACGATCTATCGCCTCAGCGGATCGGCTGAACACATCCTGCGCGGCGTCCTGCCAGCTCGACGCTGACGGCGTCTCTCCTGCCTGCACTCTCGCGGCGTGCTCGGCCGCCTCGAAGGCGCGCTCGAGGTCGGCGACGGCATCGCGGTAGGCGGCGAAGTCCTCGGCGCTGACCCGCCCGGTGGCGGCACGGCGCATCTCGACCGCGTGCGCTGCCGCCCGAAGATACGCGGCTGTGGCGGGCTGTCTGACATCGGTCATCGCCGGGTACGCGATCTGCAGGCCTGCATCGGTCTCGTAGCTCATCCAGCGCACCACGATCGCCTCATGCTGCGCCTGCAGGCGCTCCAAAGGGCGGGGTGCGGATGCCGCGGGGATGGCCGCGCGCGCGGCGCTGAGGCGCACCTGCTTCGCGCGGACGTCTGCCGCGGCGGCCTTGGCGTCGTTCTCCTTGGCGCGCAGCATCCGCTTGGCACCGGCGACCTGTTCCTGGGTCGCGCGCCGAGCGCTGCGTTCAGCCGAGATGCGCACGACATCGGCCCTGGCGAGCTTCGCGGCCATCCGTCGTTCGACCGCCGCCTGCCGGGCGGCCCTGAGGTCGTGCCGAGCCGCGTCGTACTCGAGTCGGCGACCGCTCCTCGTGCTGCGACGACGGAACCCGACCGCACCGGCGGCGACCCCTCCTGCCGCGACGGGCGCGATCCACCACAACTCGACGGCGAGCAGCAACGGATCCATACTTCGATGCTACCCAGGCCGACGCCTCACCGCTCCGCCGTCTCCGCCTTCGCCGTCTCCGCGCCGAACGACCGAGGCCACGACCGATGATCGGTCGTGGCCTCGGTGTTCAGGAATCCCGTTCGTTCACACCAGGGTCTGCTGCCAGGCGGCGTGCAGCTGCGCGAACTTGCCGGTGCCGCTGATCAGCGTCTCGGGAGTGTCATCCTCGATGATCTTCCCGTGCTCCATCACCAGCACCCGGTCGGCGATCGCGACCGTCGAGAGACGGTGCGCGATGATGATCGCCGTGCGGTCCTTGAGCAGCGTCTGCAGAGCATCCTGAATCAGACGCTCCGAGGGGATGTCGAGCGACGCGGTGGCCTCGTCGAGGATCAGCACCGCAGGGTCGGCGAGGAAGGCGCGGGCGAACGAGATCAGCTGACGCTGACCTGCCGATACGCGACCACCGCGCTTGTTGACGTCGGTGCCGTAACCGTCGGGCAGCGACGAGATGAACTCGTCGGCCCCGACCGCGCGGGCGGCCGCACGGATCTCGTCGAGCGACGCGTCGGGCTTTCCGAGGGCGATGTTGTCGGCGACCGTGCCGCTGAAGAGGTACGCCTCCTGCGTCACCATGACGATGGCTCGACGGAGATCCTTCGGGTGCAGGTTGCGCAGGTCGACTCCGTCGAGCGTGACCTTTCCGATCGACGGGTCGTAGAACCGCGAGATCAGCTTCGCGAGCGTGGACTTCCCCGCTCCGGTCGTGCCGACCAGAGCGATGGTCTGCCCCGCCGGGATGTCGAGCGAGAAGTTCGGCAGGATCGTCTTCTCACCGTTGTAGCCGAAGGTCACCTCATCGAACTCGATGTGTCCCCGCGACTCCCAGAGGTCCACCGGCTTCTCGGGATCCGGAACCGTCGGCACCTCCTCGAGCACGCCGGACACCTTCTCCAGCGCCGCGGTGGCGGACTGGTAGGAGTTCAGGAACATTGCGATCTCCTGCATCGGAGCGAAGAAGTTGCGCACGTACAGCACGGCCGACAGCAGCACGCCTACGGTGAGCGCCCCCTCAGACACACGGATGCCGCCCCAGAGCACGACGATGCCGAGAACCAGAGCCGCGACCCCCATCAGCCCCGGCTCGAACGTGCCGAACAGCAGCATCGAGCGGCGGTTGACGTCACGGTACTCGCCAGCGATCTTCTGGAACGTCACGTCGTTGCGGGGCTCCTTGCGGAACGCCTTCACCGCACGGATGCCCGTCATCGTCTCGACGAACTGCACGATCACCTTGGCGCTGATCACACGCGACTCGCGGTAGACGAGCTGCGAGCGCGAGTAGAACCAGCGCATCAGGAAGAACAGCGGCACGCCGCCGATCGCGAGGATGAGCCCGGACTGCCAGTCCCACACGCACAGCGCGATGAACGTGAACAGACCGAACAGCACGCCGGAGACGAGCTCGTTGAGCCCACCGTCGAGAAGCTCCTTGATGGAATCGAGATCGCTCGTCTGGCGCGAGATGATGCGACCGGACGTGTATGACTCGTGGAACTCCAGGCTCAGGCGCTGGGTGTGCAGGAAGATCCGCTTGCGCAGGTCGAGCAGCACCGCCTGGGTGAGCTTGGCCGCGATGATCACGTACCAGGCGATCATCGCCGCCGCGACAGCACCCGCGAGGAGGTAGATCCCGCCGATCATGAAGGTCGGCATCCAGTCGGCGCGCTCGAGCACGGCGGGCAGCGCCCGGTCGAGCCCGATGCTGATCAGGATCGGGCCGGCGACCTGGAGCGCCGTCGAGATCACGAGCACGACCGCCGCGAGCACGATCTGCTTCTTCAGGGGACGCACGAGCGAGCCCAGCAGTCGGAGCGACCGACGGCGGATGGCCCGGCTCTCCTCCTTGGTGTAGCTGGAGCGGTCTTCGTCCTGGGTTCCGGTGATCGCGGAGCTCATCGCTGCACCTCCTTCTCGGTGATGATGTCTTGGTCGGCGGCATCCTCGCGGATGCCGGCCTGAACGGCGGCGTCGATCTCGTCCTGCTCATCGCGGATGATCGGGATCGCGCCCGTGCGCGCCGCCTCCTCGGCCTCGAGGCTCGAGATGACATGGCGGTAGTGACGACTCGTCTTCAGCAGTTCGCTGTGCGTTCCGACAGCGGTGACCCGGCCTGCTTCGAGCAGCGCCACGCGGTCGGCGAGAGCCACGGTCGAGGGCCGGTGCGCCACGATCATGGCCGTGGTGTCGGCCAGCACGTGTCGCAGCGCCTCTTCGACGAGAGCCTCGGTGTCGACGTCGAGCGCAGACAGCGGGTCGTCGAGCACAAGCACCTTCGGGTTGGCAGCGACGGCCCTGGCGAGCGCCAGACGCTGACGCTGTCCGCCCGAGAGGCTCAGCCCCTCTTCTCCGATGACGGTCTCGACGCCCTCCGGCAACGAGTCCACGAAGGCCGCCTGGGCGACGTCGAGCGCCTCGCGCAGCACACGCTCGGCCTCCTCACTGTGCACGTCGAGGTCGGCACGCCCCAGCAGCACGTTCTCACGCACGGTCGCCGAGAACAGCGTGGCGTCTTCGAAGGCCATCGCGATGTGCTGGCGCAGCTCGGCGAGCGGCAGGTCGCGCACGTCGACGCCGTCGAGCGTGACCCGACCGCCGGTGACGTCGTAGAGGCGCGTCGGCAGCGTGGTCAGCGTGGTCTTGCCGCTGCCGGTCAGTCCGACGAGGGCCATGGTCTCGCCCGGTCGCAGCACGAGGTCGATGCCGTCTAGCAGGTCGCGCTCGTGGGCTCCCGCATCCTGGTACCGGAAGTGCGCCGCCTCGAAGGCCAGCTCGCCGCGGGGCTCCGCGATGTGCACCGGGTTCTCGGGGTCGGTGATGGAGTTCGTCTCGGAGTAGATGTCGAACACGCGATCGGTCGCGGTGCGCGCGTCGAGCATGAACGAGAACAGGAAGCCGATCGATTCGATGGGCCAGCGGAGCACCACGGCCATGGCGAAGAACGCGAACAGCTGCGCCTGGTCGATCTCGCCCTGCGAGATCAGCCAGATGCCCGACATCAGGCTGAGACCGAAGGCGATCTGCGGCATGAGGTCGAGCCAGAACCAGATCGACGCGATCGCGCCTGCCTTGCTCATCTCGGTCTCGCGCAGCGTCTCTGCCTGACGGCTGAAACGGCCGAGGGCGTGCTTGCCCCGGCCGAAGGCCTTGAGCACGCGGATGCCGTGCACGCTCTCCTCGACGCTCGTCGCGAGGTCGCCCGCCTGGTCTTGGCTGCGGCGCGTGAGCGCGCCGTAGCGCTTCTCGAAGAGGTAGCCGCGGATCCACAGCGGGATGGCGGTGACGATGAAGATGACGCCCAGCAGCCAGTGCCAGCGGAACAGCAGCACCGAGCCGATGATGATCGTCAGCACGTTGACCACGAGCAGCACGAGGCCGAATGCCAGCCACCGGCGGATCAGGCCGATGTCCTGCATCATTCGGCTCAGCAGCTGCCCCGACTGCCAGCGGTCGTGGAACGAGACCGGCAGCGTCTGGAGCCGCGAGTAGAGCTCGGTGCGCATCTTGTACTCGACCTGCGTCGCAGGGTTGAGCACGAACTGGCGACGCAGCCAGACCATCAGCGCCTCACCGAGGGCGAGGCCGAAGACCGCGAGCGCGCCCCAGGCGATGGCGTCGATCGCGCCCGTCTGCACGGGTCCGCGCATGATCTGCTCGAGCACGATCGGAATCATCAGGGCGATGATCGCGGCCACGAGCGCGCTGGCGGCACCTCCGGCGAGCCGCCAGATGACGGGCTTCACGAAGGGCTTCAGGCGCCACAGGGCGGCCGGCGTGGAGAGGGAGGAAGAGGAAGAGGCGTTCTGCGATGAAGGCGAGGAAGACATGTCTCTCAGACGAGTTTCGTATGGGAAGCGGTTGCTGAAGGGGGGGCGGACGCAGCAAAGGACTCTCGGAGTCCGGCATCCGGTGAGGTCGTGCGTGTCGGAAAGTGGCTCTAGCGGAGCGGGCGCACCGGGGTCGAGCCGAGAGCGGCGATCTGCACAGCGGCGATCGATGTCATGGTGTCCTCCTCAGGGGCTCGGCGATGTCGTCCGGTCGGTGCGACAGCCCACCAGCCTATTCCTGTGAACAAGCTGAGCGCAAGAGAGATTCCCGAATCCTCGACGCCGTCTTCCTCGGGCGACGTCGTGCGCGGGTCTCAGCGCCGAGCGACAGCCCATCTGCGCTCGCCGATCCCTCCGCACTCAGCCCCGCGCGGCTTCTCTCTCCAACAGGCTCGCCTTGACATCGAGGCCCCAGGCGAATCCGCCGAGCGTGCCGTCGGTGCGCAGCACACGGTGGCAAGGCACGAAGAGCGCCGGAGCATTGCGGGCACAGATCGAGGCCGCGGCCCGCACCGCACGCGGATTGCCGAGGCGCGCCGCGAACGAGGTGTAGGTCAACGGCTCCCCAGGTTCGATCTCACGCAGCGCCGACCATCCGGCGAGCTGCAGCGTCGTGCCTGTCTGCTTGACGGCGACCGCATCGATCGCTGAGAGGTCTCCCGCATAGAACGAGAGCACCGCGGCTGCTGCATCGGCGTCGCGCTCGCGCACCTCTGTCGGGCGGCCCTGGGGCGAAAGTCGGGCGACGATCGTCGCCTGATCGGCCGTCCACCCCGAGGAGAGCACACGCTGGCGCTCGTCGGCGAGGATGGTGAACGGTCCGTCGGGGGTCTGGATGGTCTGGATGATGGCGTTCATGAGGTCTCCTTCACAAGGGTGGTGGTCTGGGACGCGCGCGCCCGTCGAACAGGCCGCGCCGGTGCTGCGCGCCAGAGATGCGCACTGAGATAGCTGCGCCACGGAGCAGCCCGCTCCGCCCACGCGACGAGCGGCAGCGGATCGCCCGGGAGTCCGGAAGCGGCGGCCCCTGCCCGCAGCGCGACGTCGCCGGGGAGAATCACGTCGGGGTCGCCCAGTACGCGCATCCGCACGTAGTCGGCCGTCCAGGGGCCGATGCCCGGCATCGCGAGCAGCGCCGCGCGCTGCTCGACCCCATCATCGCCGACCGTGAGCCTCAGGGTTCCGTCGGCGAGCGCCGTGGCAGCGCCGACGATCGCCCTGATGCGAGCCCCCGGCCCTCGCAGCACCTCGGCCCCTCGCTCGGCGATCGCCGACATCGTGGGGAACAGAAGACCCTGCTCTGTGCGCTCCCCCAGCGCCTCGGTCAGGGCGGTGAGGGCGGTGCGAGCGGCGACGACCGTGATCTGCTGACCGATCATCGCGCGGATCAGCATCTCATGCGGATCGGCAGAGCCGGGCACACGGATTCCGGGGGTGCGTGCGACGAGCGGAGCGAGCTCGGGGTGCACGCTCAGCGCCTGATCGACCGCGAGCGGGTCGGCGTCGAGATCGAAGATCCGTCGCACGGTCGACACCAGCGGAGCGAGGTCACCGAGCTGCGCGACGCGGGCACGCAGGTGCAGTCGCTCGGCCGCATCCTGACTCACCTCGAACCACGCGGGCCCGCCCGCCATGCGCAGATGACGCGAGAACGACGAGGCTGTAGCCTCTTCGACCCCCGACACCGCACGGGCTGACATCCATTGGAAGATGCCGGACGCATCGAGGGGTCCGCGATACGGGAGAACGAGGTCGATCGCGCCCGGAACCGCCGATGCCGGCATCTTCCGGCGGGCCCTGAGCTCGCCCGGCGTCAGCCCGAACACCTCGCGGATCGTGTCGTTGCACTGTCGGATGCTCGCGAAGCCCGCAGAGAACGCGACATCGGAGATCTGCATGTCCGTGCCGACGAGCAGCATCCGCGCCGTGTGAGCCCGGTGCGCCCGGGCGAGGGCGAGCGGACCCGCACCGAGTTCGATCGAGAGCAGCCGAGTGAGGTGCCGAGTCGAATAGCCGAGGCGCACGGCGAGGCCGGACACCCCCTCGCGCTCGACCACGCCCGAGGCGATGAGACGCATCGCCCGAGCTGCGACGTCGCTGCGCAGATCCCACGCCGGTGAGCCGGGTGCCGCCTCCGGCAGGCAGCGCTTGCAGGCCCGGAATCCCGCTTCGTGGGCCGCGGCGCTGGTCGGATAGAAGGTGACGTTCTGCGGCTTGGGCGTGCGCGCGGGACAGCTCGGTCGGCAGTAGATTCCGGTCGAACTGACGGCGGTCACGAACTGACCGTCGAAGCGCGTGTCACGTGCGCTGATCGCGCGATATCGCTCGTCGAAGTCGGTCACGGGGAAGCTCATGGCTCCACTCTGCCACTGGCACCCGACACCGGCTGGCGGAAATCGGACATCGCGGTGGCCCCCCGGACGTCGCCGTGAGATCAGCCCTTCAGATACACCGTCGCGGTCTCGGTGAAGAACTCTCGGGCCGCGGCCCCCTGTTCCTTCGGGCCGAGCGCACTCGCACCGCTGCCACCGAACGGCACGTGCAGATCGGCACCGGCCGACGCCGAGTTGATGTGCACGACGCCCGCCCTGATGTCCTCGATCGCGCTGAGTGCGTCCGCGAGGCCGGTCGTGAAGACAGCGGTCGAGAGGCCGTACTCGCTGTCGTTGACCAGCGCGATCCCCGCCTCGGTGCTCGAGACCCTGCGCACGCCGATCACGGGGCCGAACAGCTCGTCCGTCCACAGCTCGCCCGGGTCGTCCTCGTTCAGCTCGAACACCGACGGCGCGATGAAGTAGCCGTCGTCGAGATCGCCCGGCCCATACGATTCCGGAGCGACCACCGGCGTCGCCGAGGTTCGAGCGCGCGCGATGGCGGCAGCGACCCGGTCCCGCGCGGAGGCGTCGACGACGGGCCCGACCTCGACCGCCTGATCCTGGGCGTCGCCCACGACCATCCGCTCGGTGCGTGCCGCGAGCCGGCGCAGGAACTCGTCGGCGACCGCGTCGTGCACGATCACCCGAGACGTGGCTGTGCACTTCTGTCCGGCGGCGCGGAACGCGCCGATCGCCACCTGCTCGACGGCGATGTCGAGGTCGGCATCGGCGAGCACGAGCGACGCGTTCTTGCCGCCCAGCTCGCCCTGGAACGGGATGCCGCGCGCAGCCAGCTGCGCGGCGATGATCCGGCCCACCTTCGTGGATCCGGTGAAGGTCACCGCATCCACGTCCGGATGCGAGACGATCGCCTCGCCGACTGAGGCCGTGCCGTTCACGAGGTTCAGCACTCCCCGCGGCAGACCGGCCTGCTCGAGCGCCTCCGCGAATCGCATCGCGAGCACGGGGACGAATGTCGCGGGCTTCCAGACGACCGTGTTGCCCCAGACCAGCGCGGGAGCGAGCTTCCACGCCGGGATCGAGATCGGGAAGTTGAACGGCGTGATCGCCCCGACGACCCCCACGGCCCGCCGGATCAGGAGGATCCGCTCGCCCGGTGTCGGAGATTCGAAGACACCGCCGCTCTGGCGTTCGACCTCCTGCGCGTGGAAGCGGAGGATGTTCGCGGAATGCCCGGTCTCGGCGATCGCCTCGACGAGCGTCTTGCCCTCTTCGCGAGCCAGCTCCCTCCCCCACTCCTCGCGATGCGCCTCGATGATGTCGGCAGCGCGGAGCAGGATGCCTGCACGTGCGCGCGCCGGTGTGCGACGCCAGCCGTCGAACGCCGCGCGGGCCGCCGCATAGGCGCGGTCGACATCGTCGTCCGACGCACCGGGGCCTTCGGCGACGACATCGCTCGGTCGGCTCGGGTTGAGATCGACGAGGAATTCTCCCCCGCCCTCGACCCAGGTTCCGTCGATGAAATGGCGCAGTGCGATGACGGTCATGATGCTCCCTCGGTGACGGTGCTGCGGAAGGCGGAGAAGCCGGTGATGTGGGCGCCGAGCACGAGAGTGTGCACCTCGTCGGTGCCCTCGTACGTGCGGACGGATTCGAGATTGGCGGCGTGGCGCAGCGGCGAGTAGTCTCCGGACACCCCGTTGCCCCCGAGGATCGTCCTCGCCTCCCGGGCGATGGCGATGGCAGCCCTGGTGTTGCTGAGCTTGGCGACCGAGATCTGATGCGGCTGGAGTCGTCCCGCATCCTTCAGCCTGCCCAGGCGCAGAGCGAGCAGTTGGGCCTTCTCGATCTCGACCGCCATGTCGACGAGTTTCTGCTGCGTGAGCTGGAACGCGGCGATCGGCTGATTGAACTGGATGCGGGTGCGAGAGTACGACAGCGCTGTGGCGTAGCTGTCGCGGGCGGCGCCGATCACACCCCAGCCGATGCCGTACCGAGCCTCGTTCAGGCACGAGAACGGGGCGCGGAGGCCGCGAGCCTCCGGCAGCTGCGCACTCGCCGGCAGGCGCACGTCGGTGAGCGTGATGTCGCACTGGATCGATGCTCGCATCGAGAGCTTCGGCGCGATCGGCGTCGCGACGAACCCGTCGGAGTCGGTGGGCACGATGAAGCCACGAACGCCGTCGTCAGTCTGCGCCCAGATGATCGCGACCTGGGCGATCGAGGCGAGACCGATCCACCTCTTCGCACCGTTGATCACCCAGCCGTCGCCGTCGCGACGAGCGAACGTGGTCATGCTCGAGGGGTCTGATCCGGAGTTGGGCTCGGTGAGTCCGAAGCATCCGATGGCCTCGCCGCGTGCCATGCGGGGCAGCCACTCCTGCTTCTGCTCCTCGCTGCCGTGCTTGTGGATCGCGCTCATCGCGAGCGAACCCTGCACCGACACGAAGGTGCGCAGACCAGAGTCACCCGCTTCGAGCTCCATCGCGGCGAGTCCGTACTCGACGGCGCTTCGACCGGCGCACCCGTACCCCGAGAGATGCATGCCGAGCAGTCCGAGCTCGGCCAGCTCCGGCACGAGCTCGGTCGGGAAGATCGCGCGGTCGTACCAATCGGCGATGTGGGGACGGATGCGGGCCTCGACGAACGCACGCACGCGATCGCGCGTCGCCCGTTCGTCGTCGCTGAGCATCTCGTCGAAGTCGAGCAGGTCGGGAACGGCGGTCATGCTGCGGCCTCCTCGGCGGCGATGGAGCGGATGGAACGGCTGAGGATCTCGAGCCCGGTGTCGAGCACGGCCGGCTCGATCACGAGCGGCGGCAGCAGGCGGATGACGTTGCCGTGCGTGCCGCAGGTCAGGGTGAGCACGCCCGCCGCGTGGCAGGCAGCGGTGACGCGCTGGGCGAGGTCGGCGCGGGGCGCGAGCGTGTCGGGGTCAGCGAATTCGAGCGCCATCATCGCTCCTCGCCCTCGCACCTCGGCGATCACCGGGAACTCGGCGAGCAGCGGCTCGAGGTGGGCACGGATGCTCTGCTCGATACGAGCGACACCCGGCAGCAGCTCGGGGTCTTCGAGCACCTCGAACACGGCGAGCGCCGCGGCGCAGGCGAGAGGGTTGCCCGCGTAGGTGCCGCCGAGGCCGCCCGTGTGCGCCGCGTCCATGATCTCGGCGCGGCCCGTGACGGCGCTCAGCGGCAGCCCGCCACCGAGCGCCTTGGCCGTGAGCGTGATGTCGCCGGCGATTCCCTCGTGCTCACTCGCGAACAGACGACCCGTGCGGCCGAGGCCGCTCTGGATCTCGTCGATCACGAGCACGATCCCGTGCGCGTCCGCGATCCGGCGGAGCCCCGGAAGGAACCCTTCAGCGGGAACGATGAACCCGCCCTCGCCCTGGATGGGCTCGACGACGAGCGCGGCGAAGTGGTCGGCCCCGTGCTCGATGACGATCCGCTCGATCTCGGCGAGCGCAGCATCGGCGCCCTCGCCACGCAGCGGGTTGGCGTTCGGTCCACGCACGACATCGTTCGGGAAGGGGCCGAACGTGGTCTTGTACGGGTGCTCCTTGGCCGTCATCGCCATGGTCAGCAGGGAACGGCCGTGGTAGGCCTCGTCGATCACGAGCACCCCGGGCCTGCCGGTGTGCGCCCGCGCGATCTTCACCGCGTTCTCGACGGCCTCGGCCCCTGTGCTGAACAACGCTGTGCGCTTCTCGAAGTCGCCGGGCACGTGGGCGTTGAGCCATTCGGCCACACGCACGAACCCTTCGTACTCGGTCACCATGAAGCAGGTGTGGGTGAAGAGGTCGAGCTGCGCCGCGACGTTCTCGCGCACGCGGGGATTGGCCGCGCCGACGCTGGTCACGGCGATGCCCGAAGCGAGATCGATGAGCATGTTGCCGTCGACGTCCTCGAGCGTGGAGGTGCCGGCGCGGGCGATGAAGACGGGAAGGGTGATTCCGAACCCGGAGGCGACGGCGGCGGTGCGCTGAGCATGGAGCTCGCGCGATCGCGGCCCGGGGATCTCGGTGATCAGATGCGGAGCGGTGGTCATGAGGTCGACGCTAGAGTGCCGCCGAGACGTCAAGGGTGACACTTCGCCTAGTCTTGATGATTCACCTGTGCGTACTGCACAATGACGACATGGTCTCCCTCGGCGAACTCGCTCTCGCATCCGGCTCCTCGTTGCGCCCGCTCGCCCCGTTCGACGCCGCACGCGGAATCACGGGAGTGCATGTCTCGGAGCTCGACGACCCCGGTCGCTATCTCGACGGCGGCGAACTGCTGCTCACCACCGGCATCCCGCTGCACGCTCACTCGGCCGACCTCTATGTCGACCGACTCGCCGAGCAGGGCATCGGTGCGATCGGGATCGGTCTCGGCGAAGGGTGGGAGCACGCGCCGTCCGCGCTGGTGGAGAGATGCCGCACGGCGGGGATCCCGATCTTCGAAGTGCCCGACGGCGTCCCGTTCCTCGACGTCTCTCGGGCGTTCTGGTCGATCGCGGGACGCGGCGGTCAGGAGGAGGCGATGCGCACCGCTCACGCCCACACCCGGCTCGTGCAGGCTGCAGCGGGGCCAGATCCGCTCTCCGCGGTCGTTCGCGTGATGGCGCAGGCCATCGGCGGATGGGTCGCCTGGCTGCCGATCGGTGAGGGCGGCTCGGCAGGAATCCTGCATCCCCCGTCGCTCGAAGCCATGCTGCCGTCCGTGCGCGCGGACGTGGAGAGGTCGCTGCTGCGTTCCGGGGTCGAGGCGGCGTCGTTCGTATCGCACGGTTCGACGGTCGTCGCGCACGCGGTGACAGACGGCGAACGCACCCGCGGCGCTCTCGCCCTCGGCGCCGGGAGACCCTTCGGCAGCTCAGATCGCCGACTCGCCCTCACCGCCACCGCCCTTCTGCGGCTGCTGAACGCGCGGGAGCGAGGGGGCCCGACACCCGAGGCGTGGATCGCTGAACTCGCATTTCGCGGTGAACCCGCAGCCGCCCGCGCACTCGCCGCCGCCTCCGATATCGAGCTGCCGATGCTCTTCCGGGTTCTCGCAGGCGTCGGCGCCACGGTAGACGGCGGATTCGGCGCCGGAACCGCGCATTCGGGGGTGCACCTCACCCTGCTCTCTGCCGAGGCGGACGCGACGCCCGATTCCGGAGTCCTCAGCGGGCCGGTCGGCCTGGAAGACGTCGCTGCCGCGGCTGCCCGGGTCATGGCCCTCCACCGCACGGATCCCGACGCAGGGGCCCGCACCGATCCGCACTCGCGGTCGCGCCGCTGGGCCGATCTGCTCGCGAGCGGCGATCCGGAACTGCGGCGCACGGTCATCGCGTACCTGCGCAATCGTCAGCAGGCCGAGCGGACCGCACGGGAGCTCGGGGTGCATCGGAACACCATCAGGCCGAGAATCGCCACCGCGGAGAAGATGCTCGGCGCCTCGCTCGACGATCCGGACGTCACGGCCGAACTGTGGCTCGCACTCCGCGATCGTGGGCTCTAGCGATCGGCATCCAACCACGCCCGCACGGACTCATCGTGCTCGCCGAGCCGCGGAGGTGCGGACGCCGTCACCGGGATCGCCGGGGACCAGGTGAGCGGTGAGCGGATCTGCCTCGACCGGCGCCCGTCGCCGCCGACGGCATCCCACACAGGATCGAGCCCGAGATCCTCGGCGAGCGCGATCCCGTCGCCGATCGAGTTGACGACGCCGGCGGCGACGCCGATGCGATTCAGCCTCGCGGCCCACGCCGCCGCCGTGTCGGCGGCCAACGCAGACTCGAGCTCGACGACGAGTGCCTCGCGATGCGCGACGCGGTCGGGGCTCGTGAGGAACCGCGGATCGGCGGCGAGCTGCGGGCATCCGAGTTCGGTGGTCATCCGGGCGAACTGCGCGTCGTTGCCGCACGCGACCGCGATCGGAGAGTCGGCGCAGCTCAGCGATTCGTAGGGAGCGATCGACGGATGCCGGTTGCCCAGCCGGCCGGGCTCGGTGCCGGCGCCCAGGTGCGCCGACACCTGGTTGACCAGCGCCGCCTGCAGACTCGACAGCAGGTTGACGTCGATCCTCGAGCCGTGCCCGGTCAGCTCCCGCCGGCGGAGGGCCGCGAGGATGCCGATCACCGCGTCCTTGCCGGTCAGCACATCGACGAGGGCGACACCCGCCTTCATCGCATCGCCGTCGGTCTCACCGGTGATGTGCATGAGGCCGCCGACCGCCTGGGCGACGAAGTCGTAGCCGGGAAGCGCGGCACCGGCACCCAGGCCGAAGCCGCTGACCGAGACGTAGACGAGACCGGGGTGTTCGACGCAGAGCGAGTCCCAGTCGAACCCGAGTTTCGCGAAGAGCCCCGGTCGGAAGTTCTCGATCACGACATCACTTCTCGCGATCAGCTCGCGCGCGTGTGCCGCGTCGCCCGGATCGGCGAGGTCGAGAGCAACGGATTCCTTGCCGCGGTTGGCGGATTCGAAGTACGTCGTGATCCCGGATTCGGCATAGGGCGGACCCCACGCTCTCGTGTCGTCGCCCGAGCCGGGCCTCTCGACCTTGATGACCCGCGCACCCAGATCGGCGAGCGTCATGGTCGCCAGCGGACCCGCGAGCACGCGGGAGAAATCGGCGACGACGATCCCGTCGAGCGGCGCGCTCACCGGCGCACCCGCAGCGGCTGCGAAGTGGACTCCCTGGCGACGACGGTGATCGGGAACTCCACATCGGTGCCGGATGCTGCCCGACCGTCGAGCAGGTCGATGAGCAGCTCGGCGCAGGCGACTCCCGAGTCACGGGGGCGCAGATCGATCGAGGTGATCGACGGAGTCAGGAACGGCAGCGACGGATGATCGACGCACGAGACGACCGTGATGTCCTCGCCTACGGTGCGGCCGAGGCGTCCGAGCACGGCGACGACCTCGATCGCGCTGGAGTCCGGTCCGCAGATGATCACGTCGGTCTCCGGATTCGTCTGCAGCAGTCGTTCGGTCGACTCGCGCACGGCATGCCAGGGCGCCTCGAACGAGATCGGCGCGATGACCGGTTCGAGGCCGCGCGCCGTGCACCCCCTCCGATATCCCGAGACGAGCTGGCGCGACCAGTCCGTCGCATCCGGGGCGACCAGCAACGCAGGATGCTGGGCCTTCGTGACGTCGACCTCGTCGAAGAGCCGGAGCATCGCCGCCTCGTGCGACGACCAGATGACACCGTCGGGAACCCCCTCGATGTCATCAGGCAGGTGCTCCTGGGTGACGATCGGGATGCCTGAGGCCATGAGCGACGGCAGCCCGGGGTCTCCGGAGACGGGGTCGCCGATGATCAGCCCGTCCGCCCGGATGGGCCGCGAACGGCCCGACGACGCCAAAGGGCTCACGATGGTGACGTCGATGTCGTGGGCCGCAGCGCTCGTGACGATTCCGAAGGTGAACGCCATGTAGTACGACGACCGGGACACGACCTCGGGGAGCACGATCCCGATGGTGCCGATCGCGCCGCCACGGAGGTGCCTCGCCGCCGTGTTGACTGAGTATCCGAGCTCGGCTGCCGCCGCCAGCACGGCCTCCCGAGTGGCCGACGACACGCGACCGCCGCCGCTGAGCGCGTCGGACGCCGTGGTCTTTCCGACACCCGCGCGCCGAGCGACATCGATCAATCTGGCGCGTCGTGACTCTTGCATGCGGCCGAGTCTAACCACACGGAGCAAGCCGTAATCCACTCGAAACACATCGGGTCTTGCGCCGTAACACGCTTTTCGCATACTTTTGCCGGAACGTTCCGGCACGCAGACGTTCCGGCACCGACTTCCGATGGAGACTCCATGAACTGCAGCTGTTCCTCGTCCGACCACGTCCAGCGCTCGCGCCGCCTCGGCGATGAGTCCGGTGCGCCGTACGCGACGCTCTCCGCGGACGAGCTGCAGCGCGTCGCCGAGATCCTGCGCACCCAGGGCGCCCTCGACGAGGAGCACCGCATCGCCTACATCGGACTCGATGAGCCCGACCGCGCAGAGGTCAGCGCGGGCCGCCCCGTCGCCCGCCGCGCCCGGGTGCAGCTCCTCGACGTCGACAGCGGGCGCGCTCGGGCGCTCTCGGTGGATCTCGGCTCCGGCACGCTCGCGAAGGACGTCGACATCGACCCCGAGCGCGACGGCCAGGTGCCGCTGCTGCAGGAGGAGCACGCGATCATCCGCGAACTCATCGGCGCCGACGAGCGCTGGGCCACCGCGCTCTCGGCCCGAGGAATCGACGACCCGAGCACCGTGGCGCTCGCCGGTCTGTCGGCGGGCCGATACCCGATCGAGGGCGAGAGCGGTCGCCGGCTCGCACGCGTGCTCGGACACCACCAGCCGACCCCGCAGACCATGCCGTGGGCGCACCCGATCGACGGTCTCGTCGCGTACGTCGATCTTGCGAGCCGAACCGTCGTCGACGTCATCGACACAGGGGTGATGCCGATCCCTCAGGAGACCGCCGACTACCACGTGCCTGGAACCTTCGGCCCCGAGCGCACGACGCAGAAGCCGATCGTCATCACGCAGCCGGAGGGGCCGAGCTTCTCGTTCGAGGGCGACGTGATCTCGTGGGAGAAGTGGTCGCTGCGCGTCGGCTACGACATGCGCGAGGGTCTCATCCTGCACGGCATCGGCTTCGAGGACGACGGGCGTGTGCGTCCGATCGTGCACCGCGCCTCGATCGCGGAGATGCTCGTGCCCTATGGAGACCCGGGCCCGGTGCGCTTTTGGCAGAACTATTTCGACACCGGCGAGTACCAGCTCGGACGGCTGGTGAACTCGCTCGAACTCGGCTGTGACTGTGTCGGCGACATCACCTACCTGGACGTGCCGATCGCTGATGCACGCGGAGACGTGAAGGTGCTGTCCAACGCGATCTGCATCCACGAGGAGGATGCAGGTGTGCTCTGGAAGCACACCGAGCAGTTCACCGGTTCGAGCGATGTGCGACGACAGCGCCGCCTGGTGATCTCATTCTTCGTCACCGTCGGCAACTACGACTACGGCTTCTACTGGTATCTCTACCTCGACGGCAAGATCGAGTTCGAGGCCAAGGCCACAGGACTCGTCTTCACCGCCGCCTACGACGAGCGCACCAGCCGGTTCGCGAGCGAGCTGGCACCGGGGCTCGCGGCCCCCTATCACCAGCATCTGTTCTGCGCCCGCCTCGACATGGCGGTCGACGACGGCCCGGCCGTGATCGACGAGATCGATGTCGGGGCCCTGCCGATCGACGACCACAACGTGCACGGCAGCGCGATCGGATTCACGACCACCCGCCTGCGCAGCGAGCAGGAAGGACGCCGTCGCGCCAACGCGACGGTCGATCGCACCTGGCGCGTGAGCAGCGCGACCGCGACGAACCGCCTGGGCCGACCGACCTCCTACGTCCTGACACCTGAGGGCAAGCCCGTGCTGCTCGCTCAGCCCGAATCGGTGATCGCCTCGCGTGCACGGTTCGCGACATCCGACCTGTGGGTCACCGCCTACGACCCTGACGAGCGCTACCCCGCCGGTGACGTCGTCAATCAGAGCGCGCCCGAGCAGGGACTCCCCGCCTTCGTCGCCGACGACGCCTCGCTCGACGGCGCCGACCTGGTGCTCTGGCACACGTTCGGTCTCA
Source organism: Microbacterium sp. WCS2018Hpa-9 (assembly GCF_031843745.1). NCBI lineage: Bacteria > Bacillati > Actinomycetota > Actinomycetes > Micrococcales > Microbacteriaceae > Microbacterium > Microbacterium sp. WCS2018Hpa-9. The sequence goes on from NZ_JAVTIY010000011.1 coordinate 40,521, forward strand.
CGCACTTCCCCCGCACCGAGGACTGGCCGATCATGCCCGTCGACACGTGCGGGTTCACCCTCACACCCCACGACTTCTTCGACCGGAACCCGACCCTCGACGTCCCGGCCTCCCCCACCGCATGCGCCTGCGCTCACGAGGACACAGGCTCTGCGCAGTCCGAGCACCATCTGCATCACCTCTCTGTCCGCCCGTCGTCGCATCACGGCTGATCAGCCGTCGTCCGGCATCCCGAAGGGAAACACCGACATGCACACAGCAGCTCGCGCGGGGGTGGCGATGTCCGCCATCGCCGTCCTCGCACTCACCGGATGCGCCGCCGGCGCCTCACCAGACACCGAACCGACCCAGGAGGAGGCGGCACCCGGCTTCCTCGCCGTCGCAGATGACGCGTTCGACGGCGGCGGCGACCTCGTCGTCCAGGTCGACTACGACACCGCAGAGGCCAGCGGTCTCGACCCGCAGGGCGCGGCGACCGCACGCTCGTGGATGCTGGAGGGGCTCTCGTACGAGACCCTCACCACGATCGACGAGAACCTCGACGTCGCTCCGTCGCTCGCAACGTCGTGGGAGACGCCGAGCGACACCGAGTACGTCTTCACGCTCGCCGATGACGCGGTGTTCTCGAACGGACGCGCCATGACGGCTGCCGATGTCGTCGGCAGCCTGCAGCGTCTGCTCGACACTCCGACGACCTGGACAGGTCAGCTCGGGCCGATCGCGTCGGTCGAGGAGACCGGCGACCTCGAGGTCACCGTCACCCTGTCGGAGCCGTACGCCCCGTTCCTCGCCGCGCTGGCGAACACCCCTGCCGCCGTCCTGCCGATGGCTGAGATCGAGGCGGGCGAGGTCGACATCACCACCGAGATGGTCGGCACCGGTCCCCTGGTCGCGACCGCGCACCGACAGGACGAGGAGTGGACGTTCGAGCCGAACGAGCACCACCCCGATGCCGACGCGCTCGGCTTCTCGACTCTGACGATCGACATCGTCGGCGATGAGGCCACCAGGGCCGCAGCCCTCCGCGACGGATCGGCCGACTTCGCCGTGCTCAACTCCATCGACTCTGCCGAGCTCCTCGCGAACGCGCAGGAAGTCAGTGTCGTCGGGCAGAAGAACACCGACTTCCACTACCTCATGATCAACTCGCTCACGGGCGACGAGGCGCTGCAGGATGAAGACGTGCGCTTCGCCATCAACAGCGCGATCGACCGTGACGCGATCAACGAGCTCGCGTTCGGCGGCTCGACGGCGGCCACCGGGGTCACCCCTGCCGGCCTCCCCGACTCGTGCCTCGCGGAGGACCTCCCCTCGGCCGCGCACGACGTCGCCGCGGCGAAAGCCGTGATCGACGAGATCGGAGGCCTCGAGCTCGACCTCGTCGTGTACACCGACGAGCCGGTTCTCGCCCAGATCGCACAGGTCATGCAGCAGAACCTCGCCGAGATCGGTGTGACCGTCGACATCCAGCAGGTCGACTACGCGACCTACTCCGCCCAGGTCTACGGCAGCCCCGCGACCTTCGACCTCGCGCTGAGCTGGTTCGCCGGCTACGCGGACCCTGCGATGGTCACGACGTGGTGGAACCCCGAGGTCGCCGGCTTCTCGGCCGTCTTCATGAAGGGCTCCGACGAGCTCGACGGGCTGATCGCCGAGGGATACTCGACCGAGCCGGGGGCCGACCGGGCCGCCGTGTTCGAGAACCTCTGCGCCGTCGCCGACGAGCAGAGCGAGATGGTGCCGCTGGTGCTGCGTCCGTCCACGATCGGATGGAACACCGAGTCGCTGTCGCCGACGCTCAGCAGCGACGAGGGCTACGGCAACTTCCTGCGGTACATCACCCAGTTCCGCGCCAGCTGACATGGCCGTCGCTCTGTGGTCGCTCCGGCGCATCGGCGCCGCACTGATGACGCTCGTCGTCGTCTCGGTGCTGATCTTCGCGTCCGTCCGTCTGATGCCGGGCGATTACATCGACCTCGTCCTGGGTCCGCTCGCCACCGAGGCGCAGCGGGCCCAGGCGGTGGCCGATTCCGGGCTCGACGACCCGGTGGTCGCGCAGTACTTCCACTGGCTGTTCGGCGTTCTCACCGGTGACCTCGGATACTCGTTCGTCTCGAACGTGTCGGTCACCGACGAGTTCGCGGCCCGCCTGCCCGTCACCGCGACGATCGCGCTGCTGACGATCATCGTCACCCTGCTCGTCGGCATCCCGCTCGGCTTCTTCGCGGCACTGCGATCGGAGGGCTCTGCCGGCGCCGTCGGTCGGATCGTCAGCGCTCTTGGCATCAGCATCCCGGAGTTCCTGCTCGCGGGTGTCGTGGTCTTCGCCGTCTCGACCCTCGGGCTCGGCGTCTCGGTGGGCCGCTTCGCCCCGTTCGCCGTCGACCCTGCGCGCTTCTTCGGGGCGCTCGTGCTGCCGGTCGCGGTTCTCGCCGTCGGCTGTGTGGCGGTGGTCGCCAGGAACACGAGGGATGCCGTCATGAACGTGCTCGTCGAACCGCATGTGCAGGCCGCGGTGGCGCGAGGCGAGACCCCCTGGTTCATCGTCCGTCACCACGTGCTGCGCAACGCCGCAGCCCCGATCCTCACGATCGTCGGCGCCCTCGTCGCCGTGCTCCTCGGCGGCACCGTGATCGTCGAGTTCGTGTTCAACATCCCGGGCATGGGCTCGTACCTGCAGACGGCCCTCGGGCGACGCGATTACGCGATCGTCCAGAGCGCGGTGCTGCTCGCCGCCGTCGTGTTCATCGTCGCGAGCCTGCTCGTCGATCTCATCGCCAATGCGTTGGACCCCCGTCTGCGCCTGACCGGAGGGAGCCGCCGATGACCATCGCCCCCACAGCCACGCACCGCGTCCGCGCGGCGGGCGACGCGACGCGCGGCGCCTGGCGTCGCAGCGACGCCGTGCTGCGCACCGCGATCATCGTGCTCGGCCTCGTCGTCGTGATCACAGTGATCGCCGTGCTCACCGGCCTCGCCGGGTCGACGACCGCGACGGTCGGCGGCAGGCTCGAGGGCCCCTCGGCACTCGCGCCGTTCGGCACCGACAACCTCGGTCGCTCGCTGCTGCCCCGCCTGTTCCAAGGCACGGCGACCACCCTCGTCGTCTCGATCGTCGCCGTCGTCTGCTCGGCGGTGGTCAGCACCGTGCTCGGGATGCTCGCCGGCTACTACGGCGGGGCGGTGAACGAGGCGGTGATGCGCGTCGCAGACGTCCTCTACGCGTTCCCCGCTCTCGTGCTGGCGATCCTCGTCTCCGCGCTCCTCGGCCCCGGTCGACCGGCGGCGATCATCAGCATCGTCGTCATCACCATCCCTCTCATGACCCGGGTGGTGCGCATCGCGACCCGGGCGGTGGCCGAGCGCGACTTCATCGTGTCCGCTCGCATCAGCGGAGTCCGAACCCCGGTGATCTTCGTCCGCCGGCTGCTGCCGAACATCGCCGGCACGATCGCCGTGCAGGCGAGCTACGCGCTCTCCGTCGCGATCCTCGTCGAGGGAGGACTGAGCTTCCTCGGCTTCGGCGTGCAGGCTCCTGAAGCCTCTCTGGGTCTGCTCATCCAACAGGGGATGCTGTACATGACCCAGGCTCCACAGCTCGTGATCGTCCCCGGCGCTGTGCTGGTGGTCTCGATCCTCTGCATCAACATCATCGGCGACGGCCTCCGTGACCGATTCGAACCGCGAGAGACGAGGTCCCTCAGATGACCGCCGTACGCATCAGCGATCTGGCACTGGAGTTCAGTGGCGCCACCACGGTCAGGGCCCTCGACGGGGTCGACCTCGACGTCGCCGACGGCAGCTCGGTCGCGATCGTGGGTGAGTCAGGGTCCGGCAAGTCGACGCTCGCCGCCGTCATCGGCCGCCTGCAGCCGCGTTCGGCGAAGATCGTCAGCGGTCTGGTCGAGGTCGACGGACTCGACGTCCTCGGTCTCGACGACGACGCACTGCGCGACTACCGACGCAACACACTCGCCTACATCGCGCAGGATCCGATCGGCTCGCTCGATCCGACGATGCGCATCGGCGCCCAGCTGAAGCTCGTGCTCCGCTCCGTCGGCGACGACGGATCTCCCCGCCGTCAGGTCGAGCTGCTGGAGGGCATGCGCATCACCGATCCGGAGCGCGTCATCCGCCTCTTCCCCCACCAGATCTCAGGCGGGATGGCCCAGCGTGTGGCCATCGCGATGGCGATGTGCCGCCGACCCCGCCTGCTGATCGCCGATGAGCCGACCGCAGCGCTCGACAGTCAGGTGCGCGAAGAGGTCATCCGGCTGCTGTTCGCTCAGGCGAAGGAGCAGGGCACGACCATCCTCTGGCTCAGCCACGACCTGCCGGCCGTGGCTCGCTGGTGCGACGAGGTCGCCGTCATGTATGCCGGCAGGGTCGTCGAACGCGGCCCGGCATCAGCCGTGCTCGGCACCCCCGTGCACCCGTACGCTCGAGCGCTCGCTGCGACGGATCCCTCGCGTGCGAAGCGGGGAGAGCGGCTGTCGAGCATCCCCGGCTCTCCTCCGGTGCTGCACGGCGAGTCGGAGGGCTGCGCGTTCGCCGCACGCTGCGCTCACCGGATCGACGCGTGCGAGATCGTTCGACCCGAGCCCGTGGCACCGCGCCACAGTCTCTGCATCCGCACGACGGAACTCGTGCTGGCGGATCGGCGAGCAGGACTCATCCCCGAAGAGGAGGTGTCGGCATGAGCGCGTCCGGCGTGGCTCCCACCATCGAACTCGACGACGTCAGCGTCGCCTTCTCATCGGGTTTCGGTGCGAGCAGGCGAGAGGTCAGGGCCATGTCCGGCGTCTCGTTCTCGGTGTCACCCGGTGAGACGCTGGGCCTCGTCGGTGAGTCCGGCTCGGGCAAGACGACGACGGGGGCCGTGGTTCTCGGACTGCAGCACCCCGACTCCGGCGCCGTGCGGTTCCAGGGAGCACCGCTCGCCCGGAGCCTGCGATCCCGCGCCGGGCGGATGCAGGCGGTGCTGCAGCATCCGCGGTGGGCACTCGACCCGCGCTCCACCGTGCTCTCGTCGGTGCTCGAACCCGTGCTCGTGCACGAGCGTCGTACGCCGGCGACCGAGGAGCGCGCCCTGGCGATGCTCGAGAGCGTCGGCCTTCCGGCATCGTTCGCCGCTCGCCGGCCCCACCAGCTCTCGGGAGGACAGCTGCAGAGAGTGAGCGTCGCACGTGCACTCGTGACCCACCCCGCCTTCATCGTCTTCGACGAGGCCGTCAGCGCGCTCGATGTCTCGGTGCAGGCGCAGATCCTCAACCTCGTCCAAGACCTGCAGGCGGAGCACGGCTTCGCCGCCCTGTTCATCTCGCACGACCTGGCGGCCGTCCGCTACATCTCCCATCACGTGGCGGTGATGCGCGCCGGCGAGATCGTCGAGCACGCCCCGACCGAGGTCTTCTACGACCTGCCCAGCCATCCCTATTCGCGTCAACTGTTCCAGGAGCTCTCATCGTGACCGACACCCACCGTCTCGCCCCCGTCCTTGCCGCAGGACCGCGTCGATCCAACGGCGACTACGCCCTCTCTCCCGTGCACGGCACCGATCGCGGGCAGGTCGAGTACGACTTCCCCGGCGTGCTCCTCGGAACGGCCGAGTACGCCGAGGGTCCGACCGGTGCGACAGTGCTGTCGATCCCCGCCGGTGCACGGACGTTCACCGACCGTCGTGGAGGCGCCGTCGGCGCCAGCGGCCTGTACGGATACAACCACGCCATCTGCCTCGCGGGCGGCTCGGTGTACGGCCTCTCCGCCGTTGCGGGCGTGTCGGAGGCGCTGTTCGAGCGTGCCGAGCACCGCTCCGGTTTCGATCAGCTGCAGCTCGTGTCCGGCGCGATCATCTACGACTACTCGGTGCGCGAGAACTCCGTCTTCCCCGATACCGCCCTGGGCAGGGCCGCTCTGCAGGCCGCACGCCAGGGAGTCGTCGAAGTCGGCCGCGTCGGCGGTGGAGCCTCGGCGTCGTCCGGCAAGGTCGACCCCGCGCGCGTGGAGTTCACCGGTCAGGGTGTCGCGTTCCGCCAGGTGGGTGATGTGAAGGTCCTCGTCGTGACGGTGCTCAACCCCTACGGAGTGATCCTCGATCGCTCCGGCAGGATCATCCGCGGCAACTACGACGCGAACACCGGCGAGCGCCGCCACCCGGCCCTGGACTACGAGGAGGCGATCGGCGAGTCCCGATTGGTCGACTCGATGTCGGGCAACACCACGATCACGGCTGTCGTCACGAACGTGCAGCTCACCGACACCGAGCTCAAGCAGTTCGGCCTGCAGGTGCACAGCTCGATGCACCGCGGCATCCAGCCCTTCCACACCCCGCTCGACGGCGACACTCTCTTCGCGCTGACGACCGACGAGGTCGCGCTGCCCGAGAACCCCAGCACGTCACGGGGCCGGCTCTCGCTGAACTCCACCGCCGTCGCCACCCTCGCGGGCGAGACGGCATGGGACGCGATCCTCTGCGCGGCGGGCTGACCGTGTACGAGTTCGAGAAGTACCTCGCACCGTCGCAGCACGAGGTCAACGAACTGGTTCGCCGACACCCGTTCGCGCTCGTCGTGACGAACGGCGGTGGCGAAGCCGGCGCACCCACCGTCACGCACACTCCGGTGATCATCGAACGGATGGCGCCGGACGGAGGCTTCGTCGGCGGAGAGCTGCTCGGCCACATCGCGCGCAAGAACCCGCAGTGGCAGCAGATCACCGACGGCGACTCGGTGCTGCTGGTCTTCTCAGGCCCCCACGACTACGTGTCGCCGACCGCCTACGCCGACGATCCCAACGTGCCGACGTGGGACTACGCGGCGGTGCATCTGACGGCGAGAGTGACCGTGCTCGAGGATGCGAGCGACGGCATGCACGTCGTCACACGAACCGTCGAGGAGCTCGAGAGCCTCGAGTCGACGGCGTGGGACATGCAGAGCTCGCTGCCCACATTCGAGCGCATCGTCGGGGGGATCGTGTCGTTCCGGTTCGAGATCATCGAGCAGCGCGCGGTCTTCAAGGTCAGTCAGGACAAACCCCGCGAGGTGCGCGAGCGCGTCGCCGCCGCATCCCGTGCACGCGGCTGCCCTTACGGAGACGTCGCGGAACTCGTCGAGCGCATCGGAGGAGACCGGTGATCGTCCACGAGTGGTCTGCGGAGGCAGGCGAGCCGCAGGAGGAAGGACGCCGGTTCGGTGCCCACTGGTCGCCTCAGCTCGCCGCTGCCCGCGACTCGTATCTGAGACTCTTCGCGCAATCCGGTGTTCCGGCCGAGCGCGCCAGGGCGATCGCCGACGAATGCCGGGCGATGACCGGGACCCACGCCCCCGAGATCGCCGACGAGTTCGTCGGGATCGCTGACGGCAGCGGTCTGTCGCTGACCGACGTGCACCTGCTGACGGCTCGCACCGAGATCCTGGCACGCATGACGCCGTCGATGGAGTGCTCCACGGTCGTGTTCGTGCCCGACGAGGCGAGCGCACCCCGCACTCTGCAGACCTGGGACTGGCACGAGACCCTGTCGAATGAGACCGTCGTGCGTCGTCTGCGGTCGGCGTCCGGAACCGGTGTCGTGACCTTCTGCGAGTTCGGCCAACCGGCGAAGATCGGCGTGAACGACCGCGGCCTCGGGCTGCACTTCAACATCCTCCACCACCGCTCCGACGGGTCGCAGGCGGGTGTGCCGGTGCACGTGCTCGCCCGCATGATCCTCGACCGTGCAGCCACGGTGGCCGACGCGGTCGCGATCGCCCGGAGCGTCCCGCTCGCAGCCTCCAGCGTGTTGACCGTCGCGGCCTTCACCGGTCGGTTACCCGAGGCCGCAGCCGTCGAGGTCTCTCCCGCAGGCGTTGCGGTGCTGCCTGTTCCGCGCGGCCGCACGCTGGCTCATACGAACCACTTCCTCGACGAGACGCTCGCCGCCGGCGAGTATTCGCCGTACGAGACCACGAGTGTTCCGCGATACCGGTGTCTGACGGATGCCGCGGATCTTGCCCGGATCATCGACGATCGCGAACGCGCTCTCGCGTTCGGAGCCATCCCCGACGCACCGATCTCGGTGCGCGCGCGGCCCGATCAGCCGGAGCATCTCCGCTGGGAGACGAAGCTCACGGTCGCTCTCGACGTCGCGACGGGGGCTCTGTCCTTCGCCGCCGCGGCGCCGGCCGACGTCATCGACGCCGAGTGGCGTCGTGTCGGCATCCTGAGCGACGTGCGCCCCGCGTCCGTCCGATGAACGACCTCCTGCACCTCGGCGCGCTGGCACTGGCGGCGATCGGGGCAGGGTCGTTGATCGGCATGCGACGCGGAGTCGGTGCTCCCGAGATCGCCGCGGCCGTGCTCATGCTGGCGGGCATGGGCGATGCCATGACGGTCGCGCTGCTGCCACCCGTCGTCTGGTTCGCGGTGATGCTCCCTTCGGCGATCGCCCTCGCGATCCGCTGCCGGGTGCCCGCTGTGCTCGGGGACCGGAGCGCGCCCGCAGGCGGCATGCTCTCAGCCCACCTCGCACTCGGGCTCGTGTCGACCGCTGCGCTGATCCTCCTCATGGCTGCGATCCCTGCGGCTGACGTCGCTGACGCGACCGTCACGTCCGCGCACTCGCACGGCGGAGGAGCAGGGATGCCGCAGGTGCTCAGCGTGACTCTGGCTCTGGGAGCGGTAGTGCTTTCGGCGATCGCGCTGCGCTCGGAGCGGTCCTGGCGCCATCGCCTGCATCACACGACGATGGCGGCATCGACAGTCGCGATGTCCGCCATCGTGGTGTTGTGAGGTTCGACCGTCCTCGACGGTCGTAGAACTCAGTGGAAGAAGTGACGCTCCCCGGTGAAGAACATCGTGACGCCGGCCTTGCGCGCAGCATCCACGACCTCTTCGTCGCGCACCGAGCCACCGGGCTGCACGATCGCCTTCACGCCCGCGTCGATGAGCACCTGCGCGCCGTCGGCGAAGGGGAAGAACGCATCGGATGCCGCGACCGACCCCGCTGCGCGGTCGCCCGCGCGCTCGACGGCGAGCCGGCACGAGTCGACGCGGTTGACCTGGCCCATGCCGACGCCGACCGTGGCGTTGTCCTTCGCGAGGACGATGGCGTTCGACTTGACGGCGCGGCACGCCTTCCACGCGAAGATCAGGTTCTCCATCTCCTCGTCGCTGGGGCGCTCGCCCGAGACGAGCTCCCAGTTCTTCGCGACCGACACGATGTCGTCGGGGAAGCGGTCTGCATCCTGCAGCAGAAGACCTCCCGAGACGAGGCGCACGTCCATGCGCTCCTGCTGCCAGTCCTCCGGCAGCTGCAGAAGACGCAGGTTCTTCTTGGCCTTGAAGACCTCGAGCGCTGCGGATTCGAACGACGGCGCGACGATGACCTCGGTGAAGATGTCCTTGAGGTTCTCGGCCATCTTGAGGGTGACCGTGCCGTTGGCGGCGATCACTCCGCCGTACGCCGACACGGGGTCGCACTCATGCGCACGGATGTGCGCGCTGGCGATCGGGTCGAGGGCGTTGGGCGCGGTGGTGGCGATGCCGCACGGGTTCGCGTGCTTGATGATCGCGACGGCCGGCTTGACCATGTCGTAGGCCGCGCGGAGCGCTGCGTCCGCATCGACGTAGTTGTTGTACGACATCTCCTTGCCCTGGAGCTGCTTCGCCTGCGCGATGCCGTGGCCTCCGACGCGCGTGTAGATCGCGCCGCGCTGGTGCGAGTTCTCGCCATAGCGCAACGTGTTGAGAAGCTCGGCCTGGATCGTGAGGTGCGTGGGCAGGTCGTCGCCGTCGCCGAGGGTCCCCTCGGCGAACCACGATGCGACTGCCGTGTCGTAGGCGGCCGTGTGTGCGAAGGCGCGGGCCGCGAGCTCGCGGCGCTGAGCCAGCGTGGTGCCACCGTTCTCGATCGCGCTGACGATGCCGGGGTACGACTGCGGCGAGACGACGATCGCGACGTTCGCGTGGTTCTTGGCCGCAGCACGAACCATGGCGGGCCCGCCGATGTCGATCTGCTCGACCACGTCGTCGCCCTCGGCGCCCGAGGCGACAGTCTCGACGAAGGGGTAGAGGTTCACGACGACGAGCTCGAACGGCGCGATGTCGAGCTCCGCGAGCTGACGCTCGTGGTCCTCGAGGCGGAGGTCGGCGAGCAGGCCGCCGTGGATCTTGGGATGCAGCGTCTTCACGCGACCGTCGAGCATCTCGGCGACGCCCGTGACGGCGGCGACATCGGTCACCTCGAACCCGGCCTCGCGGATGGTGGAGGCGGTCGAGCCGGTCGAGACGATCTGCACACCCGCATCGGCGAGGGCCGCCGCGAGCACGAGCAGATCGGTCTTGTCGCTCACCGAGACGAGCGCCCGGCGCACCGGGACGGTGTCGCGGTCGCGGTACAGCGAATGGTCGTGGCGGGGTCCGGCCATGATGGGCTCCTTCGTGCGAGGGGGGCGTGCGTGGATCGGTTCAGGATGCGGAGGTCAGCGAGAGGTCACCGGTCGCGATGCGGCGCACCACGTCGATGAGCAGTCGGCGTTCGACGGGTTTGATGCGCTCGTGCAGGGTGTGCTCGGTGTCGCCTGCGACGACCGGCACCCTCTCCTGCGCGAGGATCGGCCCGGTGTCGACGCCGTCGTCGACGACGATCACGCTCGCGCCGGTCTCCGAGACGCCCGCGGCGAGTGCGTCGCGCACGCCGTGTGCGCCGGGGAACTCCGGCAGGTAGGCGGGATGCGTGTTGATCAGCCGCGGCGCGAGGTCTGCGACGAGCGCGGCGGGGAGCAGACGCATCAGCCCGCTGAGCACGACGAGGTCTGCATTCCAGACGGCGAGCTGGCGGCCGAGCTCTTCGCCCCATGCTTCGCGAGACTCGTGCTCGTGCCACGGAACCGTGAAGCTCGGGATGCCGAACTCCTCGGCGTGGGCGAGGCCGTCGGCTTCGCGGTCGGCGCCGACGACCACCACCCGCGCAGGGAAATCGGGGTGGCGAGCAGCCTCGAGGAGGGCGCGAAGGTTCGAGCCGGTGCCCGAGATGAGAACGGCGACCGTGAGCACGCGCCCAGTCTATCGGGGCCGGCGCCGGCGCCCGACCCGCGTGTCAGCTGACGGGATCGCCCGGGTCGCGCTTCGGCAGCCGGAATCCCCCTGCGCCATCGAGCGGCGCGGTGTCGTAGTCGGACGGTGCCTCGCGCCAGCCGACCATCGCATCGCCGGGCTCGCTCGAGACCGCGTCGGATGCCGTCATCTCGGCGACCCACCGGTCGGTGCGCTCTTCTGCGAGCTCGTCCCGGTTCCGAGGCGACAGAAGCAGGATCGCCGCGCCGAGCAGGACCTCGCCGCCCAGAGCGAGGGCGAATGGCAGCGCCGCCGGTCCGGCTTCGGCGAGCCGCCCCGGGCCCATCGATCCTCCTGCGAGCAGGGCGGCGATCGCGGCGACCGCGGCGGTCAGTACGCCGATGCCCGCGGCGATCACCGCACGAGGAGCCATTCCGAGAGGCGTGCCCTCCCAGACGAGACGCGAGCGGACGGCCCATCCGGCGAAGGCTCCGGCGCCGATCGGGAGGATGATCACGATGAGCATCCAGATCGACGTGCTCTCGGGAAGAAGACCGAGCACGGGGATGCCTGGCACCACTCCGAGCTGGGTGCCCGCGGGAGACACCGCAGTGCCGACTCCCACCGCGAATCCGGGGCCGGCGAGCCAGGAGGCTGCCCAGACGATGATGGTGGGCAGATAGGCGAGATGCCCGAGCGTGATGACCCCGGCGCCGAGCGCATCGACTCGAGCGGCCTGGAACAGCGCCACCATCTCGCCGCCCCGTGCAGCGACGAGAACAGCCACCGCCACCGCCGAGACCGCGGTGACCCCCACCACCGCGAAGGCCGTCCCGCGGACCGCTGCGCTCGGCACCGGTCCCCAGTCGCCCCACGAATCGACGACGTCGTGGATGCGGTCGAGGAACCCGCCGTCGCCGTCTTCCCAGGCGATGCGCACCGCGCCGCACGCGGCGCCCACGAGATAGACGGCGGTCGGCAGCAGGATGCCCTCCGCGACGGGCGTCTCGACCGCGGCGAGATGCGAGGTCAGCGCGACTCCGGTCGCGATCGCCGCGAACGCGAGCGACCCCGAGAGCGTGCCCAGCAGCCACGCACCAGCGCGGGCGGCACGGGCGCCGGAGCGAGCCGCGAAGAGCAGGGTGAAGATGAGGAACGCGAGCGGGGTCACCGAGAGCGTGAAGGCGGCGGCGTCGGGCGCGATGCCTGTGGTGCGCAGCACCTCTGTCGGCACTTCGATGCTCAGCGGCACGCCGTGACCGAACTGCCACAGTGAGCCGGCGAGCGGCCAGAGGGCTCCCCAGTCGGCTGTGACGCCGAACGACAGCATCCAGAGCAGGGTGAGCGGCGCCAGCAGAACCACGAGACCGACCGCCGCAGCGATAGCGGCATCGAAGGCGGCGAGGAGCGCGACGAGGAGGCGTTGCATATCGAATCGAGACTACGACGAGAACCCTGTCGTCGCCTGGGGGCGCGCGCGACTCGCGCGACACGATATCGTCTCCTGCGGAGGTTTCCCGATGACAACTGCCCCGTCCCCCACCCGCTCTACCGCCGAACCCACGAACGCCCTGGACCGCTTCTTCGAGATCAGCAAGCGCGGATCCACGATCGGCACCGAGATCCGAGGGGGTCTGGTGACCTTCGTCACGATGGCCTACATCGTGATCCTCAACCCGATCATCCTGTCCGGCTCGGCCGATGTCGCAGGCAACACCCTCGACTTCAGCGCCGTCGGTGCCGCGACCGCGCTGACCGCCGGCGTGATGACGATCCTGTTCGGTCTCATCACCCGCCTGCCCTTCGGCTTCGCAGCCGGCCTCGGCATCAACGCCTTCGTCGCGTTCTCGGTCGTCGGCCAGGTCACCTGGCCCGAGGCCATGGCGCTCGTCATGATCAACGGTCTCGTGATCGTGCTCCTCGCGGCCACCGGCCTTCGGAAGATGATCTTCGACGCTGTTCCGTTCCAGCTCAAGATCGCGATCACGGTCGGAATCGGCCTGTTCATCGCCTTCATCGGCTTCGTCAACTCGGGCTTCGTGACCGCCACCGGCAGTGCATCTCCGCCGGTCGGTCTGGGAGTCGGCGGCTCCGTCGCGACCGTCCCGACCGTGCTCTTCATCGTCACGCTCATCGTCACCGGCATCCTGGTCGCCCGCAAGGTCAAGGGCGGGCTGCTCATCGGCCTCGTCTCGGGCACGGTCCTGGCCGTCATCGTCGAGGCCATCTGGCACCTCGGCGCCGCAGCAGACGGCAACGCCGGAGGCTGGGGTCTCACTGTTCCCACGCTCACCGGCTCACCGTTCGGACTGCCCGACCTGAGCCTGGTCGGCGCGGTCGACTTCAGCTTCGACTTCAGCAAGGTCAGCCTCGTCGCCATCGTGATGATCGTCTTCACCCTGGTCTTCTCGAACTTCTTCGATGCCATGGGCACCATGACGGGACTCGCCAAAGAGGCGGACCTCGCGAATGAGAACGGCGACTTCCCTCGCATCAAGTCGGCGCTCGTCGTCGAGGGCGTCGGTGCGATCATCGGTGGTGGCACCTCGTCGTCGTCGAGCACCGTGTTCATCGAGTCCGGCGCGGGCATCGGCGAGGGGGCGCGAACCGGGTTCGCGAACCTGATCACCGGTGGCATGTTCCTGCTCGCGATGTTCCTCACGCCGCTCACCTCGATCGTGCCGACCGAGATCGCCGCCGCAGCGCTGGTGATCGTCGGAGCGATGATGATGGCCCAGATCAAGTACATCGATCTGACCGAGTTCAGCGTGCTGCTGCCGGTGTTCCTGACGGTCACGGTGATGCCGCTGACCTACTCGATCGCCAACGGCATCGGCGCGGGCTTCGTCAGCTGGGTGCTCGTGCAGGCGTTCTCCGGCAAGGCCCGGAAGATCAGCCCGCTGCTGTGGGTGGTCGCCGCCGGTTTCGTCGTGTTCTTCGCGCGCGGACCGATCGAGGCACTGTTCGGCGTCGCCTGAGCGACGCACGAACGAAGAGGGGCGGATGCTGCGGCATCCGCCCCTCTTCGCGTCTCAGCGCGTGATCGGTGGATGCTGCGGTCGGACTTCCGCGGGCATGAAAGAAGGCCCCGGAGTGGAGTCCAGGGCCTTCTCTTCAATTGTAGCGCTTAGAGCGACTCGACGATCTCACGCATGAGAGCGGCGGTCTCGGACGGCGTCTTGCCGACCTTGACACCGGCGGCCTCAAGGGCCTCCTTCTTCGCCTGAGCGGTGCCTGCCGAGCCCGAGACGATGGCGCCTGCGTGGCCCATGGTCTTGCCCTCGGGAGCCGTGAAGCCCGCGACGTAGCCGACGACCGGCTTGGTGACGTGCGCCTTGATGTACTCCGCCGCACGCTCTTCAGCGTCGCCGCCGATCTCGCCGATCATCACGATCGCCTTGGTCTCGGGGTCGGCTTCGAACGCGGCCAGCGCGTCGATGTGCGTGGTGCCGATGACCGGGTCGCCGCCGATGCCGATGGCGGTCGAGAAGCCCAGGTCGCGCAGCTCGAACATCATCTGGTAGGTCAGGGTGCCCGACTTCGACACGAGACCGATCGGGCCCTTGCCGGTGATGTTCGCGGGCGTGATGCCGACGAGCGCCTCACCGGGGGTGATGATGCCGGGGCAGTTCGGTCCGATGATGCGGGTCGTGTTGCCCTTGCTCTGCGCGTAGGCCCAGGCCTCGGCCGAGTCGCCCACCGGGACGCCCTCGGTGATCACGACGAGCAGCGGGATCTCGGCATCGATGGCCTCGATCATCGCGTCCTTGGTGAAGGCGCCGGGGACGAAGGCGATCGACACGTCGGCGCCGGTCTCCTTCATGGCCTCGGCCACGGAGGCGAAGACGGGGAGCTCGACGGCGTTGCCGTCCTTGTCGGTGTGCGAGACCGTGGTGCCGGCCTTGCGGGCGTTCACGCCACCGACGACCTGGGTGCCGGCCTTCAGCATGAGCGCCGTGTGCTTGGTGCCCTCGCCGCCGGTGATGCCCTGGACGATGACCTTGGAATCCTTGTTGAGGTAGATCGACATTTCTTTAGTCCTTGTGTCTCTCTGCGATCAGGCGTTGGCGAGTTCGGCGGCCTTGTCGGCGCCCTCGTCCATGGTGCTGGCGAGCGTGACGAGCGGGTGCGCGTACTCGGCGAGGATCGCGCGACCCTCGTCGACGCGGTTGCCGTCGAGGCGCACGACGAGCGGCTTGGAGGCTGCGCTGCCGAGGGTCTCGAGAGCGCCCTTGATGCCGTTGGCGACGGCGTCGCACGCCGTGATGCCACCGAAGACGTTCACGAACACGCTCTTGACCTGCGGGTCGCCGAGGATGACGTCGAGGCCTGCGGCCATGACCTCAGCCGAGGCGCCGCCGCCGATGTCGAGGAAGTTGGCGGGCTTGACGCCGTTGTGGTTCTCACCGGCGTAGGCGACGACGTCGAGCGTCGACATGACGAGTCCTGCACCGTTGCCGATGATTCCGACCTCGCCGTCGAGCTTCACGTAGTTCAGACCGCTCTTCTTGGCCTTGGCCTCGAGCGGGTCGGCAGCGTCCTTGTCTTCGAGCGCTTCGTGCTCGGGGTGACGGATCTCGGACGCGTTGTCGTCGAGCGTGACCTTGCCGTCGAGAGCGATGATGTCGCCCTCTTCGGTGCGGACCAGCGGGTTGACCTCGACGAGAGTCGCGTCCTCGCCCTTGTAGACGTCGAAGAGCTTGACGAAGACGTCGGAGACCTTCTCGATGAGGTCTTCGGGGAAGTTGGCGGCGCGGGCGATCTCGACGGCCTTCTGCTTGTCGATGCCGGTCAGCGGGTTGACCTCGATGCGTGCGAGTGCCTCAGGGCGCTCGACGGCGAGCTCCTCGATCTCCATGCCACCCTCGACCGAGCAGAGGCTCAGGTAAGAGCGGTTGGCACGGTCGAGCAGCACGGAGAAGTAGAACTCCTCGGCGATGCGCGCACCCTGCGCGACCATGACGCGCTTGACGACGTGGCCCTTGATGTCGAGTCCGAGGATGGCCTTGGCCGCCTCGTATGCCTCTTCGGGGGTCTTCGCGACCTTGACGCCGCCGGCCTTGCCGCGACCACCGGTCTTGACCTGAGCCTTGACGACGACGACTCCGCCGATCTTCTCAGCGGCTGCCTTCACCTCCTCAGGGGTGTCGGCGACGATGCCGGCGAGAACCGGCACTCCGTACTTTTCGAAAACGTCTCGTGCCTGGTACTCGTACAGATCCACTGTGGTTCCTTCACTGGGCTGCTGTCTGGTAATTCTCTCGATGTCGAGACATCGACCAGTTGCCCAGCCTACTACCTCGAACTGAACGCTCCCGGCGGACAAAAGGCCGCCGGGAGCGCATACCGGTATGGAGATCAGGTTAAGCGGAGCGTGTCACGACTGCCCGCGTGAGCGCAGGATGCAGCGTGCGAGAGATCATCCGCCAGACGTGCAGTGTTGCGCTGCAGCCGCGGCTGCAGCGCTCGATGCCGAGGTCTAGGCTCGTCCCATGCACGAATCCGCAGAACTGCGCACCGGCGTCGTGGCCGCTGCACTCGAGCTCTTCGCATCACAGGGCTTCGACCAGACCTCCGTCGAGCAGATCGCGAAGGCCGCAGGGGTCTCACGGTCGACGTTCTTCCGCCAGTTCGGCGGCAAGGAGGATGTCGTCTTCGCAGACCACGAGGTTCTGCTCGAGCAGATGCGGACGTTCCTCGCCGAGGGGCACGAAGACCCCTGGGGCGCTGTATGCGCGGCATCCGAGTCGGTCTTCGCCCACTTCGCGCACGACCCGGAGCTCGCGCGTCGGCGCTACCAGATCGTTCGCCAGGTGCCGGTGCTCCGTGAACGCGAGATCATCACGGTGTTCCGCTACGAGCGGCTGTTCGACGACTACCTGCGCAGCTCGCTCCCCGGCATCGATCCTCTCGATGCCGTCGGATTCTCGGCCCTCGTGACCGCGGTGCACAACCATGTGCTGCGGCAGCTGCTGCGCGGCAAGAAGAAGGTGCCGCTCTCGACGCTGCAGACGGCCCTCGCCGACGTGCGCCGCCGCTACGGCGTGCCCTCGGAGGCGGCCGCCGAGGCGCCGGACGACGTCGTCGTCGCGGTGTTCCCCCGGTCGATGCCGATCGCCGAGGTCACCCGGCGCCTGCGCACGCAGCTCGACTGACCCCGAGCGACTCCACCCGAACGGAGTCGTGGAACCGAGTATCGAGGAGTACGATACTTGGTGTCACGAAGGAGTCACCATGAGCACCGCAGCCTCCCCCCTGCCCGGCGAGGGCGTCTCGTCGTACGACATCACCGGACGACAGGACAGCGACTACTACGCCGTCTTCGCCGACATCCCCGACGCCGATCGAGCCGCCTGGGATCGCGCGAAGGCGTACATCGACGAGGTCGGACCGCAGATGGCGGATGCCTGGGACCGCGCGGAGTACCCTCTCGACGCCGCTCGCCGCATGGGTGAGATGGATCTGGTCGTCGACGGCATCGAGCATCCGTCGCTCACTCGCCTCTCCCCCCTCGCGGCGGGACTGGTCAACATGGAGATCTCCCGCGGCGACGGGTCGCTCGGCACCGTGCTCGCCGTGCAGGGCGGGCTCGCGCTGCGCACTCTCGCACTCTTCGGCTCTCCCGAGCAGCAGGAGAAGTGGCTGACCGCTCTCGCCGACAGCTCGGTCTTCGGCTCCTTCGCCCTCACCGAGCCCGACCACGGCTCGGACTCGGTCTCGCTCGAGACCGTCGCGCGCCGCGACGGCGACGAATGGGTCATCCGCGGGGCGAAGAAGTGGATCGGCAACGGAGCCTCGGGCGGCATCACGTTCGTGTGGGCCCGCGTCGACGACGAGACCGCGGCCGAGCATGGCGCCGTGCGCTGCTTCCTCGTCGAACAGGACACCCCCGGATACACCGGGACGCCGATCCGCGGCAAGGCATCGCTGCGAGCCATCCACCAGGCGCACATCGTGCTCGACGACGTGCGCGTGCCCCTCGACTCCGTGCTGCCGGGGACGAAGAGCTTCAAGGACGCCTCGATCGTGCTCTACGCGACGCGCTCGGGCGTCGCCTGGTCGGCGCTCGGTCACGCGACCGCCTGCTACGAGGCCGCGCTCGCCTACTCGACGCAGCGCATCCAGTTCGGCAAGCCGCTGGCCAAGTTCCAGATGGTGCAGGAACGTCTCACCCACATGCTCGAGGACCTCACCGCGATGCAGCTCTACTGCCGTCGCCTCGCAGACCTCGAGACCGCCGGCGAGCTGCGCCCCACGCAGGCGTCACTGGCGAAGTTCCACAACACCCGCGCAGCACGGCGCGTGGCATCCATCGCCCGCGATCTGCTCGGCGGCAACGGCATCCTGCTCGAGAACGGCGTGATGCAGCACATGGCCGACATCGAGGCCATCCACACCTACGAGGGCACCGAGAGCGTGCAGGCGCTGCTGCTCGGACGCGACATCACCGGGATGAGCGCCTTCGCCTGACCCGGCGGTCGCTCCTGCGGCGACACCGTGTCGCCGCAGGTGCGGAGGTCAGTCGCAGCCGCAACCACCGGCCGGCGTCTTCACCATGAAGCAGACATCGCACACGCCGTAGTCGCGCTCGCTCGTCTTCGTCGCACGCTCGGCCTTCGGCGCCGCAGCGACTCGAGGAGTCGTGGTGCGCTTCGCCTTGACCGGAGCGATCGGTCGGAACTCGCTCGGGTGCGTCACGAAGAAGTACGGGGCACGGCCTTCGCTCGGCCGCAGACGCAGGGGCGTCGAACCGACGACGACGACCTCGTCTTCGGCGAAGCCGTTGGTGTAGGTCTTGCCGATGTGCAGCGAGGCGCCCTCGCCGCGGCGGATCGCCTCGATGTAGCGGCCTCGGTCGATGTAGGACGAGATGCCGACGGCATCCGTGATCGCCGCGATGAACTCATGGTTCTCTTCGGCGATGCGGTGCGCACGGAGCGCCTCCGCGAGGGTTCGGTACGGACGGGAATTGCCTGTGGGGGTCGGGCCCTGAACTTCATTCATTTCCTCAAGGATCTCACGCCCGGGCATGGAAGACTGGCCGAATGGCACGCGCGACGATCATCGGCTCCGGACCGAACGGCCTGGCGGCGGCCGTGACCCTCGCCCGCGCCGGCTACGAGGTGCGCGTCCTCGAGGCGGCGGACACCATCGGCGGCGGGGTCCGCACCGCAGAATCGACCCTCTCCGGCTTCCGCCACGATGTCTGCGCCGCAGTGCATCCGGCCGCCCTCTCGTCGCCGTTCTTCCAGGCCTTCGGCCTCGCCGAGCGGGTCGACTGGATTCTGCCCGACATCTCGTACGCGCATCCGCTCGACGGCGGCAGAGCCGGCATCGCCTGGCGCGACATCGAGCGCACCGCGGCGGGGCTCGGCGCCGACGAGCGCGCCTGGCTGTCGCTCCTGCGCCCGCTCAGCACCCATGTCGAGGGTGTCGTCGACTTCACCGGCAATCAGATGCTGCGGGTTCCGCGCGAGCCGATCACGGCTCTCAGGTTCGCACTGCGGATGCTCGATCAGGGCACGCCCCTGGCCCGCCGCGCCTTCCGCACCGAGGAGGCTGCTGGCCTGATGGCGGGCGTCCTGGCGCACGCGAACACTCCCCTCCCCTCCCTCGCGGGCGCCGCCGCCGGGCTGCTGCTGGCCGCGCAGGCGCACGCCGGGGGATGGATGTACCCGCGAGGCGGCGCGCAGAACATCGCCGACAGCATGGTCGCCGACATCGAGGCCCATGGCGGATCCGTCGAATCGGGCGCCCACATCACCGACCTCGCGTCACTCGACTGGGGCGACCCCGCCCGAGGCGATCTGCTGATGCTGAACACGTCGCCGCGGCTCACTCTCACCCATCCCGACATCCCCGCGTCGTATGCGCGGGCGATCCGCGGCTATCGCTACGGACCGGCTGCCGCGAAGGTCGATTTCGCGCTCGACGGACCGATCCCGTGGACGAATACCGACGTCGCACAGTCGCCCACCGTGCATATCGGCGGATCGGCGGCGGAGATCTGGGAGAGTGAGAACGACGTCGCCCGCGGTCGGATCAGCGACAGGCCGTACGTTCTGACTGTGCAGCCGTCGGTCTTCGATCCGAGCCGAGCGCCCGAGGGCAAGGCTGTGCTGTGGGCATACATCCATGTGCCGCAGGACTCCGACCTCGACGCCACAGAGCTCATCACCCGTCAGGTCGAGCGGTTCGCGCCCGGGTTCCGCGACCTCATCCTCGCCCACCACTCGGTGCCCGCATCGTCGCGCGAGGCGGTCAACCCGTCGGAGATCGGCGGCGACATCCTGGGCGGTGCCTTCACCATTCCGCAGGCGCTGCGCCGACCGGTGCTCGGCACGGCGCCCTGGCGCACACCGATGCACGGCGTGTATCTCGCTTCGGCGTCGACCCCGCCGGGGCCAGGGGTCAACGGCATGGCCGGATGGCACGCTGCCCGAACGGCGCTGAAGGATGCGGGCACGCGCGTCTCGCTCGGAGATCTGTTCGGCTGACGGCTCCCAAGTCACCCTTCTGCCGCGGCGCCACCGACGCCAGGATGGACCCATGCGCTACGAGATCCCGTCCCCGATGCTGGCGAAGGCGGCAGCCTCCGTCCCGGACCCCGCGAAGACCACCAGCGGGCTGCTGTTCGAGCCCAAGTGGGACGGATTCCGAGGGCTGATCGCGTGGGACGGCGAGACTGTCGAGATCGGCTCCCGCGGAGCGAAGCCGTTGACCAGGTACTTCCCCGAGCTCGTCGAGGCGATCCCCCGGCTGCTGCCCGGCCCGTGCCTGCTCGACGGCGAGATCGTCGTCGCCACGGGATCGGCGGGAGCGCAGCGGCTCGACTGGGAAGCACTGAGCCAGCGCATCCACCCCGCAGCCTCGCGGGTCGCCAAGCTGGCGGCAGAGACACCGGCGATGTTCATCGCGTTCGACCTGCTGGCCGTCGACGATGAAGACCTATTGAGCACCCCATTCGCCGAGCGGCGTGAGCGCCTGGAGAAGCTGATGGCCGAGGTCGAGCATCCCCTGCACATCACGCGCACCACCCGCGATCGTGACGCGGCCGTGCGCTGGCTCGCCGAGTTCGAGGGCGCTGGCCTCGACGGCGTGGTCGCCAAGCCGCTCGATCAGCCGTATGCCCCCGGCAAGCGCACCCTGGTCAAGATCAAGCACGCCCGCACGGCCGACGTGGTCGCGCTCGGATACCGGGTGCACAAATCCGGATCGGGAGTCGGGTCGCTGCTCGTCGGCCTCTACGATTCCGACGGCACGCTGCGGCAGGTCGGCGGCGTGGCCGCATGGAGCGACGCACGCCGCGCAGCTCTGGTCGACGAGCTCGCCCCGCTGGTGGAGCGCGACGATGCAGGCGATGCCGTCACCGGAGAGGGCGAGCGCTCGCGGTTCAGCGGATCGAAGGACGTGTCGTTCGTGCGGCTGCGACCCGAGCTCGTGCTCGAGGTGCGCTACGACCAGCTCGAGGGTTCGCGGTTCCGGCATACCGTGCAGTTCGAGCGCTGGCGACCCGACCGGGATGCCCGTTCGTGCACCTACGACCAGCTCGACACCGTGGCCGGATACGACCTGGCCGAGGTCATCGGCTGAACCTCACTCGTCGATCGGGTCGCCGTTCGCATCCCAATTGGCGTCGACCTTCTTGCTGGGCTGCACTCGCGGCGGCTCCCCCGGCATCTTCGGGAACTCGGGCGGGAACGACAGTTCGCCCAGGCCCGCCTCCAGGTCGCGCTCCCACCACTCCAGCAGCGTGTCGATGCGCCCGGGCTTGTCTTGCTTGCCTCCCCAGGGATCACCGACCTCTTCGAGTCGACGCGGGATGCTGCGCACGGTGAACGCGGCGGGGTCGAGGCCATCGAGCTCGTCCCAGTGCACAGGAGTCGAGACCGTGGCTGCGGGGAGAGCACGAGGGCTGTAGGCCCCGGCCATCGTGCGGTCTCGGTTCGCCTGATTGAAGTCGATGAAGACCCGCTCCCCTCGCTCCTCCTTCCACCAGCTCATCGTCACCTGCTCGGGCATCCGACGCTCCAGCTCTCGGCCGGCCGCGATCACGGCGTGCCGCACGTCGAGGAACTCGTGCGTCGGTTCGATCGGGGCGAACACATGCAGCCCGCGGTTGCCGCTGGTCTTCACGAACGCGTCGAGACCGACCTCGCTGAGCACCTCCCGCAGCGCGTGTGCGGCGGGAATCGCATCGGCGAACGCGGTTCCCGGTTGCGGATCGAGGTCGATCCGCAACTCGACCGGGTTGTCGGGGTCGGAGGCGAGGGACGCCCAGGGGTGGAACACGATCGTGTTCATCTGCGCCGCCCAGACGATCGCGCTCGGTCGGTTGAGCACGATCTGTGGATGCCGTCGCCCGCTGTTGTAGGTCACCGTGACGGCGTCGACATAGTCGGGCGTGCCCTTGGGCGGGTTCTTCGAGAAGAAGCCATCGCTGCCGAGCCCGTCGCGGAAGCGCTCGAGCGAGACGGGACGGTTGCCGTTCGCCTCGAGGAACGGAGCGCTGACGAGCTGGAAGTACTCCGCGAGCTCGGCCTTCGTGATGCCGTCCTTCGGCCACACCACCCTGTTCGGGCTGGAGAGCACGACCTCGCGCTCCCCGTCAGGATCGATGACGGTCAGGGGCACGCGTTCTGAGGCCATGCTCCGACCCTAGGGGGCGGGTGCGACGCGCGGAAGCCCGTCAGTCGTCGATATCGATCGCCAGGATCAGCACGGAGGTGAGCGCGTCGCGCTCGACCACGATGCTGGGCCCGGCCGGGTCGATGATGACACCGGCCATGTCGATGTGGCTGGAGAGGATCTTCGCCAGCTGCAGCGGCTCGAACGGCAGCGGTCGATCGCCGCGTCCGAGCGCGAGCACCTCGAGCGGGTGCGAGAACAGCTGGAGGAACCGCTTGCCGTCAGGCGTCTGCGCCTCGGCGATGCCGACCTGTCCGCCGGGGTTGCCTTCGTTGACGGCGACCCACATGCGCTTCGTCGCGAGCGCCTCGCCGACCTTGGAGGCGGAGTCCTGCTCGCGCGGTGCGGCGATGAGCGACTTGACGGTCATGTCGACATCCGCCTGCTCGAGAGCCTTCTGCAGCAGCTCGGTCGGGAACACCACGCGGTGCGGAGCGGAGGCGTTGTCGACGATGAGGCCGGCGAAATCTCCGGAGACGACCTGCTGCAGAACCGAGGTGACGGGTTGCGCGACGGCCGAGGTCGCCGTCGGGTCCTTCTCGAGCTGCACGGAATCCCGCACGGCGGCGGCCGAGCTGAACGCGAGCATGAACTGACGCTCGCCGTCGCGCACGACCGCGACCGCGAGGGGCTTGCCCTCGCTGATCTGTGCACGAGCGTCGCCGTTCACCCGGATGTACATGTGGCCCTGCAGCGCCTGGCGGAGAACGCCGAGAAGCTGCTCGTTGGTCGCGCCCTGCTCGACCTCTTTGAGCGATTCGCGCAGCAGGACGTTGTCCTTCATGCCCGCGACGGTCTCGGTCTGCTCGGGCGGCAGCGCGGGTGCCAGCGGGAGCTTGCGCTCGGGCTCGGCCACGGGCGCAGGTGCCGGCGCCGCGGGCGAAGGCGCGACAACCGGTGCGGATGCCGCGGGAGTCGCGTCGGGATCGGGCAGCTCGACCTCGGGTCCCGCCTGCGCTCCGACACCGCGGAACGCCTGCACGGAGATCCCGATGGTGGGCGTCACCTCGGTGGCTTCGGAGGGCGCCTCCGCGGCCTCCGCAGCATCGACTGCAGACTCCTCGGTCTCGGAGTGGTCGGCGACGACATCGTCAGCGGACTTCTTGCGGCGGGAGAACAGGGCCATATCAGCCAGCCTAACCCGCCACCGGGCTAGATCTTCTCGATCGGCGCGACCTTGATCAACAGCTTCTTCTGGCCGGCGGAATCGAAACGCACGTGCGCGATGCGCTTCGCCCCCTCACCCGTCACCGCGTCGACTCGCCCCTCGCCGAAGTCCGAGTGGCGGATGCGGTCACCGGCTGCGAGTTCGAGGTCGCCGTTGTCACGCATCTTCGCAGTCACGCGGTTGGGGAACTTGTCCATCGCCGTCGACAGGGGCTTGAGCGAGTCGCGTCCTGGCAGCTGCTTCACACCGAAGCGGTCACCAGAACCGGAGCTGCCGAATCCGCCACCTCGGCGCGCGTTGAGCGCGCGGGACTGCATGCCACCGCGGGAGTTGACGTCGCCCGGCGACTGGCGCCAGTCGATGAGCCCTGCGGGGATCTCCTGCAGGAATCGGCTGGGCATCGCGACCGAGACTTCTCCGAACTGGGCCCTGGTCATCGCCAGCGACAGGTGCAGACGCTTGCGTGCGCGGGTGATGCCGACGTAGAAGAGTCGACGTTCCTCCTGCGGTCCCCCCGGCTCGCCTGCCGAGATGCGGTGCGGGATGAGATCCTCTTCGACGCCGGTCACGAACACCGCGTCGTACTCGAGCCCCTTCGCGGTGTGCATCGTCATCAGGGACACCGAGCCCGACTCGTCGTCGAGGTCGTCGGCATCGGAGACGAGAGCGACCTCCGTCAGGAAGTCGACGATCGTCCCGTCGGGATTGTTGCGTGCGAAGTCTCGCGCGACGGCGACGAACTCGTCGAGGTTCTCGACGCGCGCCTCGTCCTGAGGGTCGCGGCTCGCACGCAGCGCGTCGAGGTAGCCGCTCTTCGACAGCAGCACGCTGAGCCCGTCGGCGACGGTCGTGGGCGCGGGGACCTCACCGGAGGCGGGGAGCATGATCTCGGTCGCTTCGGCCAGCACGGCATCGAGCTGGGCGATGCCGGCCTGGATCTTCGGGCCGAATCCCAGCTGCTCTGGCACAGACAGCGCCTGACGGAAAGTGATGTCGTGGTCTTCGGCGAAGCGGGCGATCGCCGTCTCGGTGACGTCGCCGATGCCGCGGCGCGGCTTGTTGAGGATGCGTCGCACCGCCATCTCGTCGGCAGGGTTCGCGACGGCGACCAGATATGCGAGGGCGTCTTTGATCTCGGCACGCTCGTAGAACTTCGTGCCGCCCATGATCTTGTAAGGCACGGCCGAGCGGATGAAGATCTCTTCCAGGGCGCGCGACTGGGAGTTCGTGCGATAGAAGACAGCCATCTCGGAGTACGGCATTCCGGCTCGGTGCAACACCTCGACCTCGTCGGCCACGAACTGCGCCTCGTCGTGCTGCGAGTACCCGGTGAAGCCGACGATCATGTCGCCGTCGCCCTTGTCGCTCCAGAGCTTCTTGTCTTTGCGGTCGAAGTTGTTGCCGATCACGGCATTCGCCGCGGAGAGGATGTTCTGAGTCGACCGATAGTTCTGCTCGAGCAGCACGACGCGGGCGCCGGGGAAGTCGCGCTCGAACTCGCTGATGTTGCGGATGTCGGCGCCGCGGAAGGCGTAGATCGACTGGTCGGAGTCACCCACCACGGTGAGCGAGGCTCCTTCGAGCTCGGGAGTGGTCTCGGGTTCGAAGATCATCATGCCGTTGGAGGCATACGGGTCTGGGCTCTCGCCCGTCACAGGCCGTGTCAGCTCGTGGATGAGCGCGTACTGGGCGTGGTTCGTGTCCTGATACTCGTCGACGAGCACGTGACGGAAGCGACGGCGGTAGGTGTCGGCGACCTGCGGGAACGCCCGGAACAGATGGACGGTCTGCCCGATGAGGTCGTCGAAGTCGAACGCGTTCGCCTTCTGCAGCTGCCGCTGGTAGTCGGCGAACAGCTCGACGAAGATCCGCTCGGCGGGGTCGCTCATGTTGGCCTGGCGCGCATAGGCGTCGGCGTCTGACAGCTCGTTCTTGAGCTTCGAGATGCGCGACTGCACGGCTCCGGGGGTGAGCCCGTATGCGTCGGCCTCGTGCTGCTTGACCAGACGCTTGATGAGCGCGCGCGAGTCGCCCGAATCATAGATCGTGAACGACTTGGTGAACCCGAACTGCTGGGCCTCTCGACGCAGGATGCGCACGCAGGCGGAGTGGAAGGTCGAGATCCACATGCCCCGGGCGGCGTCGCCGACGATCGCCTCGACGCGCTCGCGCATCTCACCGGCCGCCTTGTTGGTGAAGGTGATCGCGAGGATCTGGCTGGGCCAGGCCTCTCGCGCCCTCAGGAGCGACGCGATGCGGCGGGTGAGCACGCTGGTCTTGCCCGAACCGGCGCCCGCCACGATCAGCAGCGCGGGGCCGCGATAGGTCACCGCCTCGAGCTGCTGCGGGTTGAGGCCGGCGAGGAGGTCGTCCTGTCCCTGTGCTCCGGTGGAGCGGGGGCCGACGGATCCGGGGACGATGAGGGGGGCTTCGGTCATGGCTCTACGAGTCTAGGCCGCGCCACCGACACTGCCGTCGGGTGGAGAGTCCGCGGCGACGACGAGGCGCAGAACGCGCTCGACGGCAGCGCGCACGAAGACGGCCTGGTGCACGAGTCATCATGCACCAGGCCGTCTTCGTGTCGATGCGTCGTATCAGGCCGAGTGACGACGTCGGCGAGCGACCAGCGCGCCGGCGATGACGAGCATCAGCGCCAGTGCGATCATCGCGACGGGCACTTCGGAGCCGGTCGCGGCGAGCCCGCTCGGGTCTGTGGCGTCGTCGGGGTCCTCGCCCGGGTTCGCGCCCGGGTTCTCGCCGGGGTTCTCCCCCGGGCTCTCGCCCGGGTTCTCCCCCGGGTTCTCCCCGGTCACGCCGGGGAGGGTGCCGACGCGCAGCGCCTCCGATGCGAAGCCATCGGCGAACCACCAGACCGGACGCTCACCGTCGACCGACAGCGAGGCCGGAGCCGTCGCGAATCCCTCGTTGTTGATGTCCGGCATGCCGACGGGTCGGGCGAAGTGCGCGAGGCCGGGCTGAGCCGTGCCGTTCAGGGTGATCTGCGCCGACTGCCCCTCGCAGCCGTCATCGCAGACCGCCCACAGCACGCCGAGCACGCTGTCGTAGTCGAGCGCCATGACGCCGGCCAGACCCGGTGCGATCTCCGAGACCAGAGTCGCCTGACCGTCGGCACCGAGCGCGAACGCGTAGACGTGACCGTTGTCCTCGACGGCCACGAAGAAGAGACCGTCGCCGTGACCGGCATAGTCGGTCGAGTCATAAGCCGCTCCGGTGTTGTCGTCGAAGAGCACGCCGTCGAGCGCAGTGTCGGGCACCCACTGCACCGCCTCCATGCCGAGGTTCGCTCCCACCGCCGGAAGCAGCGCGGTCAGATCCCACTCCTGCTGGGCGACGAGGTCACCGGCGGACGCCTCGGGGTCGACCTTGAGGACGGTGTTCTGGTTCACGCCCTTGGCACCGTTGTCGCGCTCCGAGGCGACGTAGACCGCCCCGTCGCCGTCGACGGTGATGCCCTCGGTGTCGGGGCCTGCGGCACCCGGGTCCGAGGCATCCTTCTGGAACCGAACGCGCTTGCCCGACTCCCAGCCGGGGATCTGCGAGAAGGAGCCGTCGGCATGGGCCTCGAGCTTCCAGATGCGTCCCTCGCCGTTGTCGACGGCCCAGAGGAACGATCCGTCGGCGGTCTCCTGCACGTCGAGCCCCGAGCTGTCCTCGAGGAAGTTCGGCGCGGTGTCGAGCACCCGGACCTCGGCAGAGCCGGGCCACGGCGAGACCTCGATCTCTCCTGCACAGGTGTTGGCCTCGCCCTTGGTGCTCTCCGCGGTGACGGCGAACGTTCCCGTCACATCGGGGCAGCGCCCCCAGGTGGTCGCGGCGTGCCCTGCACCCCAGGTGGTCGAGTCGATGAGCAGACCGCCGTCGAACAGGCGCACGGTGTCGCCGTCGCCCAGACCGAAGCCGAGGTCGGCACCCTCGACGACGAGGTATCCGCCCGCACCGATCGTGGTGCCGGCCGGGATCGCGTAGGAGTGCGTGTCGTCATCGTCCTTCACGACGATGCCGGAGACATCGAGGTCGGATGCCGTCGGGTTGACGAACTCGACCCAGTCACCCGGCGAGCCGCCGTCGGACTCGACCTCGTTGATGCGCACCGCGTTGCCGCACGCGTTGCGCTGCCCCTTGGTCGAGACGGCGATGTCGATGAAGTCTCCGCTGCCGTCTGCGCAGCGGGCGAGCACGCCTTCCGCGTGCGCGTCGTACACGTGCTCATCGACGACGTTGAGGTTCGCGTCGCGCACGGTGACAGTGTCGCCGTTGCCCAGGCCGAAGACGAAGTCCTTCGGCTGGTCGAAGACGAAGTACGCACCCGGGTCGAGGACGGTTCCCGCAGGCAGCGGAGTCGTCTCAGCGGCGTGGCCGACCGGATCGCCGTCCATGATCGTCCAGCCGGAGAGGTCGACCGCCGTGCTGCCGGAGTTCACGACCTCGACCCAGTCGGTCGCGTCACCGTTGGACTCGATCTCGTTGACGACCACATCGGGCATCACGCACGAGTTCGCGCCGCCCATGGTCGGGTGGGCCAGCACGAAGGCGCCCTCGCCGTCAGGGCAGCGTGCGAGAGTCGCCGCGGCGGAGTCGCCGTCGATCGCGGCGTGCCCCTCCCAGGGAAGGGTGTCGTCGATCATCGCGCCGGCGGCGTCGAACAGTCGGATGCGATCGGCGCTGCCGATCCCGATCGGGTCGCGGAACGCGGTCTCGACGCCGTCGACGAGGCCGATCGTGCCCTCCTCGACCACGAGGAATCCGCCTGCAGCGATCTCGGTTCCCGGCAGGAACTGCCAGCGGTGATCGTCGGAGTTGTCGCGGATCTCGTACCCCGAGATGTCGAGTGCGGCGTCACCGGAGTTGTAGAACTCGACCCAGTCCGCGGGCTGCGAATCGACCTCGTTGATGACGATCGACCCCTCGAGAGGTGCCTCCGGAGCGAATACGTTGGCCGCGCCCTTCGTGGACTCGGTGGTCTCCGCCCACTCGACCGTGCCTGCGACCTCACGGGCACCCCACGTGACAGCGGCGTGTGCCGTCCAGGCGGTCTCGTCGACGAGCGTCGCGCTCTGGTCGAACAGACGAACCTGGTCGTCCTTTCCGAGACCGAAGGTGAAGCCGTCCACGCCGGCGCCTGCCTCATCGAGCACGAGGTGGGCGCCGGGTTCGACGAGCGATCCGTCGGGGAACACATACGACTCGTCGTCACCGTTGTCCTTGACGACGAAGCCGCTCAGATTGACGACCGCGTCGGAGGTGTTGACGAACTCGATCCAGTCTCCGGGAACACCCCCGCTGGATTCGACTTCGTTGATCCGGATGCCGAGTTCGGCTCCGGTGGCGGCGAGGGGCACGGCGAGCAGAGCGGCTGCGCTGAGCGCGCAGACCGTCGTGACCGCAGCCGCGGATTGCA
Source organism: Microbacterium sp. WCS2018Hpa-9 (assembly GCF_031843745.1). Lineage (NCBI taxonomy): Bacteria > Bacillati > Actinomycetota > Actinomycetes > Micrococcales > Microbacteriaceae > Microbacterium > Microbacterium sp. WCS2018Hpa-9. The sequence goes on from NZ_JAVTIY010000011.1 coordinate 69,827, forward strand.
GGCGGGACATGGGGCTCCTGGGGGAATCAGAGGGGTATGACTCCACATCAGCGATGCCGCATGGCCGCCCGACGACCCGCAGGTGCACGGATGGTGAACGACCGGTGGCGGTTCGCCATCGACCGGGGCGCGGCCACGCACCGGCGGACACCCAGGCGCCGATGCGACAATCAGGCGGTGCGCACGATCCTCAACATCATCTGGCTGATCTTCGCCGGACTCGGTCTCTTCCTCGGCTACATGCTGGCGGGCATCCTGCTGTGCATCCCGATCGTGACGATCCCCTGGGCGATCGCCTCGTTCCGCATCGCCCGCTACGCGATCTGGCCGTTCGGACGTGAGATCGTCAGCAAGCCGACCTCCGGAGTCGGCTCGTTCATCGGAAACGTGCTCTGGGTGATCCTCGCGGGCTGGTGGCTGGCGATCGGCCACATCGTCTCGGGCCTCGCCCTGTGCATCACGATCATCGGCATCCCGATGGGCATCGCCGACTTCAAGATGGTGCCCGTCTCGCTGATGCCGCTCGGCAAGGAGATCGTGTCTCGCAGCGGTGCCTTCGACCGCACACTCTGACACCCGACGCCGGTTCTAGACTGGCCGGGATGGATGCCGATCGCCTGATCGCCTGGGATGAAGAACTCCGCCAGGCCCACACCCGACTCCGCGCGGCCCTCGAGGCCACTCGGACGGCGCTCGACAACGATTCAGCTGCGCCGGATGCCGCGCGCGAGCTCGCGCTGTTCTGCATCGGCTTCTGCTCCGCCCTCGACGGGCATCACCGGAGCGAGGACCGGGCGCTGTTCCCCGCGCTCCGCATCGAGCACCCCGAACTGGGCGAGGTCATCGACAAGCTCATGCAGGATCATTCGATGCTCGCCCACCTGCTCGGCAGCCTGCGCGCAGCCGTCGAAGGCGGCGAGAGCGCCGACGCGATCGAGCGCCACCTCGACGGGATCGGGGCGATCATGGAGTCGCACTTCCGCTTCGAGGAGCGGGAGATCCTCGCGCCGCTGCGGGCGCTGCATCTCGATCGACCTGTGCCGGACGTGCTGGGCCCGCTCTGACCCGACCGTCCGTCGACCCGACCGTCAGTCGCGGAAGAACCTGACGCCGAGATCGGGGTGGTCGACGAACACCCCGTCGACCCCCGTGCGGGCGATCGCGCCCCACTCCGCCTCGTAGTCGCCGTAGGCGCTCTTGCCGCCCGCACCGCGGAACTCCGCCGAGAGGAACGCGTTCTCGGGTCGGCACGTCCATGTGAAGACCTTGAGTCCTCGGGCATGGGCGTCGGCGACGATCGAGTTGCCGGCGGCGAGCAGCATCCGCTTGTTCACGCTGATGCCATCGACCTGACCGACCAGTCCGTCGAGGCCCTGCGGGGTGACCGTGGCCTTGTAGGTCAGCGCCTGCTTGCCCTGCGCGACCAGAAGGTCGTAGGGGCGCCCCGAGGCCTCGATCAGGTAGATGTACGAGGCGGCGACGCCCCGCGCCTTGAGCTCGCCCAGGATCGTCGACTCGAAGCATTCGATGATCAGCGGAAGCTCGCCGTCTGCCCACCCGGCATCACGCAGGTCGCGCTCGATCAGCGGCGCGAGATCGAGGCCGATGCCCGCGAAGTACGTGGCGTGCTTGACCTCGAGCACGACGCCGATCTCGCGCCCGTGCTCGACCGACCCGTCGCGCACGATGTCGAGCACGTCGGTGAGCCGCAGAATGGCCTGCGAGCCGTTGAAGGTCGCACTCGACAACCGCACCTCGGGCAGTCGTTCGCGGCTGCGCAGCGTCGAGAGCTCCTCCCACGTGAAGTCCTCGGTGAACCAGCCCGTCAGCGCCTGGCCGTCGACGCGCTTGGTCGTCTTGCGGTCGGCGAACTCGGGGTGCTCGGCGATGTCGGTGGTGCCCGAGATCTCGTTCTCATGCCGCACGACGAGCACGCCGTCCTTCGTGGCGACGACGTCGGGTTCGACCGCATCCACCCCCATCGCGAGTGCCAGTTCGTATGACGAACGACTGTGTTCCGGACGGTAACCGGGCGCACCGCGGTGCCCGATCACGAGAGGCGATTTCCTGGGCACGCTCTCAGCGTAGGACACCCTGATGACCCGGGATTCCGGGTATCGTGGAGGAAAGCGACCTACAACCCACTTTGGAGTGAGGCCCACATGAGCAACTTCGCCTTCAACAACCCGGCGTTCCAGCAGCAGGATCCGCGCAACGTCGCGACCTACCCGGGTGCGCCGCAGGGCGCTCAGGGTGCGCAGGCCGCGTCGCTCCAGCACGGAGCGATGGATGCCGCCGCCAACGCCCAGCTGGAGGGCATGTACGCCGCTCCCCCCGCCGGCGCGATCGAGACCGACCGCATGTCCGTCGAGGACACCGTCTGGAAGACCGCCGGACTCTTCGCCATCCTGCTCGTCACCGCCGCCGTCGGCTGGTTCGTGACGCTCGGCGGCGTCGTCGCCCCTGAGCAGAACCCCTACGACCAGTTCCAGCCGAACATGCTGCCCTGGATCGTCGGTGCGCTCGGCGGCTTCGTCCTCGCCATGGTGATCTCGTTCACGTCTCGCAAGAAGGTCCGCCCCGCGCTGATCTTCGCCTACGCGGCGTTCGAGGGCCTCTTCATCGGTGGCATCTCGGCGTTCTTCGAGGTCATCTGGCCCGGCATCGTCATCCAGGCGACGCTCGCCACCGTCTCGGTCGTCGGCGTGACGCTGGCGCTCTTCGCGAGCGGCAAGATCCGCGCGTCGAAGAAGGCCACCAAGATCTTCATGATCGCCATGGTCGGCTACCTGGTCTTCTCGCTGCTCAACCTCGTCCTGATGTGGACGGGCGTGCTGCCCCAGGGCCAGGCCTTCGGTCTCTACAGCGCTGAGATCATGGGCATCCCGCTCGGCCTGATCATCGGTGTCCTCGTCGTCATCATGGCCGCCTACTCGCTGGTGCTCGACTTCGACCAGATCCAGCAGGGCGTGCGCAACGGCGCCCCCCGCAAGTACGGCTGGCTCGGCGCCTTCGGCATCATGGTCACGGTCGTCTGGCTCTACGTCGAGATCCTGCGCATGATCGCGATCGTCCGCGGCAGCAACTGACGCGAATCGCTTCGCCGTGAGGCCCGCCTCCCCCTGGGAGGCGGGCCTCTTCGCATACCTGGAGGCCTCAGCGCAAGGGGTTGGCTGATAATCAGCTGAGAGGGCACGATGGATCCTACGAGCCCTGGCACCCCGGGGCTCACGATACATAGGAGCTGACATGAGCTTTCTCGGATTTCTTCTTCTCGGCCTCATCGCTGGCGCCATCGCAAAGCTGATCCTGCCCGGCAAGCAGGGCGGCGGATGGCTCATCACCCTGCTGCTCGGCGTCGTCGGGGCATTCCTCGGCGGATGGCTCGGCAGCCTGATCCTGAACCGTCCTCTGACTGAGTTCTGGGACCTCGGCACCTGGCTCCTCGCCATCGGCGGCTCGATCATCGTGCTGCTGATCTACGGCCTGGTCGTCAACCGCGGCAGCAAGGCCCGCAGCTGACACACCGCAGTACCGGAACCGCCCTCTTCGCCAGCCTCGCTGGAGAAGAGGGCGGTTCTCTGTGTGCGGGCGGCGACGCTCAGCGCTCGTCGGCCTTGGCCTGCAGCAGCGCACGCTCTCGGTCGTTGCCCGCGAGCGACGCCGCCACGGCGAACTCGCTGCGAGCCTCGTCGTCACGCCCAAGCCGCAGCAGCAGCTCCGCCCGCGTGGCGGGAAGAAGGTGGTATCCGGCGAGGACACCCGAGGATGCGAGCCGGTCGATGATCTGCAGGGCGGATGCCGGCCCCGTCGCCATCGCCACGGCCGCCGCCCGATTGAGCTCGACCACGGGCGACGGAGCGATGCGGCCGAGCGCCTCGTACAGCACCACGATGCGGTCCCAGTCGGTCTCGTCGATCGATGCCGCGACCGCATGGCATTCGGCGATGGCCGCCTGAAGACCGTAGGGGCCACGACCTGTGCCGAGGGCATCTGCAGCACCCAGCGACGCACGCCCGCGGGCGATGCGACCGCGATCCCAGCGACGACGGTCCTGATCGGCGAGCAGCACAGGGTCACCGTTCGCATCCACCCGGGCGGGGAATCGCGCGGCGGTCAGCTCCATGAGGGCGACGAGGCTGTGCGCGTCACGCTCGCGCGGCATGAGAGCCGCCAGCACGCGTGCGAGCCTGATCGCCTCGAGACTCAGCTCAGGACGCATCCAGTCCGGTCCGCTGCTGGCCGCGTGGCCCTCGTTGAAGATCAGATACAGCACGCCCAGGATCGCTCCCAGCCGCGCCGTGTGCTCTTCACGAGGCGGCATCTCGAAGGGCACATTCGCGGCGGCGAGGGTCTTCTTGGCCCGCACGATGCGCTGCTGCACGGTCGCCGTCGGCACGAGGAAGGCCCGTGCGATCTCCTCACTCGACAGGCCGCCCACGACGCGCAGGGTCAGCGCCACCTGAGCCTCGCGCGAGAGCACCGGGTGGCACGAGATGAAGATCAGCCGGAGCACGTCGTCGTCGACGGCATCCGGGTCCCACGGGGGTGCGTCTGCCGCCTCGGACTGCTCCCGCTCGAGGTCGTGGGCGAGCACAGCCATGCGGTCGTCGAGCCGTTCACGTCGGCGCCAGCCGTCGATCGCCTTGCGCTTCGCGACCGCCGTGAGCCAGGCCGCCCCGTTGCGAGGCACGCCGTCGACGGGCCACTGCTGCAGGGCATCCAGCAGGGCCTCCTGCGCGAGGTCCTCTGCGAGGCCGAAATCCCCCACCACGCGCGTGAGCGTCGCGACGATCTTCGCCGACTCGATGCGCCACACGGCGGCGATGGCCCGCCGCGCACCCTCGTCAGGTGCGGAGCGAGCCGTCTCGCGGTGAGGTGTGTCGGTCATCTCACTGCTGGGCGCGACGCGCCTCTTCCTCTTCGCGCCAGCCCTTCTCCTTCTCGATCCACTCGTTGTCGGAGGGGAAGTCGGACTCGTCGGTCACGCGTCGCACCTCGAGGAACGACCCCGCTCCGAGCGGTGCCCGGCTCGCCCACTCCGCCGCCTCTTCACGGCTGGACACCTCGAGGATCCAGAAGCCGTTGAACAGCTCCTTCGTCTCTCCGTAGGGGCCGTCGGTGATCAGCGGGGTCTCGGCGCTGAAGTCGACGACGAATCCCTCGGCGGCGTCGCTGAGGCCCTCGCCGGCGGCCAGCACGCCGGCTTTGATCATCGACTCGTTGTACTTGCCCATGGCCTCGATGACCTGCTCGAACGGCATCTCCTTGTAGGCCTCGACCGCATCGTCGTTCGAGCGCATGATCAGCATGTACTTCATGGTGTTCTCCTTGGTGGGTGGGGCCGCCTCTCGACCCTCTCATTGAAGACGTCGAACGAGGATGCCTCAGATCGACACCGGTGTCGAAAGATCTTCGAGAATCTCTCGAGACAGATCAGCCCAGGTCCTCGATCGCCACGCGGATCGCGTCGGCCGAGGCCTGCAGAAGGGCTTCCTCGTGGTCGCTCATCGGCGTCTCGGCCAGCGGAACGGCGCCGGCCGCGCCCACGACCGACGGCACCGACAGTGCCACTCCGTGGATGCCGTACTCCCCGTCGAGCACGGTCGCCACCGGAAGGACGGCACGCTCGTCGTGCAGCACTGCCTCGGCGATGCGGGCGCAGCTCACCCCGATGGCGAGGTTCGTCGCTCCCTTGCCGCGGATGACGGCATAGGCCGCGTCGCGGACCTCGACCGCGATCCGATCGAGCTCCTCGACCGTGAAGCGCTCGTCGACCGGCCAGTCGAGGATCGGAACCGACCCGATCGTCGCGTTCGACCACAGGGGGAACTCGGTGTCGCCGTGCTCGCCCACGATGTCGGCGTGCACGCTCGCGGTGTTCACATTCGCCCGCTGCGCGAGGCGCCAGCGAAGACGCGAGGTGTCGAGCACCGTGCCGGAGCCGAACACCCGGTGGGGCGGAAGCCCCGAGACCCGCTGCGCCACGACCGTCATCACATCGGCCGGGTTCGTGACGATGATGAACACCGCGTCGGGAGCGCGCTCGACGAGCTGCGGCATCAGCGTCTCGAGCAGCCGCGCATTGATGCCCGAGAGCTCCATACGGGTCTGCCCTGGTTGCTGCTTCGCCCCCGCGGTCACCACGATCACGTCGCTGCCCTCGACGACGGCGAGATCGGAGCCGCCGCTCACCGCCGCCGACGTGAACTGCGTGCCGTGCGCGAGGTCGAGCACCTCGGCATCCACCTTGTCGGTGGCGATGTCGTAGAGCGCGACCTCGGCCGCACTCCCCCGGATCAACGCGGCATAGGCCACGCTCACCCCCACGCTGCCCGCACCGATAACCGTGATCTTCGTCCGCGCCTTGGTCATACGCTCATCCTGCCCGAAATACCGCGAACGGGCACGGACCGTGATGGTCCGTGCCCGTTCGACGTCACCGGAGTGGGAGCAGAACGCTCACTCCCACTCGCCCGCTGGCGCGGTCAAGTGCCACGCAGTGCCTATGCGAGTGGGAGCTCCTTCGTCACTCCCACTCGATGGTTCCCGGCGGCTTCGACGTCACATCGAGCACGACGCGGTTGACGTCGCGGACGCCGTTGGTGATGCGGTTCGAGATCTTCGACAGCACGTCGTAGGGCAGACGCGTCCAGTCGGCCGTCATGGCGTCTTCGCTCGACACAGGACGCAGCACGATCGGGTGACCGTAGGTGCGGCCGTCGCCCTGCACACCCACCGAGCGCACATCGGCGAGGAGCACGACGGGGCACTGCCAGATGTCCTGGTCGAGACCGGCCTTGGTGAGCTCTTCACGCGCGATCGCGTCGGCCTCGCGCAGGATCTCGAGACGATCCTGCGTGACCTCGCCGATGATGCGGATGCCGAGGCCGGGTCCGGGGAACGGCTGGCGGCCGACGATCGCCTCGGGGATGCCGAGCTCGCGGCCGATCGCGCGCACCTCGTCCTTGAACAGGGCGCGCAGCGGCTCGATGAGCTCGAAGTCGAGGTCGTCGGGCAGCCCGCCGACGTTGTGGTGCGACTTGATGTTGGCCGTGCCCGCACCGCCACCGGACTCGACCACGTCGGGGTACAGCGTGCCCTGCACGAGGAACTTGACCGGGGCGCCGCCCGAGGCCTTCGCCTCGGCGACGAGGTCGAGCTGCACCTTCTCGAAGGCGCGGATGAACTCGCGACCGATGATCTTGCGCTTCTCTTCGGGGTCGGTGACGCCCGCGAGGTGACCGAGGAAGACGTCTGCCGCGTCGACCGTGATCAGACGGACGCCGGTGGACTCGACGTAGTCCTTCTCGACCTGCTCGCGCTCGCCCTTGCGCAGGAGGCCGTGGTCGACGAAGACCGCGGTCAGCTGGTCGCCGATCGCCTTGTGCACGAGCGCCGTCGAGACCGCCGAGTCGACGCCACCGGAGAGCGCCGAGATGACTCGCGCGTCACCGACCTGCTCGCGGATGCGCTCGACCTGCTCGGCGATCACGTTGCCGCTGTTCCAGTCGGACGCGAGACCCGCGCCCTTGTGCAGGAAGTTCTCGATCACGCGCTGGCCGTGGTCGGAGTGCTTGACCTCGGGGTGCCACTGCACGCCGTAGAAGCCGCGCTCCTCGTTCGCGAACGCCGCGACCTTGGTGGCGTCGGTCGTGGCGAGCACGTCGAAGCCCTCGGGCGCCTTGGCGACCTGGTCGCCGTGGCTCATCCACACGTTCTGCTCGGCAGGCTGGCCGCCGAGCAGCGTGCCGCCGTCGCCCGAGATGACGGCATCCGTCGCGCCGTACTCGCGGAGACCCGTGTTCGCGACCTCGCCGCCGAGGGTCTGCGCCATGTACTGGAAGCCGTAGCAGATGCCCAGTGTGGGCACGCCGAGCTCGAACACAGCGGGGTCGAGGCGCGGAGCACCCTCCTCGTAGACCGACGACGGACCACCCGAGAGGATGATCGCGACGGGGTTCTTCTCGGCGATCTCGGCGGCCGTGGCGGTGTGCGGCACGATCTCGCTGTAGACGCCGGCCTCACGCACCCGACGGGCGATCAGCTGCGCGTACTGCGCGCCGAAGTCGACGACGAGCGTGGGGCGCTGCTGGGTCTCGGACTGTTCGGTCACCGGACACCTTCCGTGGCAGGGGCGGGGGCCGAGGCGGCCTCCCTCGAAGCGAGGTAGGCCTTGACGTCGCGGGCGACGATGGCCTCCATGAAGAACGACAGCAGCGGGATCACGCCGCCGAGCGCGAGCAGGATGAAGCGCAGGAACGGCCAGCGCATGAGGCTCCACATCCGGAAGCACGCGAAGAGGTAGACGACGTAGAACCAGCCGTGCGCGACGAGGATGAAGAGCGAGATGTTGAGTCCGTCGCCGGTCGATTCGAGGCCTTCAGGCCCCTCGACCACGGGTGCGAACCACAGCAGACCGCCGGATCCCCCTGCGAAGAGCTCGAGTCGGATCGGCGTGTACTTCAGCACCATCTCGGCGACCAGCAGGAGCAGCATGACTCCGGTGATGATCGACGCGATCTGGTAGAACTTCAGCGCACCACGGATCGCCGGAAAGCTGGCGACTTTCGGTTCGGGCATGACTCCAGTCTACCCGGGCGGAATCCGCGTCGATTCCGGCGTCAGGGGGTCGGCGGGCGTGCCACGAGCAGCTCACCGGCGCCGGTCGCGTCGAGCGCTCCGGCCGCGTGCGGAACGACGAGTGTGGCGCCCGCATGATGCTCGACGCCGTCGATCACGACGTCGCCGCCGCTCACGATCATGATCGAGAAGCCCTGGTCGATGACCGTCGGGCCGTCGACGGGAACACGCTCGAGTCGGAAGTACTCGTCGGCGGCGCGCGGGAAGACCGAGCCGGATGCCGGCGCGGTGCCGATCAGCGACTCGAGGTCACTGCGCGACCGGCCCCTCCGGTTCACCGCGGCGAGCGCGACCTCGAAACCCAGACCGAGGTGGCCGACCGTGGCGCCGTCGATCGCGTAGCCGTGCCACTCGAGGAGGATCGAGAGATCCTCGGGCTGCTGCAGTTCGAGGAGCAGGATGCCGGCGCCGATGGCGTGCAGCTCACCCGGCGGCACCCAGACGACGTCGCCGGGGTGCACCTGCACCGCGTGCAGCAGGTCGAGCAGAGCCGCCGAGTCCTGCCGGTCGACGAGGTCGGCGAGCGCGTCGACCTCGACGTCGTCGCGCAGTCCGACGTGCACCGTGCCGCCCTGCAGGATGTACCAGGCCTCCGCCTTGCCGTGCGCGGTGCCGAGATGCGTCGCCGCGAAGTCGTCATGCGGGTGCGCGTGCACCGGCAAGCGCTGCCCGGCGTCGAGGAGCTTGACCAGCAGGCGGGTGTCGGCGCCCCACCGTGCGACGTGGCGCTCGCCCAACCACGCGGCCGGGTCGTCGGCGACCGCCTCTCGCAGAAGTCGTCCGTCGGGGAGTCTGGTGAGTCCGACGAGCGCCTCGCCGTTGACCGTGGTCGTTGACGCGATCCAGTCCTCGGGTTCGCGGGGCGCGGAGGCCCCCTCTCCCCGGAAGTCGCTGATGCGCGCTCCACCGCGGTAGAAGCGCTCGGCGGGTCGGTTCGACGACAGCAGGATCGGATTCACACGGTCTCCTTCGATCCCACGGCTCCGGCGAGGAATCCCCCGACGAACGTGTCTCCGAGGCCGACCGTAGTCGGAGCTGCGACGTCGAGCGAGAACGCCGCGACGCCCACGGCATCCGGCAGCGCACCCTCGACGGCGGCGACGAGCGCCTCCCCTCCCCCGTGGCGACTGAGGGCGGAGGTCTCCTCAACGTCGCGCGCGGTCAGGCCGTCGCCCACGCGGTAGCGGGTGGCGGCGACACGCACGGCGCTGTCGAGGGCGGCGCGGTGCCGACCGGCATCCGGCCCTGTGGCGATCGCCCAGTAGCACGTGTGCAGGACGAGCGCACGTGCGGGGATGATCATCTGCGCTTCGTGGAGAGCGCGGATGACGTCTGACTCATCGAGCAGATTCACCGACCGGCCGACGTACTCCTGCAGTTCGTCCTCGTTCATGCCGTAGACGTCGATCTGCGGCAGCAGGCGAGCCCTGACCGTCTCGGCGAAGCTCCGAGTGTAGAAGCCCGCGTCCTCGTAGTAGACGAGGGCGTCATCGGGCAGGCGCTGCATCGCCCGCCGCACCTCGGTGAGCCGGAGCTCGAGCAGATCGTGATCCTGCATCGTGTTGAACCCCGAGACGAGGAACACCCCCGCGTCCGCGAGCGCGTCGGCGAGGTCGGCAGCCATCGCCATGCGCCGGTTCGGCGGGTCGTTGGCGAAGATCAGGCGGTTGGGGGCGGGCGAGACCACGTCTCCGTCGGTGAGCCGCACTGCGGCCCCCACCGGGTACTGCACGATGAGGTGCGGATCGAGGGTGTCTTCGGTGGCCGAGCAGATGTACGAGATCGACTCCGGAAGCAGCCGGCGCACGTTGTCGTCGATACTCACCAGGTGCTGGACACTCGGGATGCCGAGAGCGTCGAGCACGAGCCCCGCGCGCACCCCGGTGCCCCCGAGCGTGATCGTGTGCGCGAAGTGCGACACGAACGCCTCGATCACCTCGGACGAGGCGACGAAGCGCTCCGCCCCTGTTCCCGAGGCGACGAACGCGAGCACCGCCACCAGCAGCGAGCGTTCGTCGGTGATCGGCGACGTGGTCGTCAGCTCATGCCGGCGCACACCGTGCGCGTGCGCGAGCCTGTCGAACACCGACGAATCCCACGTGAGCTCGTAGTCGACGGTGCCGCCGAGTCCGAGTACGAGCGTTCTGTCCACGTCGCCGATCATCCTTCCGAGGTCCGAGGTTCAGTACAGCGACGCCTTGCCGTCTGCGCCGAACAGGTCGATCTTCTCAGCAGCCGTGACCTTCATGGCCTCGAGCGCCGCCGGCTGGATCGCGTTGGGCTCGCGCAGACGCTGATCGGTGCCGAGGATCTCACGCATGCGGTTGTGGTACGAGACCTTGATGTCGCTGGAGATGTTGATCTTGTTGATGCCCAGCTCGACCGCGCGGCGCAGCTCGGCATCCGGGTTCGAGGAGCCGCCGTGCAGCACCAGGGGGATGCCGATCGCGGCCTTGATCTCTTCGAGCAGGTCGTGGCGCAGTTCGGGGTTCTTGTCACTCGGGTACAGACCGTGCGAGGTGCCGATCGCGATGGCGAGGCTGTCGACACCGGTCTCCTCGACGAAGCGCACGGCGTCTTCCGGGTTCGTGTAGATGATCTCCGCAGCGCCGGACTCGCCGTAGCTGTCGTTGGCGCCGATCGTGCCCAGCTCGCCCTCGACCTGGATGCCCACGGCATGAGCGGCGTCGACGACCTTGCGGGTCAGCGCCACATTCTCGTCGAACGGCAGCAGCGACGCGTCGATCATCACCGAGGTGAAGCCCGCCTTGATCGCCGCGATGATCTGCTCGTAGCTTCCGCCGTGATCCCAGTGGATCGCGACGGGCACGCTCGACCGGTGGGCGCGGGCGTGCATCGCGGGGATCAGATCGGTCGTGATGTGCGCGACCTCATCGGGGTGGATCGCGATGATGACCGGAGCGGCCTTCTGCTCGCTGATGTCCATGATTCCGTTGAACATCGCCCAGTCGCTGATGTTGAACGCCGGGATGGCGAAGTTGTTCGCATTGGCGACATCGAGGATGGATTTGCCGGTGTAGAGCACGTGTTTTCTCCTGTTTCGTGGTGGTCGTATGTCCGTCGGCGCGACGTCAGCTCTTCACGGACCCCGCCGTGAGACCGCTGATGAAGTACCGCTGGAAGATGAGGAAGAGGATGAGCACGGGGATGGACCCGAGCACGCTCATCGCCATGATCTGGTTCCACTCGTACGAGTGCTGCCCCATGAGCAACTGGATGCCGATGGGCACCGTGCGCATGTCGATCGTGCGGGTCAGCGTCAGCGCGAACAGGTACTCGTTCCACGCGATCATGAACGTGTAGATGCCGACCGACACGATGCCGGGGATCGAGATCGGCACCAGGATGCGCCACAGGGCGGTCATGGATCCGGCGCCGTCGACGCGGACGGCCTCGTCGAGCTCTTTGGGCAGGGTGTTGAAGTAGCCGGTCATCATGATGATCGCGTAGGGCAGCGTGAACACCATGTAGGTGAGGATCAGCCCGAGGTACGAGTTGTAGAGCCCGAGGGCGACCATCAGGCCGAAGTACGGGATCAGCAGCGTGATCGGCGGCACCGCCTGAACGCTCACGATCACCACGTTCAGGATGCGCTTGCCGCGGAACTCGAAGCGGCTGAACGCGTAGGCCGCCTGGATCGCGACGAGGAGCGTCAGGATCGTGACGGAGCCGGCGACGACGTAGCTGTTGAAGAAGAACCGCATCGTCTCGGGGTTCGTGAAGATGGCGATGTACGCGTCGAACGAGAACGTGTCGGTGACCAGGCGGGGCGGCAGCTCGAAGATCTGCGTGTTCGACTTGAACGAGCTCGACAGCATCCAGAGCACGGGACCTGCGGCGAAGACGGCACCGAGGATGAGGCCGATCATCACGCCGGTCTTGGCGACGCGACGCTGGTTCTGCACGGTGAGAGCCATGAGTCAGTCCCTCGCTTTCTGGTGACGGACGTAGAAAACGGCGAGCACCATCGACATCAGCAGGACCAGCACGGCGGAGGTGGCCGCGAGCGAGAAGTCGTACTTGGCGAAGGCGAGCTTGTAGGTGAAGGTGCTGAGCACCTCGGTGACATCGATCGGTCCGCCACCCGTGGTCATCCAGATGAGGGCGAACTGCTGCGAGGTCCAGATCAGGTCGAGCAGCACGAGGCTGACGATGATCGGCCGCAGCTGCGGGATCGTGACGTTCCAGAACCGCTGGATCGCGCCGGCACCGTCGACGGTCGCCGCCTCGTTGAGCTCGCCCGGGATTCCCTGGAGCCCGGCGAGCAGGCTCACCATGAAGAAGGGGTAGCCGGCCCAGATGTTGATGAAGATGATGGTGCCGAGTGCGAGCTGAGGCGATGCCAGCCACTCGATGTCGGTGTTGAGCAAGAAGTTGACCACACCGTTCGGGGCGAGCAGCATGCGCCACAGCACGGCGATCACGGCGACCGTGAACAACCACGGCAGGATGTACAGCGCCCGGAAGAACGAGCGGGAGAAGCGTCCGAGCAGCGGGCTGTTGAGCATCATCGCGAAGGCGAGTCCGAGCACCAGGTGCGCCACCACGCTCGCCACCGTGAAGAGGATCGTGTTGCCGGTCGCCTTCCAGAAGCGGGGGTCCGACAGGATCTCTACGTAGTTGGCGACGCCCACGAACTCGGGCGACTTGTTCAGGATCACGTTGTCCTGGAACGAGTAACCGATCACCATGACGATCGGGACGATCATCAGCACGAACAGCAGGATCATCGTGGGCGAGAGGAAGGCGTACGACTCGGTCGTCTTGCGCAGCTGCCGCCGGCGACGTGACATCGCGACTCCGGTGACGATCACCTCGGTGTCGTCGGATGTTCTCAGACTCATGGGAAGCATGGCTCCTTGGTTGGTCGGGTGCCGCATCGCATCGGGTCGCGATGCGGCACCCGGTTCAGACGGGCGGAGAGAGGTCAGAACTCCCCTGCCCAGGCTTCCTGCGCCTTCGTGAGCGCGTCGTCGATCGACTGCTGTCCGTCGAAGGCCGACTGCAGCTGCTCGCCGAGCTGACGCATCAGCTCTTCGGCGACGGGGAGTCCGGTGAACTCGTTCGCGGGGTATCCGGCCTGGTAGATCTCGAACGCCTGCTTGAACAGCTCGTCGTCCTCGACGAATCCGGGAACGGACTTCGAGTTGCCGGGGAACGCGTTCGCCATCGTCGAGAGCTCGGAGTTCGTCTCCTCGCTCATCAGGAACGACACCAGCTTGAACGCCGCGTCCTTGTGCTCCGAGTTCTCGGCCACGCCGATGCCCCAGGACGCGTAGGGGATGCCCCGCTCGCCGTCGTAACCGTCTTCCGCCGGCAGCGCCGAGATCGAGAACTCGAGGTCGGGGTTGGTCTCACGGATCAGGTTGATGTGCGCCAGCGAGTCGATCATCATGCCGACGCGGCCGTTGGTGAACTCCTCGACCTTGTCCTGCTCCTTCATCGTGAAGGAGCCGGAGGCGATCGAGCCGTCGTCCCACATGCCGCCGATGAAGTCGACCGCCGAGGTGACGTCGTCGTTCGTCAGGTCGGGCTCGCCGTCCTTGAGCATCGAGCCGCCAGAGGCCCAGACCCACGACATGACGTCGTTCTGCACACCGTTGGGAGCCTCGAGCGAGAGCGGGAGGACCCAGCCGGAGACGTCGCCACCGAGGGCAGAGACCTTCGAGGCGGCATCCGCGAACTCCGTGCGGGTGGTGGGCGGGGCGGTGACGCCCGCGTCTGCCAGCAGGGTGTCGTTCGTGAACATCGGGTAGACGAAGTTCACGACCGGGATCATGTAGGTGCTGCCGTCGACCTGGATCTGGCTCGCCAGCTCGCTGTCGTCGTAGTCGTTCTCCTCCATGAGGGCGGTCAGGTCGGCGATGACGCCCTGAGAGGCGAAGTCGTTGACCCACGCGCCGTCGAGGCCGACGACGTCTGGCATGGTGCCGGATGCGGCTCCGGCGAAGAGCTGCTCCTTGGTCGATGCGTACGGTCCGCTCACGAGCTTGACCGTGATGCCGGGGTTCGCGTCTTCGAACTCGTCGATGAGCGCTCGGAACTCGCCGTCGGGGAGTTCGGGCTCCCACCACTGCGCGAATTCGATCGTGACGTCTCCGCCATCCCCGCCGTCGGCTCCGCTGTCGCCTGCCGCGCACCCAGCCACGGCCAGGACTGTCACGGCTGCTGTCGCGGCGCCGGCGAGCTTGAGAATGCGTCGCCCTCGTCCCACTGTGATCATCACTTCTCCTCTTCGAGATCGTGCCGCATACGTGCTTCGATGCTTGTTCATGCGGTTTTGAGCAATGTTATGCGTTCATTTGCAGGAACGTCAAGCATTTCTTTGCACTATTCGATGGATGTACTCACAGATCTCTCCCCACATCGCTGCCACGGCGCGGCGGTGCAGATTTGATCTGCGCCGCATTCGATCTGCGGTTTTCTGCTGGACTCTGCCGACTTTCCCGCGTCTATGTGCTAGAGATGTGTGCATGGAAGCAACCGCACCGTCGCCCAAGCGCCGCCTCCCGGCGGGCCGGAAGGCGGATCTCGCCTCGTACGTCGAGCAGGTGGGAGAGGTGACCGTCGGCGGTCTCGCCGAACATTTTCACGTCTCCATCGACACGATCCGCCGCGATCTCGACCAGCTCGACCGTGAAGGCGTCGTGATCCGCACACACGGAGGGGCCGTCAGCGCGGAGGGTCAGCTCAAGGACCGCGCGCTCGACGTGCGCCTGCGGATGCAGACCGAGGAGAAGGAGACGATCGCGCGCCTCGCCGCGGGGCTCATCGACGACGGAGCGGTCGTGATGCTCAACGCCGGAACGACCACTCTGGCCCTCGCGCGGGCACTTCGCAACCATCGAGACCTCACGATCGCCACGAACAACCTGCGGATCCCCGCCGAGATCTCCCCCTCCGCCTTCCGCGACCTCTACGTGTTCGGTGGCGCTGTCCGCGCGATCACCCAAGCCACCACCGGCCCCGTCACGTTCATGATGACCCCGGGCGGACCCGAAGTAGACATCCGCTGCGATCTGGCGCTGATCGCGGTGGGTGCCATCGACCAGGCCGGCTTCTCGACGTCGAACATGGGCGATGCGAACATGATGGCCGAGATGATCCAGCGCGCCGATCGCACCGCCATCCTCGCCGACTCGTCAAAATTCGGGCGACGACTGTTCGCCCAGGTGACGACGCTCGATCGGGCCGACTATCTGGTCACGGACGCCCCGCCCTCACAGGCCTTCGCCACCGCTCTCGCCCAGGCAGAGGTGCAGATCCTCGTTCCGTGAGGGTTTGCGCTTCCGTCAGCGTGCGTCGATCGGGCTGCCCGGAGTCGGCGGGACCGCCGCTATCAGGCGCGATCCCGTGATGGCCGCCGCGACGATCGCCGCCGTTCCAACGACGGGCAGCGCGGCGAGTGCGAACGCCGCGCTCGGGCCGAAAGCGAACGAGAAGACGAGGAACGCCACCCATGCGGCCACGCCGACTCCGACCCACATCCACTGCATCCTGGTGGTCGCCGCGCGAAGCGCCGTGGCGGTGATGGGCCGGCCGTGATGGATGACATTCTCCGTCCACTGTCGCCCATCCCACCACCGCTGGGTCTGTCGGTGCACGTCGTACCATCCCGGTGCCGCGGGGCTCACGCCGTTCACAAGGCGAACGAGGGCTTGGGCCACGACGGCAACGCCGTGGAGGAGAGGACGTCCGACAGCACGGACGCGCGCGACTCGGAGTCGCCGCGTCCGATGAAGTATCCGATCACGTTCAGCAGCAGTCCGATGATGCCGATCGCCAGCCCTACCCAGGCGACAGGTGTCGCGAACCCGCCGATGATGGTGGCCACGAGCCCGGCAATGCCGACCACCCCGCCGATCGCGTTGAACAGATTCGACGAGTACCACGCATCCTGCGAGGCGGCCGCGTCCCGGAGCACGCGAACGAGTCCGTCGACCGACTCCTGGAGTTCGTCGACCTGGTCCTCATGGGTGTCGTACGCCGCGAGGTAGTGCCGGGCGGCGTCCGACTCCCACGCATCGCTTCCCAGCCCCCGGAGGCGAGCCGTCGTGCACTCCGCATCGACGCGGCTCTGCACGCTGCCGATCCCCTGAACCAGCTTGTCCGCTTCGGCGCGCAGGACGGTCGGGAAACCCATCCGCGCGACCAAGTCGCGCATGGCGTTGAGTATCTCCCGCATGATCCCGATGTCGGCGAGCAGTGCTGCCATCGCCGCGTGATAAGCGGCATCCTTCGCCCAATCGGGCCAGGGGATGCCGAACGTCGAAAGGTCGTCGGCCCATGCGCGCGCCACCACCGGCGCCCCGCGCTCTGCATTGGCGAGTTCTCGCAGCCCGTCGTCGATCACGTCGATGATCCACTGCCCCATGGCCTCCGGATGCATGCCTCACGCCCCCCTGATGTCGCGGCCGACCTCGTCTTCGGTCTTCTCGTAGATCTCGGCGACCTGCTCGAGCCGTGACCCCATGGCGCGGAAGAGAGCGCCGCCGTCGCGCACCTTCTGCCGCAGGTCGGCGGCCGCGGCGAAGTACTCGTCGCGGAGAGCCTCGAAACCGGGCTGATCCGAGAACGCCCAGTACTCGAAGGTGTCCGAGATGCTGTCGGCTCCCGTCGCGAGCGTCTCGCCCCATCCCCGCCAGAGTTCGGCGTCGCCCCTCAGGACTCCCGTATCGACCTTGTACCCGTCACTCATCGTTCCCCCCGCCCTCATGGTCTGAGCGTCGCGCGATCACCGTATTCACATTCGCCTTCACGGCATTCGCGAACTCGACCGCGGTGGCGGACGCCCTCCATTCGGCATCCACCGTCACCGAGAACTGCCCCAGCGCGTTCACCTCGACCGTCAGCTCGGGGAAGACATGGCGCTCTGGCTCACCCTCGGGCTCGGCGACGACGACATCGATCGCGTCGCTGGCCGGTAGTCCCTCCAGCAGCAGTCGCATGACCTCGTGCGCCTTCGTCGAGACATCGGGCATCGCCGAGACGCCCGCGAGCGCCAGAGCGGAGTCGGTGGCGGAGGAGAGCGCTGTGGCTGCCGCGTTCACGAAGTGCTCCGGATCGACGACGACCGAGGAGATCAGCCGCCGGGCGTCGACGTCGACCACGACGAGTGCGCCACGCTGGGCCACCTCGCGCGTCAGACGCTCCATCTCGGCCGAGAAGTCCGAGGCGATCTGACGGGATTGGGTGCGAAGCGCGTCGAGGCGAGCGGTCAGGTCATCAGACGGATTCATGTCAGCAGCATCCAGGGGTCGGGTCGTCAGACGACCAGGTCGATGATCGTCTCTTCGGCATGGCGATAGCTGGCGAGAGCCCGCTGCAGGGCCTTGATCGCACTCGTCAGCTCGTCGAGAGTGTAAGTCTGATCGGCTTGCCACTGATCGTGCCGGCTCTCGTAGGCATCGGCGGCTTCACCGTCCCACCCTGCGAGCATGAGCTGCGATGCGCTGTCGAGCGAGGCACCTTCGGCCTGCAGATCGGACAGCGCCCCGAGCAGGACATCGATCATCGTCTGGATCTGGTCGAAATCGACCTCGACTGCTACCCCCACGCCAGCACCCTAACATCCACTTTGCGCACGCCTCCAGGCACCATGAGCCTGCGCGAACGACGAAGGCCGCCGGGATCGCTCCCGACGGCCTTCGTGCGTGTCAGGCGGGTGCGCCGCCTATCGAGGTCAGAACCAGCCGTTGATGAGATCCCACAGCCAGTCGATGATGCCGCCGATGCCGCCTGCGCGGTTGACGGTGACCGTGGCGGTCGCCTCGTCTCCGTCTGCCTGCGACACCGCGACCGTGTACTTGCCGGGCTGGGTGCTCTTGGGCACCGTCACCGAGGTCGAGAAGGTGCCGTCGGCCTTGACCTGGACGGTGCCGACCTCGACGACCGAGCCCTTCTTCGGTCGCAGCTCGACGCTCACGGTCTCACCCGGCAGGTAGCCCTCACCCGTGACCGTGAGCTTCTTGCCCGCGGCCACCTTCGACGAGCCGAGGTCGATCGAGCCGGCGAACTCGACCGGCTCCTCACCCGCGATCGTGAACGGCACCTGTGCGGTCGTCCCCGTGCCGGCGACGGCGACGGCGAGCTGCTGCTCGCCGTAGACGCCGGACGGCACCGTGAAGGTGAGCGTCGCACGCCCTGCTTCATCGGTCGTGTCGACGATGGTCGGGTCGACCGCGCCCGCGGCGAGCGGGGTGCCGCCGAGCGACAGCGTCACCTCACCCGGTGCCTGCTCCCCCGCGCTGAATGCCAGCGAGGAGAGAGCAACCGTGACCTGGTCGCCTGCACGGTAGCCGTCGGCATCCGGCGCGCTGACCGAGACACCCACCGCGCGCTGCGCGAGGTCGGGGGTCGCGGTCTTGTTCGCGTCGAACCAGTCGACCATCGACTGCAGGTCGATCTTGCCGGTGTCGCGCTTGTCGTCGCCCTCCTTGAAGGTGAAGAAGTTGTCTCCACCGCCGGCGAGGAACGAGTTCGCCGCGACCGTGTAGTTCGCGGCCGCGTCGATCGGCGTGCCGTTGAGAGTGATCGAGGTGATCCTCGAACCCTGGGCCGCGGCGGGGTCGTAGGTGTAAACGAGTCCCTCCGAGACGCCGAGCTTGAGGAACGGACGAGCCGAGCCTGCCGGCTGCCACTGCTCCTCGAGCACGCCCTTGAGCTGCGCACCGGTGAGCGTCAGCGTCACCAGCGTGTTGGCGAACGGCTGCACCGTCGCCGCCTCGCGGTAGGTAACGTTGCCGTTCGGATCGTTGGCGTTCGCCGAGGCGTACGTCAGGTTCGCTCGGATGCCACCCGGGTTCATCAGCGCGATGTCGGCGCCGGTGGACCACTTCTGCACGTCGGCGACGAAGTTGCCGATGGTGGACTCGCCACCGCGGTTCTCCGAGGCGTTCGTCTGACGAGCGCGGTTGAAGTCGGCCGTGATGTCGCCGACCTTGACCGCACCGAGTACGTCGGCCTCCGCCTTCGCCTTCGCGACGATGTCGGCGACCTCAGGTACCGCCGGGTAGAGCGGCTTGCCCGCAGCGGTGAGGGGCTTGATCTCGTTGGTGATCGAGATCAGGTCCTTCGTCTTCGGGTCCACCTGGATGTTCATCAGTCCCAGGTTCTCGCCGTACTGACCCGCCGAGATGACCGGGCGGCCGTCGATGACGTGGTTGTACGCGAGGTGGGTGTGCGCAGACACGATCGCGTCGACGTCTTCATCGACCCCGTAGACGATCTCGCCGAGAGGCGAGTCCGGGGTGATGCTCGACAGCTCGGCACTGGATGCGCCCTCGTGGACGAGGAGGATGACGACGTCCGCCTCGCCGTTGGCGGCGTCTCCGTCGCGGAGATCGTCGGCCACGGCGTTCACCGAGTCGACGATGCTGCGCACCTCGAGATCCGCGATGCCCTCGGGGGACACGAGCGAGTCGAGGTCTTCGGTGACGGCGCCGACGAAGCCGACGCGCACGCCGTCCAGCTCCTTCACCCAGGCCGGTGCGAGCGCAGGCTCGCCGGTCTCGGTGACGAACACGTTCGACGAGATGTACTCCCAGTCCGCGCGGTCCTGCACGCGATCTCGCAGGTCTTCCCAGCCCTGGTCGAACTCGTGGTTGCCCGCAGCGCTGACATCGAGACCGGCCGCGTTGAGCGCGTCGATCGTCGGGTTGTCATCGTTGATGAACGAGGTGAACGTCGAAGCGCCGATCAGGTCGCCGACGCCGGCGAAGATCGTGTTCGGGTTCTCTGAGCGGAACTGCTGCACCGCTCCGGCGACGACCGCCGCGCCTGCGGCAGCGCCGTCGGCTTCGATGCGCCCGTGGAAGTCGTTCATCGTGACGACATCGATGCTCACCGGCGGGATCTCCGAGGAGACGCCGACGATGATCGGGTCGTGGTCACTCGAGCGGAACGGCGTGCCTGCCTCGGTGGCGCCGAACGCGTAGCCGCGATCGCTCCACTCGGGAGAGTTGATGCTCCACACCCCTGCGCCCGTGATCGACTCCGCCAGCGACGGCGAGGCGAGCACGTGGTCGAGCGAGCCGAGCTCCCCGTCGAACGAGTACGTGTGCTCGTCTGGTGCCTTCTCGCGTGCGACGTCGCTCCAGCCCTCGCTCGTGAAGACCTCGATGGGGTCTTCCTTCGCGTAGGCGTTGAAGTCGCCGATGAGCAGGATGTCGCTGCTGCCGGTGGTCTCCTCGATCTCGGCGGTGAAGCCCTTGAGCGAGTTCGCCTGCTTCACGCGGTCGGCGTTGAAGAAGCCCTGTCCGTCCGCGGGCTCTGCGCCGCCTCCCTCGGGTGCCGACTTCGACTTGAAGTGGTTCGCCACCACGGTGACGACCCGGCCCTCGATGTCGAAGGCCTGTGCGATCGGCTCGCGGGCGTTGCCCCACACCGTCTCGTCCGTGACCGTGAGGCTCTCGCCGACGGTGCTGACGTCGTCCTTCTTGTAGATGATCGCGCTGGTGATGAAGTCGGTGGTCGCCGAGCTGTTGAGCTCGTCGGGGGTGCGGACGTAGTCCCACTCCTCGCTGCCGAGCGCATCGTTGAGTCCGTCGACCAGGTCGGCGAGCGCCTCATCGAGGGTTCCGCCCAGCTTGATCGAGTTCTCGATCTCCATCAGCGACACGATCTCGGCGTCCAGCCCGTTGATCGCCGCGACGATCTTCGACTTCTGGATCTCGAACTGGGCAGCGTTCGCCGCGCCCCGGGCGTTCGAGTTCTCGCTCTTCAGCGTCGTGAAGTAGTTGAAGACGTTGAACGACGCCACCTGCACGTCGCCGCCCACGGCCGGAGCCGAGTCGGTGCGGGGGTTCGTCGCCGCGAAGCCCGCCTTCAGGTCGGCCGGCGACGTGCTGTCGATCGGCACGACCGGCTGCAGACGCCAGTCGTCGAAGCCGTACTGCAGCACGTAGCCGCTGTCGCTGAAGTCGACGGTGTCGCCGTTGCGCACGACGAGGTCCTTGGTGAAGTACGGCTGGTCGTTCGGGTGGCCGTTGTTCGAGACCTGGATCGACCATCCGTCGTCGAGCAGGATGCGGTTGGCCCGGTTGGCCGCCGCGATCGCGGAGGCCTCGGCACCGGGGCGCACCGTCTCGGTGCTCTTGACGTTCAGGTCAGCGCCGGCGTTCAGCCAGAGCGTGCCGAAGTTGAAGAGCTGGTGGCTGGACGCGAGCCGGTAGGTGCCTGCGGGCGCAACGTACATGTTCTCGTACTGCTCGCGGTCGGCGCCGACGGTGACGTCGGGGAGCGGCGTGAGAGCCGGCACACCCGCGCCTGCCTGCACCACCGAGACTCCCGCTGCCGCGGTCGGGTTGATCTGGGTCTGGCCGAAGTACTCGCTGACGGATCCCGTGATCGAGACGAGGTCGCCGATCGCGACCGTGGGAGCGAGCGCGTTCAGGAAGACGAACACGCCGTCCGATGCTCCCGGCGTCGCGTCGGTCGCTCCGCCGGAGCCCTCGGTCTGGATGACGATGCCCTTGTAGCCGCCGGTGCGGTAGTCGGCCGTGACGACACCCTCGACCGTGACGGTCTGGCCGTTCAGCGGCGAGACGTCGGTCGTGCCCTGCACGTCGGCGATGGACACCTCGGTGGGCTCGGGTTCGGGCTCAGGGTCGGGAACTGTGCCGGCGTTCTGCGGCGTGATGGTCGGCGACAGGCTGAAGTCGGCCTTGTTGTCGTCGGTGTCCTTGCCGCCGGTGCGGTTGAGCGACTTCACGTCGGTGTTGCCGGTGGGCGGCGTCGCCGCGGCGGTCTCGAAGGTGTTCGAGGTGCCGTAGCCGAGCACGTCGATGACGCCGTCGACCCCGGTGACCGAGCCGGGGGTCAACGTGACCGCCGCCGTGCCCTCGACGAGTGCGAGCGTGCCGTTCGTGCCGCTGGGGTTGAGGGTGCTCACGGCGTCGGCCGTCGGCAGGGCGGCGCCGTTGGCTCCGTTGCTGCCTGCCTGCACGAGATAGTGGCCCCCGGCGGGGATGACGCCGGTCAGCGGTGCGACGCCGTTGGAGCCTGCCGTTCCCGTCGCCGATCGGTACTGCAGCGAGAGCCCGTCGAGGGTGACGGGCGCGGCCGTGGGGTTGTAGAGCTCGATGAACTTGTTCGTGAACGCCGCACCGGCGCTGCCTCCGGAGAGGTACGCCTCGTTGATCACCACCCCCGTCCCTGAAACGTCTGCGGAGGCTGGCGCGGCGATCAGGGCGCTGGCGCCGAGAGCTGCGACGCAGGTGGCGGCGAGGACGCCGAGACGCCCCCGACTTCTGCGATCTGACCCGGGAACCTGCTGGTTCGCGGCGTCGGGAGCGGACATCATCTGTGTTGTCTCCTCGGGTATGGTCTGGCGACGGCTCTCGTGAAACCGCGTCTGTGCGAGCTCTCAGCCGACGCACATGTGAGCGAGCATACGGACGCCCTCGGACATCCTCAACGTAGTTTTCCGATTGGTAACCAAGCCCTCACCGAACGTCCCGACAGGCCCCTGACGAAGGTGGAATATCGCGTGGAGAAGCGCTCAGATGCGCGCGGCCGATCGCGCGAATGCGCGTTGACTCAGGCAGTCCCGCCGGTGCCGGCGGCAGCGTCCTCGAACTCCTCGACCTCACGCTCCCACTGGTCCTTCGCGAGTCGGTACCAGAGGTAGAACGCGAACCCGGCGAAGATCGCCCATTCCGCCGCATAGAAGATGTTGAGCCAGTTCACCGGCGACTGCTCGTCGGGCGCCGGTGAGGAGATGTCGGTGAGACCTGCCGTCGCCGTGACCGAGGCCAGGTACGGCCGATAGACATCGAGGTCGTCGACATCGTGCCAGTGGCTGAGGAGCGCGGCGGTCGACATCCGGTCCATGCGCTGCGGATCATCCTTCGGCGGCAGAGAGGGACCTTCGTCCGAGATGACCCGTCCGATGATCGATGCTTCTGCGTCACCCTCGTTCAGCTCCGCCACGGCCGCCTCGGCGACCGCGCGGTCGGCGGTCCAGCCGATCGCCACCGCTATCGACGTGCGCTCCGCGACTCGCAGCTGACCGGTCACCCAGTAGCCTTCGACGTCGTCGTTGAATCGGCTCGACACGATGAGGAAGTCATCGGGGATCCACGTTCCGGTCGTCTCGACCTTCTGCCCGACCAGCGGCTCGGGCAGATACTGCCCCGGCTCGACGACATCGGTCAGCGGCCGCACCTGCTCGGTCGCTCCGGCGGGCGGCGGATCGGTCTCGATGGCGCGCTCGAGCTGCCATTGCCCGAGCCACGCGAACACGCCGGCGACGACCAGGCACAGCACGAGCATCCCGATCCAGCGTCCCCGGAGCATGACCTCGCGGAGGGTCGGCGGGAACAGAGCAGCAGAAGTCACAGCGTCGTGCGTGCCTCAGGCCTCGTAGGGCGCGAGGACGACCTCGACCCGCTGGAACTCCTTGAGGTCGGAGTATCCGGTGGTTGCCATCGACTTGCGCAGCGCACCGATCAGGTTCGACGTGCCGTCGGCGACGGGGGCGGGACCGTAGAGGATCTCCTCGAGCGTGCCGATGCCGCCGACCTCGACGCGGCGGCCGCGAGGGAGTTTCGGGTGGTGCGCTTCGGGACCCCAATGGAAGCCGCGACCCGGTGCGTCCGTGGCGCGGGCGAGTGCGACGCCGAGCATGACCGCGTCGGCGCCCATCGCGAGCGCCTTGACGATGTCGCCGGACGTGCCGACGCCGCCGTCTGCGATCACGTGCACGTAGCGTCCACCGGACTCATCGAGGTAATCACGACGAGCGGCGGCGACATCAGAGACGGCCGTGGCCATCGGAGCATGGATGCCGAGCGTGGCGCGGGTGGTCGATGCCGCTCCCCCGCCGAATCCGACGAGGACGCCGGCCGCGCCCGTGCGCATGAGGTGCAGCGCCGCGGTGTAGGTCGCGGCTCCGCCGACGATGACGGGCACGTCGAGGTCGTAGATGAACTTCTTGAGGTTCAGCGGTTCGTCGACGCTCGAGACGTGCTCGGCCGACACCGTGGTGCCGCGGATGACGAACAGGTCGACGCCGGCCGCGGCGACGGTGTCGTAGAACTCCTGCGTGCGCTGCGGAGTCAGGGATCCGGCGACGGTCACGCCGGCCTCTCGGATCTCGGCGAGGCGCTGCGTGATGAGCGCCGGCTTGATCGGCTCGGAGTAGAGCTGCTGCATGCGAGCGGTCGCCTCGCCCTCGTCGAGGGCGGCGATCTCGGCGAGAAGCGGCTCGGGGTTCTCGTAGCGGGTCCACAGACCCTCGAGGTCGAGGACGCCGAGTCCGCCGAGCTGTCCGAGCATGATCGCCGTCTGCGGGCTCACGACGGAGTCCATCGGGGCGCCGAGCACCGGGATGCCGAAGCCGAAGGCATCGATGGTCCAGGCGGTCGACACGTCCTCGGGGTTGCGGGTGCGCCTCGAGGGCACCACCGCGATGTCGTCGAACGTGTACGCACGACGCGCACGCTTGCCTCGGCCCAGCTCGATCTCCATGGTCACCACCCCAGACTACCGGGCGCACGCGATGACACCGACGGCTGGAAGACTGAGAACGAGCTCGGGAGGCAATATGTCGGATTCGATGGAGGTCGCCGTCATCGGCGGCGGCGTGATGGGCCTCGCGACCGCGTGGGAGCTCACGCGACGAGGGATGAAGCCTGTCGTCTTCGACCGCTTCGCTCGCGGACACCACCAGGGCGCATCGCACGGCGCGACACGCAACTTCAACAACGCATACGACGAGGAGCACTACCTCGACCTTCTCGGCCGCGCGCGGGAAGGGTGGGATGCCCTCGGGCAGGTCGACGGCGAGCCGCTGCTGCGCCTCCATGGCCTCGTGACCCACGGCGATGTCGACCTCTCCGTGATCGCGCAGCGTCTGGTCGAGCGCGGCATCCACGCAGAGATCCTGACAGCCGGCGAGGCATCGTCGCGCTGGTCGGGCATGCGCTTCGGTGGTGACGTGCTGTTCTCCCGCGACGCGGGCGTCGCCCGAGCATCCGCCGCCCTCGGCGAGCTCGAGCACCGCATCGTCGCGGCGGGCGGCGAGGTGCGCTGGGAGACCCCCGTGGCGCGCATCGAGGAGACCGACGAGGGCGTCGACCTCGTGCTGTCCGAAGAGCGGGTGCGGGCAGACGTCGTCGTCGTCACGGTCGGCGCCTGGACCGAGCGGATGCTGCCCGGCATCCGCCTGCCTCTGCTGGAGGTCACCGAGGAGTTCCCCGCGCACTTCCAACCCTCGGCGAACGACGTGTGGCCGTCGTTCAATCACTACGTCGACCCCGACCTTCACCCGGCGACGGTCTACGGCAGGCCGACGCCCGGCGAGGGCGTCAAGGTCGGCTTCCACCGCGTGGGCGACGTCGTCGACCCCGACGCCCGTCCGCACGCGGTCACGCACGCGCAGGCTCTCGCCGACTATGTGCGCGAGTGGATGCCGGGCCTCGACCCGGCATCCGCGGTGCCCGTCAGCTGCACCTACACCTCGACGTCCGACAGTGCCTTCGTGCTCGATCGGCGGGGACGGATCGTGGTGGGTGCAGGCTTCTCCGGTCACGGCTTCAAGTTCGCGCCGGGGGTGGGCGCGACACTCGCTGACCTGGCGCTCGACCCGACCGCTCTCGCGGCCGCGCCTTTCCGCCTGCCCTGACTCAGCGCGCCCGCGCCACCCGACGCTCGTCCCACACCGGAGCGTCGGACTCGTACACCTCTCCGTCCGACCCGAACAAGAGGAACCGGTCGAACGAGCGCGCGAACCAGCGATCGTGGGTGACCGCGAGCACGGTTCCCTCGAAACGCTGCAGGGCGTCTTCGAGCGCCTCGGCCGATTCGATGTCGAGGTTGTCGGTCGGCTCGTCGAGCAGCAGCAGCGTCGCGCCCGAGAGCTCGAGCAGCAGCACCTGGAAGCGCGCCTGCTGTCCGCCGGAGAGCGATTCGAAGGTCTGCTGCGCCTGGCGGACGAGCCCGTACCGGTCGAGCGCCGAGCTGGCAGCGTCCCTCGGCATCCCCGCTCGCCGTTCGTCTCCCCTGTGCAGGATCTCGAGCAGCGTTCGGCCGACGAACTCCGGATGCGCATGCGTCTGGGCGAACAGGCCCGGCACGACGCGTGCACCGAGCGTGGCCCGCCCGCTGTGGTCGACGACAGCCAGTTGCTCGCCCGTGGAGGTCACGTGGCCCAGAGTCGGGTCAGGGTCACTGCCGCCGCGGGCCAGCAGCCGCAGGAAGTGCGACTTGCCCGAGCCGTTCGACCCGAGCACGGCCACCCGATCGCCGTACCAGACCTCCGCATCGAAGGGCCGCATCAGACCGCTGAGCTCGAGCCCCTGCGCGACCACCGCGCGCTTGCCCGTGCGCGCACCGCGCAGTCGCATGTCGAAGTCCTGAGCCGGTGGCCGCTCCTCCGGAGGGCCCGCCTCCTCGAACTTGCGCAGACGGGTCTGCGCCGCCTGATACCGCGACGCGAATCCGTCGTTCGCCGATGCCTTCACCTTGAGGTTCGCGACGAGGGTCCGCAGCTTCTCGTGCTGCTCGTCCCACCGACGGCGAAGCTCGTCGAGCCTGTCCATGCGGTCGCTGCGCGCCCGGTGGTAGGTCGCGAATCCGCCACCGTGCACCCACGCCGAGGCCCCAGCACCGCCGGGTTCGAGAGTGATCAGACGGTCGACCGCCCGCGCCAGCAGCTCTCGGTCGTGCGAGACGAGCAGCACGGTCTTCGGCGTCTGCCTGAGCTGCTCCTCGAGCCAGCGCTTCGTCGGCACGTCGAGGTAGTTGTCCGGCTCGTCGAGCAGCAGCACCTCGTCCGGTCCGCGCAGAAGCGCCTCGAGAGCGAGCCGCTTCTGCTCGCCTCCCGACAGCGTCGTGAGCTCGCGGAATCGCGCACGCTCGAACGGCACGCCGAGAGCGGCGACCGTGCACTGATCCCACACGGTTTCGTGCTCGTATCCGCCGGCATCCGCATACTCCGCGATCGCCGTCGCGTAGGCCATCTGGGTGTCGTGCTCGTCTCGTTCGATCAGCGCGTCCTCCGCCGCCTCGAGTGCCTGGGCGGCCTGGCGGATGCGCCGCGGTGCCACTCTCACGAGCAGCTCGTGGACCGTCTGGCCGGTCTCGCCGTGGCCGACGAACTGATCCATCACACCGAGCCCGCCGTCGATCGTCACGACGCCGGCATCCGCGGCCTGATCGCCTCGGATGATGCGGAGCAGCGTCGTCTTGCCCGCCCCGTTGGGTCCGATGAGCGCGCTCGTCGAACCGGCTCCGACGCGGAACGTCGTCTCGTCCAACAGCGGTCTGCCGTCAGGAAGGGTCAGCGAGACCCCTGCAACATCTATGTATCCCACCGCGCGTGGCCGTCCTTCCGCCCGCATGGCGAGCCGACCAGGCTATCAGAACCGGGTCGGCGGCCGGTCAGCTGCGACGGCCGACCACCTGGATCGCCTCGGTGCGGGGTGATGCCGGCAGAAGCATCCGGAACTCGGTGCCGACGCCCTCCCTGCTCGTCACATCCATCGTGCCGCCGTGGGCGAGCACGATCGCCCGCGTGATCGTGAGCCCCAGACCGACGCCGGGCACAGCGTTGCGGGTCGCGGTCGATGCGCGGAAGAACCGGGTGAACAACATGCCCTGCTCGTCTTCGGGGATCCCCACGCCGGTGTCTCGGACGGCGAGCTCGACGGCTCCGTCGACCTGACGCACGCTCGCGGTCACCCGCCCTCCCGCCGCGGTGAACTTGATCGCGTTCGACAGCAGATTGTCGAGGGCCTGGCCGATGCGACCCGAATCCACGGTCATCAGCACCGGACTCGACGGGATCTCGGCCACGATCTCGATGCCTTCCCGCTGCGCGTGCGGACCTGAAGACGCGACGGCATTGCGCACCAGCTCGGCGACGTCGGCCTCTCGGCGTTCGAGCGGGAATCGACCGGATTCGACCTGGGCGGTGAACAGCAGGTCGCCGACGAGATTCAGCAGGCGCTGCGCGTTGCGCTCGATGATGTCGACGAACTCCTGCTGTTCGGTCGTGAGGGGCTGGGCCGGATCGTTCTGCAGAAGGTCGAGGAATCCGATGATCGCGCTCAGCGGGGTCCGCAGCTCGTGCGAGATCATCCCGACGAACTCGTCCTTCATGCGGGCGACCTCGACCGCACGCGTCTCATCGGTGATCACCAGCAGGTAGCCGTGCCGCGAACCGTCGGAGTCCTGATACGGGGAGACAGTGACACGAGCGGGAACCGTCGACCCGCCCACTCTCGCCACCTCGATGTGCGAATCCACCGGCAGCCCGGCGTCGGCGTCGTCGAACAGCGCACGCATGCCGGGGTGGAGACCGTCGTCAGCGCCCTCCGTCGAGTTCGTCGCGAACTGCGCGAGCGCCTGCGACGGGAAGAAACGGTCGACCTGCACCGCGGCGAGCGCATCAGGCACCGCCATGCCGAGCAGCCGCACAGCACCCGGATTCCATGCAGTGATCACGCCGCAGTTGTCGGTGGCGATGACCGCCTGCCCGGTGATCGAGTTCCACAGGCTCGCGAACGACTCGGAGAGCGCGCGGTACTGCTGCTCGCTCGACTTCAGCTGCTCGAGAATCATCTGGTTGGCGGCGAGCGCGGCGGTGCGCTCGCCGACGTGGGCCTCGGCCTGGGTCGTGCGAAGACGCTGCTGGCGCGACAGCTCGTTGACGATGGCCCCCACCGTCGCGAAGACCAATGGACCGATCACACCGCGCAGCCAGTCGGCCGGGTCGTCGGGCGGATCGATGAGGTTCGGCATCACGAGCGCGATCGACGAGAGGACCGCCACGATGACAACCTGCCTGCGTCCCGGTGCGGCCGCGATCCAGATCACCGGAAGGAGGACGAAAGACGAGAAGAGCGATGCCGGCCCGCCGGTGCCGGTCCTGATGGCGCCCAACGCGACGATGTCGATCATCGGGATGAGCATCACGACCCAGCCCTCGTACACCCCACGAGCCGAGAGCACGGCGGCGAGTGCCGTCACTGCGGCGATGGTGACGAGACCGAAGACCGCGAAAGCCGTGTCGGTCACGGGGATCCCCGGAACCGTCCACATGAGCACAGCCGCGACCGCGACCGCGATCGCCGTCGGCCCCTGCTTCATCAGCGGCGTCGGGTTGTCGAAGTACCGACGCCAGCTGCGTTCCATCGTCTGCTGCACGATGGTCGTCGTCGGCGTCATCGTGTCACATCTCGCAGGAGCGCTCGCAGATCCGCACCGATGATCGGCTTGGGGAGCGCGGCGTCGGCGTCGGGGTAGTCGGCGACGTCGAGCACCGAGCTCACGATGAGGAAGCAGTCCGGGAAACGGACCCTGATGAGACGCGCCAACTCCGCGCCTCTGATGCCGGGGAGCAGCAGGTCGACCACGGCGACGGCGGGAGCAATCGTCGCGAACGCGGCGATTGCCGATTCGGCATCCACCGCAGCGAACACGTCGAAGCCCTCACGGTCGAGGTAGCGCTGCAGCAGCGCCGTCTGATCTGCGCTGTCCTCGACCACGAGGGCCAGCGGCCGCCCGGTCATCGCAGGAACAGCTCTCGCACGATCACGACGACGACGACGATGCCCAGGGCGAGGAGCGCCTGCGGGATCAGAAGCTTCTCGCGACGGGCATCGGCGGCGATCTCCTCCTCCTCAGCGCTTCTCGAAGGTGCTTCGGTCATGAGTCGACCCGTCCGATCTTCTCTGTCTTGATCCATGCGGCGTCGGCGTGGCGCCACTCCTTGATGTACGAGTCCACGGTGATGGCGCAGAGAAGCGAACCGTACCCGCAGATGTAGAGCAGGAGGCCGGCGAAGAAGCGCCCCGCGGGCAGTGGCTCGACGGCACGGGCTAGCCAGACTCCGAGCATCGAGATCGGCCCCCAGAGGTAGAAGACCACCGCCCAGATGAACCTGTTCTCATCGGTGAGAGTGAGTCCGAGGTCGCTCAGACCCGCCTCGAACAGCCAGGGGAACAGTGCGATCGCCATCAGGATGAGAGCCCCGAGTCCGGGGAACATCAGCGCCTCGCGCCAGGATTGGCGGCCGATCCGCCCGTCGAGCTGCACCGCGAAGAGCATCGAGAACAGATAGATGCAGGCTGCGGAGATCCACATGATGCGGAAGACGAACTCGGCGATGTCGCTGTGCAGGACGAGCAGCACGAGCAGCGCAGTCGCGGCGAGGATCATGAACGCCGGCAGCAGCAGGATGGTGAACCACGCGAGCCCGAACGCGAAGCTGCCCAGGTTGTGCACCCGGCTGGGTCGGAACCACAGATGGCGGTAGATCGAGGTCAGCTGCACGTTGCCTCTGGCCCACCGCAGGCGCTGCTTCCAGAGGCTGTCGATGGTGCGGGGCTCCTCGGCGAGGACGACCGCGCGGGGCTCGAACACCATCCGACGACCGGCCAGCTGGCCCTCGAAGGTCGTCATCGTGTCTTCGGCGAGCGTGCCGGTCGGAATCCGACCGCCGATGGCTTCGAGGTTCGCCCGCGAGTGCAGCTGCGCTCCCCCGGCCAGGCACGCGATCGCTCCCCCGACGTTCTGGGTGCGACGGGCCGAGAGCTGTCCGATGACGTACTCGATCGCGATGAACCGGGTGAGGTAGTTGCGGTCGCGACTGCCCTCGGCGATGTAGGCCGTGACGGCCCCGACCTTCTCGTCGGCCAGGTGCCGGCTCATCTTGCGCAGCGAATCCCGGGCGAAGATCACGTCGGCGTCCATGATCAGGACCGCTTCTGTCCACTCGTCCGCGAGCACGATGTCGAGTCCGTGATTGAGCGTGTGCGCCTTGCCCTGGCCACCCTTGTCGCGGCGCAGGTGCACGACGCGGCCGGGGAACGCGGCAGCCTTCGCCGCGACCACCTCGGGGGTGTCATCGGTCGATGCGTCGTCGATGACGAAGATGCGCACACGGTCGGCCGGATACTCGAGCTGCGTGAGGCGTTCGATCGCCTGCCCCAGCACGAGCCCCTCGTTCCACGCGGGGATCAGCACGGCGATGCGGGGGTGGTACGGGGCCGCCTTGCCGTAGTGGTTGCGGAAAGCGTGCAGGGGCAGGGTGAGGAACTGCAGGGCCGTGTTGATGACCGGCAGCGTTCCCACCAGCACGCAGAGCAGGAGGAACACGACGACGAGGGTCTCGACCCAGTTCAGCTCGGGCATCAGCGAGACCTCCATCCGTCGAGGATCTCGACCACCCGCGAGTAGCGTCCGACGTCGGAGGCCACATGGCTGTCGGTCGACGCGACGATCTCGGCGCCGGCGGCGCGCAGTGCGTCGAGAAGCGGGATGCCGGGGCACCCCCACTTCTCATTCACCTCGACGATCGTGTCGGTCTCGGCCGCCGTCTTGGCCCAGGCCGAGACGCGATCGGCACCGAGGTCGCTCTCGGAGAGACCGATCTTCGGCAGGATCGAGAAGCAGTGCGCCAACTGGTTTCCCGGATGGCGGCGCATGGCCGAGATCAGCGCGGACACCAGCTGATCGAGCGCGTCATCCGGCGCCCAGCCGCCCTCGATCCGCTCTCGGACGGCGCTCGGGCCGAGCGGTCCGTCGACGCCGGGGAACTGATGGTCGGCGATCAGGATGCGGTCGATCCCGGCGGGCAGCTCGGGGATATCGAGATCACCCGAGGCATCGAGGATCTTCGCCTCGACACCGGTCAGCACGGTGAGACCGTCCGGCACCTGCAGCGCGCGCACCGCGGCGAGATAGTCGGGCACCCACGGCGTCGACCGGCGCACATGGTCGACCAGGCGCACGGTCGTGAGCCCCGCCGCCGAGGCTGCCGCGACGTTCTCGGCGAGAGTCGAGACCGCGTCGTCCGAGAACGTCGAGTGCACATGGTGATCGCCTCGAAGCAGCGCGTCAGTCACAGCTCCTCCTGATGCCCCGCGTGTGCCGAGACGAGGACCTCGTCGACCTCGAGGATCACGTCTTCGAGGAACCGCACCGAGGCGACCTCACGGAAGGCGATCTTCGACGGGATCTCGCGGCCGAGGAACAGGTCGGCCACGAGCGAGGGGATGTCGACCCCCGCGGCGATCGTGAGCGGAAGAGCACCGGGGAACCGCGGATTCACCTCGAGGAGCACGGCGCGGCCTGCACGGTCGCGCCGGAGTTGCACGTTGGCGACCCCCACGAGACCGATCGCACGTGCGATCGACGATGCAGCGCTCTCGAGCTCCTCATCGTGCACCGTGCGTCCGGCGATCGCGACACCGGAGTCGACCCTGGCCCGGGTCCGCGGCACGGCCGCCACCACTGAGCCCGAGGCGTCTGAGATCACATCGACCGAGTACTCCTCGCCGGGGAGGAAGTCCTGCACGATGAGGCCCTCGTCCTCGGGCAGCGCTTCGAGCGCCGCCCGATCGGGCACGAGTCGCACGCCACGACTGCCTGCGCCCTGGCGAGGCTTGGCGAAGGCGGGGAACTCCCAGTCGACGGCCAGTGCGTCGGGACCCGCGAGCACGGTGCGTGGGGTGAGCCCCGTCGCCTCGCAGCGCTCGGCGAGCAGCAGCTTGTCGAGCGCCACGGAGAGCGTGTCCTGCGAAGGTGCGGCAAGCACCGCCGGGGCCAGCTCGTCGCGGCGGCCGGCGAGGGCCGCGAGCTCGACATCGACCGTGGAGATCACGAGATCGAGCCGATCCTCCTCGACCATGCGGGCGATCGTCGAGACGAAGTCGTCGTCGCGCCCCGGGGGCACGAGGCGGCGATGCGTCGGCGGGACGAGGTAGATCCCGCTGGCCCAGCCGTCCATGTCGGCCGCGAAGACCTCGAGGTCGGATCGGCCCAGGAGCGAGCGGATCACGGCCACTCCGGCAGGTCCCCCGGCTCCCGTCACCAGTACGCGCGAGGCCATCAGCTCTCCCGTCGGGTGAGCTCGTGGGCGCCGATGAACTCGGCGGTCTCGCGCACGACCTCGAGTGGCTCCACGGCAGCTCCGCCGCCGAACCGCGACCAGTATCGGGCGGTGGCCGTCACGAAGTCGGGCTCGAGGTAGTCGCGCGTCGCCGTCTGCGAGCCGAAGCACTCGAGCAGTCGCAGCTTCTGCGCCATGTACTGATCGATCCGCACGAACCGCGTCGGACGGAAGTCGATGGTGGCCGAGGGGCTCTGGTAGCACGCGACCGTACCGACTCTGCGGGTCGCGGCGATCGTCGCCTCGCTCACGGCGCGGTGATCCTGGTGGCGGTCGTTCGATGAGTGGGTGTAGACGATGGTCGGCTGCACTTCCTGGACGACCTCCTCGATCAACCGCACCGTGGCGCCGCCGCCGGAGATCTCGGTGTCCACGAGGTCCTTGACGAACAACCGTGCGCCGAGGATCTCGGCCGACGCGAGCGACTCGTGCTGCCTGCTGTCGGCGTCTCCGCCGCGAGCACCGCGCGAGAGGGTGAGGACGGTGATCGTGTCGCCGGCCTGGGCGTGCGCGGCGAGGATCCCGCCGACGCCGATCTCGACATCGTCGGGGTGCGCGCCGATGGCGAGCACGACCTCCCTGGTGCGGCCGGCCTCACGCCGCGCGCGGCCCTCGGTCGCGAGGCGCAGGACGGCCTCGACGAGCTTGACGTTGTCGAGGGGCTTCGTGAGGAACTCGTCGGCCTGCGCGCGCAGGGCCGACACCGCATACTCGACCGAGACGTGCGCGGTCATCACGATGACGGGCAGCAGCGGATCGTTGCGACGCAGCTCTGCCAGCAGCTCGAGGCCGTCGAGACCGGGCATCTCGATGTCCGTGACGACCACATCGGGGGTGAAGGTCTCGAGGCGCTCGACGGCGGAGTGGCCGTCATGCGCGACCGAGACTTCGCAGCCGGCCCGCCTCTCGAGCACGGTCTTCACGAGCAGGGCGACGTCAGGGTCGTCATCGACGACGAGGACGCGGGGAGCATCCTGGGGCATATTCTGCGGCTCTCATTGGGGAAGTCCCCTGCCGATCAGCGTCCGGCATGTCACTCCCTGCGCCCTTCGCGCGGAGAGCTCGAGGGGAAGTCGAGCGGGTGTCTCTAAATACTGGCATATCAATAGACCGCAACGACCGCGCAGCACGACAGAGGGCCGGATGCTGTGGCATCCGGCCCTCTGTCTGTCTCTGTCTCAGCGCTTGTAGTTCGGCGCCTCGACCACGATCTGCACGTCGTGCGGGTGCGACTCCTTGAGCCCTGCCGCGGTGATGCGCACGAACTTGCCTCGCTGCTTGAGCTCCTCGATGGTGCGAGCACCGACGTAGAACATCGACTGGCGCAGTCCGCCGACGAGCTGGTAGGCGACGGCGCCGACCGGACCGCGATACGGCACCTGACCCTCGATGCCCTCGGGGATGAGCTTGTCGTCGCTCGGCACGTCGGCCTGGAAGTAGCGGTCCTTCGAGTACGAGGTCTGCTTGCCGCGGGTCTGCATGGCTCCGAGCGAGCCCATGCCGCGGTACTGCTTGAACTGCTTGCCCGACTGGAACACGATCTCGCCCGGCGACTCGTCGGTACCGGCGAGCAGCGAGCCCAGCATCACGGCGTCAGCACCGGCGACGAGGGCCTTGGCGATGTCGCCCGAGTACTGCAGTCCGCCGTCGGCGATCACGGGGACACCGGCGGGGCGTGCCGCGAGCGATGCCTCGTACACGGCGGTGACCTGGGGCACGCCGACACCCGCGACGACGCGCGTGGTGCAGATCGAACCGGGTCCCACGCCGACCTTGACGGCGTCGACGCCCGCGTCGACGAGCGCCTGAGCGCCCTCGCGCGTCGCGACGTTGCCGCCGATCACGTCGATGTGCGCGAAGCTCTCGTCGGCCTTGAGCCGCTTGACGAGGTCGATCACGCCCTGGGACTGGCCGTTGGCCGTGTCGACCACGAGCACGTCGACACCGGCGTCGCGCAGGGCCTCCGCGCGCTCCCAGGCGTCTCCGAAGAAGCCGATGGCCGCGCCGACGCGCAGGCGACCCTGGTCGTCCTTCGTGGCCAGCGGGTACTTCTCGCTCTTGTCGAAGTCCTTGATGGTGATGAGGCCCGCGAGCCTGCCGTCGTCGTCGATGAGCGGCAGCTTCTCGACGCGGTGGTGTGCGAAGAGCGCGATGACCTCGCCTGCGGCCACGCCCACCGGTGCGGTGACGAGGCCCTCCGACGTCATGACGTCCTTCACGAAGGTGGTCTGACGCTCGAAGCCCGAGACGAAGCGCATGTCGCGGTTGGTGATGATGCCCACGAGGCGTCCGTCGGGGTCGACGACCGGAAGACCCGAGATGCGGTACTTGGCGCAGAGCGCGTCGACCTCTTCGACGGTCGCATCCGGCGATGTCGTGATCGGATCGGTGATCATGCCCGATTCGCTGCGCTTGACGCGGTCGACGTGCGCGGCCTGGTCGGCGATCGAGAGGTTGCGGTGCAGGATGCCGATGCCGCCCTCTCGGGCCATCGCGATGGCCATCCGAGACTCGGTGACGGTGTCCATCGCGCTGGACAGCAGCGGTGTCGCGACCGAGATCCGGCGAGTGATCCGCGACGAGGTGTCGGCCTCGCTGGGGATGACGTCGGTGTGCCCCGGGAGGAGCAGCACGTCGTCGTACGTGAGTCCGACGAAGCCGAAGGGGTCGTGCTGGTCCATGGATTGTCCTCCTGCGGGCGCGATCTGGGGTGAGGGTGTACCAATTCTAAGCGTCGGGAGGCTGAGGAAATTCCCGTGCCTCCAGGCGTCCTGCGCAGCACGACGCGCCGAGAGGGGCCATATTCGCAACTTCGTGATGGGATCGTTCTCACTGTGAGCAGATCGTGCCTTGGTTGAAACAGAGCCGACACATTACGCTCATACCGTCGTACATCAGGGCCGATGCACAACTCCGTCATGGCCTGTGTACTGGGCTGGAGGTTCTGTGCGTCCGACGATCTCGGCGAATCGAAGCGGAATGCGGTGGGTCATCATCCTGCTGGCGTCGCTCCTCGCCATCGCTTTCCTGTGGTTGCAGCCTCCTGCAGCGGCCTCCGCCGAAGAGACGGACGACGGCCAGGAGATCACCGAGTTCTACTTCGCCGGTGTCATCACGTTCGATGACGACCCCGTCGAAGGCGTCGTCATGACGATCGAGGGCGGCGGCTTCGAGGGCGAGACCGAGACGGACGCCGAGGGCAAGTGGCGCCTGTACGTTCCCGAGAAGGACACCTACACGCTCACCGTCGACGAGGAGACACTCCCTGACGGTGTGATCGTCGACGCGGCGCAGCTTCCGGAGGGCACGCAGCCGATCGCCGGCACGACGGCGTCGTTCGAGGTCGAGTTCGGTCTGACCGGCACCAAGATCCTCAACCTCTTCCTCGGTGAGGGCGAGAGGATGACGACGTCCTTCATCGATCAGCTCCTCTCGCGTCTCGTGGGCGGCCTGAACTTCGGCCTGCTGCTCGCGCTCGCCTCCATGGGCGCCGCACTCATCTACGGCACCACCCGGTTGTCGAACTTCGCGCACGCCGAGATGGTCACCTGGGGCGGCCTCGTCGCCCTCGTGACGACGAGCTTCTGGCATCTGCCGCTGTGGCTCGGGATCATCGCGGCAGTGATCGGCGGCGGTCTCTTCGGCTGGGCGTTGGATGCCGGCATCTGGCGTCCGCTGCGCAGACGAGGGCTCGGGGTCGTGCAGCTGATGATCGTCAGCATCGGCCTGTCGCTCGCTCTGCGCTACGCCTTCCAGTACATGATCGGCGGCGGCACCCGCCAGCTGCCCGGTGCCAGCCCCGAGCCGTTCCGGTTCGGGCCGATCTCGCTGTCGTACATCGACCTGATCGGGATCGTCGTCAGCATCGTCGTGATCGTCGGAGTCGCGTTCTTCCTGACACGCACCCGCATCGGCAAGGCCACCAGGGCCATCTCCGACAACCCGCAGCTCGCCGCCGCGTCGGGCATCGACGTCGACAAGGTCGTCCGCTACGTCTGGATCCTGTCCGGCACCCTCGCGGCGATCTCCGGCATCCTCTGGGCGTACTTCCGCCCCGGTGTGAAGTGGGACATGGGCATGCAGATGCTGCTGCTCATCTTCGCCGCCATCACCCTCGGCGGCCTGGGCACCGCGTTCGGCGCGCTCGTCGGCTCGCTCATCGTGGGCATCGCGGTCGAGGTCTCCACCCTCTGGATCCCCTCGGATCTGAAGTATGCGAGCGCCCTGGTCGTGCTCATCGTGATCCTCCTCGTCAGACCGCAGGGTCTGCTGGGACGCAGGGAAAGGTTGGGCTGATCGCCATGGACTTCGGAAGCATCTTCTCGAACACGGCCGCTTATCTGTTCAGCCCCGTCACCCTGGCGTACGCGCTGGCGGCGACCGGTCTGGCCGTGCACTTCGGATACGCGGGACTCCTCAACTTCGGCATGGCCGCCTTCATGGCCATCGGCGGGTACGGCTACGCCATCTCCGTGCTGACCTTCGGTCTCCCCTGGTGGATCGGCATGCTCATCGGCCTGCTCGGCGGCGCGCTGTTCGCAGTGCTCCTCGGCATCCCGACGCTGCGGCTGCGAGCCGACTACCTCGCCATCGCGACGATCGCGGCCGGTGAGATCGTGCGCCTGCTCTTCACCACCCAGATCTTCGACGAGTACACCAACTCGGCCGACGGTCTCGCGCAGTTCAACGGCGGGTTCCGCGACTCCAATCCCTTCCCCCCGGGAACCTACGGGTTCGGGCCGTGGACCTACAGCGCGAACGACCTGTGGAACCGCGTGTTCGGACTCATCGTCCTGCTCGTCGCGATCCTTCTGGTCTGGTCGCTCATGCGCAGCCCGTGGGGGCGTGTACTCAAGGGCATCCGTGAAGACGAGGACGCCGTGCGCTCGCTCGGAAAGAACGTCTTCGCCTACAAGATGCAGGCGCTCGTGGTCGGTGGTGTGATCGGCGCAGCCGGAGGGATCGTGTTCGTCCTCCCCTCGGCCGTGGTCCCCGGCAGCTACACGACCTCGCTCACGTTCTTCCTGTGGACCGCTCTGCTGCTCGGTGGAGCAGCCACGGTGTTCGGCCCGACGCTCGGCGCGATCCTCTTCTGGGTCGTGTTCGCGTTCATGGCGAACCTGCTGCCGTCCATGGCCAAGGCGGGAATCCTGCCGATGTCCGACAGCCAGGCCTCGACCCTGGTGTTCATCTTCGTCGGTGTCGCACTGATGCTGCTCGTGATCTTCCGTCCTCAGGGGATCCTCGGAGACAAGAGGGAGATGACCTTTGTCAAATGAACTGACCCCCGACGAGAGCGCCGAGACGGCGCCCGCCACCGGGAGCATCCGACGTCCGAAGACCACCGGTCTCGCGAAGGGCCCTGCGGCTCCCGGAGTGCCGAAGGTCGATCCGATCCTCGTGGCAGACGCC
Organism: Microbacterium sp. WCS2018Hpa-9; assembly: GCF_031843745.1. NCBI lineage: Bacteria > Bacillati > Actinomycetota > Actinomycetes > Micrococcales > Microbacteriaceae > Microbacterium > Microbacterium sp. WCS2018Hpa-9. Next base: position 108,801 of record NZ_JAVTIY010000011.1, read on the forward strand.
GTGCAGCGACGCTTCGGCGGCCTGACCGCCGTCGACGTCGATCACGTCGAGATCCCGCGCGGCGCGATCACGGCGCTGATCGGCCCGAACGGCGCCGGCAAGACGACGCTGTTCAACCTGCTGTGCGGATTCGACAAGCCCAACAGCGGCACCTGGTCGTTCGACGGGGTGAGCCTCTCGGGCGTCCCCTCGTTCAAGGTGGCGCGCATGGGGCAGGTGCGCACGTTCCAGCTGACCAAGTCGCTGTCGCTGCTCACGGTGCTCGAGAACATGAAGCTCGGGGCTCCGGGGCAGCGCGGCGAGGGTTTCTGGTCGAGCCTCTTCCCGTTCCTGTGGCGCAAGCAGGACCAGGAGATCGAGGTGAAGGCGCGCGAGCTGCTCGCCCGCTTCAAGCTCGACGCCAAGGAGAAGGACTTCGCCGCATCGCTCTCGGGCGGGCAGCGCAAGCTGCTCGAGATGGCCCGCGCGCTCATGAGCGACCCGACCCTGGTGATGCTCGACGAGCCGATGGCCGGCGTCAACCCGGCCCTCACACAGTCGCTCCTCGACCACATCCTCGATCTCAAGGGTCTCGGCATGACCGTGCTGTTCGTCGAGCACGACATGCACATGGTCCGCCACATCGCCGACTGGGTCGTGGTCATGGCAGAGGGGCGCATCGTCGCCGAGGGGCCGCCTGACGAGGTCATGGAAGACCCCGCCGTGGTCGACGCCTACCTCGGCGCGCATCAGGATCTCGATCTCGGTGCCGTCACCGGTCGCATCCCCGTGATCGAGAACGCCGCAGCAGCCAAGCTCCGAGAGCAGATCGAAGCAGAAGCCGAGGCGGAGCTCGAAGCGACCAGCACTCTCGACCCCGACCAGAAGGGCAACGCATGAGCGCCGCCACCCCCGCAGCGTCGTCGCCGACACCCGACGACATCGTCGTCGAGCTGAAGGACGTGCACGCGGGCTACCTGCCCGGAGTGAACATCCTCAACGGCGCGAACCTGGTCGCACGACAGGGAGAGCTGATCGGCATCATCGGCCCCAACGGCGCCGGCAAGTCGACCCTGCTGAAGGCGATCTTCGGCATGGTCAACGTCCGCGGCGGCGACGTCACCCTGAACGGAGAGAGCATCGTCGGCTTGAAGGCAGACAAGCTCGTCAAACGCGGCGTCGCTTTCGTGCCGCAGACGAACAACGTCTTCCCCTCGCTCTCGATCGAGGAGAACCTGCAGATGGGGCTCTACCAGAACCCCAAGATCTACGCAGAGCGCCTCGAGTTCGTCACCGGCATCTTCGCCGAGCTCGGCAAGCGCCTCAAGCAGCGCGCGGGTTCGCTCTCGGGCGGCGAGCGCCAGATGGTGGCGATGTCGCGGGCGCTCATGATGGACCCGTCGGTGCTGCTGCTCGACGAGCCCTCGGCCGGCCTCTCCCCCGTGCGCCAGGACGATGCCTTCATCCGCGTCTCCGACATCAACAAGGCGGGCGTGACCACGATCATGGTCGAGCAGAACGCTCGTCGCTGCCTGCAGATCTGCGACCGCGGCTACGTGCTCGACCAGGGCAAGGACGCATACGAGGGCACAGGGCGCGACCTGCTGAACGATCCGAAGGTCATCGGCCTCTACCTCGGCACGCTCGGCACCGACGCCGCCTGACGCGGCAGACACACGGAGAAGGGGGGGGGGGCG
>NZ_JAVTIY010000012.1:0-96647 GCF_031843745.1 Microbacterium sp. WCS2018Hpa-9
CCCCCCCCCCCCCCCCCCCGCCTGGTCTGTCACGCGTCGGAGTCGCGCTGCTCGCGCACCATCTCGACGACCTCTTCGTACTTCGGAGAGTTCATGAAGTTGTCGACCGACACGTGGATCGAGTTCGGCGACTGCGCCTGCGCCCGGTCGGTCAGCTGCTGCTGAGTGATGACCAGGTCGGCGGTGCCGTCGAGATTCGCGATGGCCTGGTTCGTGACGGTGACGCCCTCGACCCCTGCCTTCTTGAATTTGTTGCGCAGCACGCTCGCGCCCATGGCCGACGAACCCATGCCGGCGTCGCAGGCGAACACGATGTTCTCGATGCGGCGGTCGGTGGCGACACCGGTACCGGCACCGGCGGCGGCCCCGGCAGCACCCGCGCCGGAGGAGGCACGCAGAGCGTCCATCGCGGCGGAGGACTTGCCCTTGTTCGCCTCGGTCTGTGCGATCGCGTCGCCGAAGCTGTCTCCCTCGGCTTCGAGGTCGCGCTTGCGAGAGGCACGCAGGATGACGCCGGTGATGAGGAACGTCACGACGGCGGCGATGATGACCGAGAGGTACACGACCAGCAGGTTCGGGACGCCGGGGCCGATGGCTGCCGCGGTGACGGCGATGATGCTGCCGGGAGCCGCCGGGAACGCCAAGCCGCCGCCGAGCACCATGTTGGTGGTGACACCGGCTGCGCCACCCGCGATCAGGGCGAGGATGGTGGTCGGCTTGCTCAGCGCGTACGGGAAGTAGATCTCGTGGATTCCGCCGAAGAACTGGATGATCGCCGCGCCGGGAGCGGACGCCTTCGCCACACCGACGCCGAAGAACGAGAACGCGAGCAGCAGGCCGAGACCCGGACCGGGGTTCGCCTCGATCAGGAACAGGATCGACTTGCCGGTCTCCGCGGCCTGCTCGATGCCGAGCGGGGTGAACACGCCGTGGTTGATGGCGTTGTTGAGGAACAGCACCTTCGCCGGCTCGACGATGATCGAGACGAGCGGCAGCAGGTTCAGCGCCACCAGCCAGTCGACCGCACCGCCGAGGACCGCGCTGATGCCGAGCATCACGGGACCGAAGGCGAAGAAGCCGAAGATCGCCAGGAGCATGCCCAGGATGCCGGCGGAGAAGTTGTTCACCAGCATCTCGAAGCCGGGGCGGATCTTGCCGTCCCACAGCCGGTCCATCTGCTTGGTGATCCAGGCCGCGAGCGGTCCCATGATCATCGCGCCGAGGAACATCGGGATGTTCGTGCCGACGATGACACCCATCGTCGCGATGGTCGCCACGACGCCGCCGCGCTCGCCGTAGACCATGCGGCCGGCGGTGTTGGCGATCAGGAGGGGCAGCAGGTAGGTGACCATCGGACCGACGAGGCCGACGTAGCCGAAGAAGTTGCCGTCGGCGCCTTCGGCCACGGCGGTCATGGCGCCCTGCCAGCCGATGATGGCCGAATCTCCGCCTCCGCCGACGAGCTCGGCGACCGGATACCAGTGCCAGCCGAATGGACTGTCGACGCCGAAGAAGCCGGCCGGGATGAACAGCATGGTGATGAATCCCCACGCGATGAACGCGGCGATGTTGGGCATGATCATGCCCGAGAGGAACGTGCCGAAGCGCTGCACGCCTGTTCGGAGGCCGCCTGCCTTCGTGGCTGCGGGTGACGTCGTCGTCATGATGTCGTCTCTTTCTGGTGAGGGGGGAGGGGGGCCGCGGCATCGGCCACGGCGAGGCGGGCACCGGCGGCGTCGTCGGCCGCCAGTGCGAGTTCGGCGAAGTGTCGGGCTTCGTCGAGAGTGTGCTGCGACAGGGTGTGACGCACGTCTGCGAGGGCCGACGGCGCCATCGAGAGACTCGTCGCGCCGAGCCCCACGAGCACGACCGCGAGCATCGGATCGGCGGCAGCCTCGCCGCAGATGCCGACGGGCTTGCCGAGGCGGGCGCCTGCCGCGCCGACCTCGCGCACGAGTCGGAGCACGGCGGGGTGCCACGGGTCCTGGAACGCGGCGACCGAGCCGAGCATCCGGTCTGCGGCCATCGTGTACTGCGTGAGGTCGTTGGTGCCGATCGAGGCGAAGTCCGCGTGCGCGAGCACGCGGTCGGCGAGCAGCGCGCTCGCCGGAATTTCCACCATCACACCGGCCGTCTTCAGCCCGTACTCACGGGCGAGCGAGGTGAAGTACTGGGTCTCCTCGACGGTCGCGACCATGGGTGCCATGACCCACAGGTCGGCCTCGGTCGCGGCATCCGCCTCGGCCAGCGCCGTGAGCTGCTCTCGCAGGATGTCTTCGCTCGCTCGGAGGGCACGCAGCCCGCGGAGCCCGAGCGCGGGGTTCTCCTCGTGCGCGTCGTTGAGGAAGGCCAGCGGCTTGTCGGCGCCAGCATCCAGCATCCTCACGACGACCTTCTGGCCGGGGAAGGCCGCCAACAGCTCCCGATACGCCTCACGCTGCTGCTGCACCGTCGGTGCCTGCGCCGACGAGAGGAACAGGAACTCGGTGCGGAACAGCCCGACGCCCTCAGCCCCACGTTCGACGGCATCTGATGCGTCTGCAGGTTTCCCCAGATTCGCCAGCAGCGGGATCCGAGTGCCGTCGGCGAGGGCGCCGGGGGTCAGCGGTGCGGCGTCCGCCGAGCGGCGGGCGGCTGCGCGCTGCTCGGCGCGCGTCTTCTCATCGTCGGAAGGATCGACGGTCACGATTCCGGCGGCGGCATCGACGATGACCGCGCGACCGGTCGCGAGCTCGGATGCGGATGCGGCGCCGACGATCGCGACGATGCCCTTCTCGCGAGCGAGGATCGCCGTGTGCGAGGTGGGCCCGCCGTCGAACGTGACCAGAGCGAGCACCTGATCGAGGTTCAGCAGCGCGGTGTCCGCCGGGGCGAGGTCTCGGGCGACCAGGACGAACGGATGTCCCGGGTCGGGGACTCCCGGTGCGTCGACGCCGCGAAGGCGAGCGAGCACCCGCTGAGCGATGTCGTCGAGGTCGGCCGCGCGCTCGCCGAGGTAGCCGCCGACGGCTTCGAGCGTGGCGCGGAAGCCCGCGAACGCATCGTGCACCGCCCATTCGGCCGTCGCGCCGTCGTCGATGCGGGCGTCGACCTCGTCCTGCAGCGTGGGGTCCTCGGCGATCATCGCCTGCGCCTCGAGCACCTCCTGCGCCGAGCCGCCTGCGGCCTCACCGCGAGCGGTGAGCTCCTGGGCGACGACGGCGACGGCCTCACGCACTCGTGCGCGCTCGGCCTCTGTGCCCTGGGTGCTGGGGGTGTTCTCGGGAGCGGGCAGCGACTCGGCCATCCGCACGACGACGCCCTGGGCGACCCCGAGACCGATCCCGACTCCTCTGAGCTCGCTCACGCGCCGGCGTCCTGGTCATGGTCGGTGGTGAGCAGCTCGGTGAGCGTGTCGAGCACGCCTTCGGCGCTGTCGCCCTCGGCGGTCAGCGTGACGTAGTCGCCGTGCTCGATCGCGAGCGCGATGACGCCGAGGATGCTGGCGGCGTTGACCGCCTTGCCCGAGTCCTTCGCGATGGTCACGGGAATCCCCGAGTCCTTGGCCGCCTGCGCGAACAGCTTCGCCGGACGAGCGTGGAGTCCATGGGATGAGCCGATGCGGACGGTGCGGGAGACGGTCATGATGTTCCTTTCGGGGTGTTCCTGGCGTCGGCGACGATCGACCGCGCCAGCGCCAGCGTGCGGGTGCCGTCCCGGTCGGCGAAGACGTCGTCGGGGAGCACTGCCACCTGTGCGGGTGCGGCCTGTCGGATCGCTTCGAGGCGATCGGCGAGATGAGGGCCGACGAGGATGAGGTCGTGGTCGCTGCCGGCGACGGACTGCTCCATACCGGCCGCGGCGTCCCAGTCGAGGCCGGCCTCGGTGGCCGCTCGGCGGAGTCGTTGCGCGACGAACGTGCTCGACGCACCGGCGCCGCACACCACGAGGATCTTCATCGATGCTCACCTTTCCTGAGAACAGTCTGGGAACAGTCGGGGGCTCGTCGCCAACAGGTTCCTTTCCGCCCCTGCGGAACATCGGTTTCGAAGCGAGGCCCCCTCCTTCCTGACATCATGGAGTCACGTCAGGACAGTGCAGTCGGCACGGAGGAGGGAGCATCATGTCGCGACAGCGCCAGGACCAGCTCCTGTCATCCCTGCTGCGACAGGAGAAGTGGGTGACGGCCGCGAACCTCGCTGATCAGCTCGGCGTCACGCCGCGCAGCATCCGCTCGTACGTCGCCGCTCTGAATGCCAGGACCGGAGCGGCGGATGCCGTCGAGTCGGGCCCCGCCGGGTACCGCGCCGGGGCGGGGGCGCGGAACGCACTGCGTGCCAGGCAGAGCCGTGAGTCCGCTCCGCGCGACCGTCTGCACAGTCTCGTGCGCACCCTGCTCGACGTGCCGGACGGCGTCGACGTCTTCGCCACGGCCGACGCCTTGCACGTGAGTGAGGCCACTCTCGAGGCGGACCTCGCCCGAGTGCGCGCTCTGCTCGACGGCACCGATCTCACCCTCGAGAGAGACCGGGAGATCGTGCGGCTGCGCGGCAACGAGGCGGCCCAGCGGCGTCTGCTGTCTCGGTTGGCGCACGACGAGATGGATGCCGCGTCGTTCCACCCCGAGACCTTCCGCCGAGCGCTCTCCGGAGGCATGATCGCCGCAGATGCGGTCGGCCCCTTCAAGTCCGAGCTGGTGCGCGAGCTCGGCGAGCAGGGCTACTACGTCAACGAGCTCGCGATCTCCGACGTCCTTCTGCACATCGCGATCGCCGCCGAGAGGGTCGCCGCAGGCCACGCGCTGGAGTCGGGGCCCGCCGGCGCACGCGAGGAGATCCCGCGGGTCGGCGCTGTGATCGCCCGCCTCGCACAGCAGCACTTCTCGGTCACGCTCGGGGACGGTGACAGCGGCCATCTCGCATCGCTCGTGCTCACCCGCATCGTGGCCCCGGGCGAGGACGCTGCGGGCGATGTCGCGCGCAGCGGCGTGGATCCACGGGTCGAGGCCGCGGTCCGCGCCGAGATCGCGAGGGCGGCCGAGGACTTCCAGGTCGATCTGGTCGACGAGACGTTCGTGCTGCGCCTCGCCCTGCACGTGCAGAATCTGATGCGTCGAGCCGAAGAGAGCGCATTGACGCGCAACCCGCTGACCCGTTCGCTCAAGACCTCGTATCCGATGATCTTCGAGGTCGCCGTCTCGATAGCCAGCGGACTGCACGACCGCCTGGGCACACCGATCCACGACGACGAGATCGCCTACATCGCCATGCACGTGGGCGGCCGACTCGAACGCAGCCGCAAGGCGGAGTCGATCCTCACGGCGACCATCGTCTGTCCTGGCTATTACGAGCTCCACGAGCTGCTGCGCTCGAGCGTCGACCGCTCGCTGGGATCTGCGATCGAGGTGACCAGCGTCATCACCAAGGTCGACCCCGACTGGGCATCGTTCGACACCGATCTGGTGCTCAGCACGATCGAACCGGGCGCGGCCGGCGATCGCTTCGTGCGCATCCAGCCGTTCCTCACAGATGCCGATGTCGATCGGATCCAGCAGGCCGCCGCGCGCGTCAGACGCGGCAGACGCCTGACCAGGCTCCGCGCCGAGCTCGCGCGCTACTTCGTCGCCGACGCCTTCGTCTACCCGCTGCCCGACGAGGGCGAGGAGGCGATCATCCGGCGACTGGGCGGACTGCTCGTGGATGCCGGTCTCATCGGCGACGACTACGTCGACAACACGATCCTCCGCGAACGGATGTCGTCGACGGCGTTCACCGATGCACTCGCGGTGCCGCACGCGCTGCAGATGACCGCGACGCGCACCGCGATCGCGATCGGCGTCGCCGACGGATCGGCGGCCTGGGGTGAGGGGCGGGTGCAGGTGGTCGCTCTCGCCGCCTTCAGCGAGACCGACCGTGCCGCGTTCCAGACGGTGTTCGAGCAGCTCGTCGAGGTGTTCAGCGAGCGGGACAGCGTGCAGCGGATCCTCCGCCGAGGCACGACCTTCGAAGCGTTCCTCGACGAGCTCGTCGCCGTCATCGACGGCTGACGACCGGGTCAGACCCGAGGATCCAGCACACCGGCCAGCGTGTCGAGCACCGATTCGGCATCCGCCGACTCCGCGGTCTCGAGCACCACCGCGTCGCCGGGCGCGAGGGCGAGGTCCATCAGCGCGAGAACGCTGCTGAGGTCCACGATCGCACCCGACGACGTGCGCAGAGTCACGGCGTGGGGGTGCGCCTGCACGAGCCTGACGAGCTCGGCGACGGGGCGCGCGTGCACCCCGTTATGGGCGCTGATCACGACATGTCTTCTCGGCATGCGGCCTACGAGCGTTCTTCCAGGAGCACGCGCACGGCGGCCTCGAGCTCGCCGATCATCGCGCTCGCCCGCTCGGCGGAGTCGGCGGTGGCGTCGATGTAGACCTTGAGCTTCGGCTCGGTGCCGCTCGGACGCACGATGATGCGCGAGCCGTCTGCGAGTCGATACCGCAGCACATCGCCCGAAGGCCGCCCCTCTTCGGCGTGCAGCAGATCCTCCGCAGAGGCGATGGCGTGGCCACCGAGCTGTTGGGGCGGGAGCGTGCGCAGCGAGAGCATCACGCTGCCGATCACCGAGAGGTCGTCGACGCGCACCGACACCTGCCCGCTGGCGAAGTGGCCGTATGTGTCGCCCAGCTCGGAGAGCAGGTCGGCAAGAGACTTCCCGCGCTCGTGGGCCTCGGCCGCGAGACCGAGAACCGCGACGGCGGCCGAGATGCCGTCCTTGTCGCGCACGGTCTCGGGGTTCACGAGGTAGCCGAGGGCCTCCTCGAACCCGAACACGATGCCAGGGGCCCGGGAGATCCACTTGAATCCCGTGAGCGTTTCGTGGAAGTCGAGACCGTGGTGCGCGGCGACCGCGCCGAGACCGGGGGAGGAGACGAGCGAGCAGGCCAGTGAGGCACCGGGAGTGCCTGCAGCGGCCCGAGCCGCGCGCGCACCGAGCAGGAGCCCGACCTCGTTGCCGGTGAGGCGACGCCATCCGCTCTCGGAGGACGCATCGGGGATCGCCACGGCGAGGCGGTCGGCATCCGGATCGTTCGCGATGATGAAGTCCGCCTGCACGCGACGCGCCCGAGCGAACGACAGGTCCATCGCCCCCGGCTCCTCTGGGTTGGGGAACGACACGGTGCGGAACGTCGCGTCGGGCTTCAGCTGCTCCTCGACGACCATCGGCTGCGGATACCCCGCGGCCGACACGATCTTCGACAGCGTCTCCCAGCCGACCCCGTGCATCGCGGTGTAGACCCACCGCAGGTCCGACGCGGCCGCCGGCGCGGGCGAGATCGCAGCTGTCGCTGCCACGTATGCTTCGACGACATCCTCACCCGCGGTCTCGTAGGCGGTGGAGCGCGGCAGAGCCGAGACGTCATCCGCGTCGGCGACCCGCTGGATGTACGCGGCGATCTCGGCATCGGCGGGCGCGACGATCTGCGAACCCTGGTCGGCGCCGCCCAGGTAGACCTTGTAGCCGTTGTCGTTCGGCGGGTTGTGCGACGCCGTCACCATGACACCGGCATCCGCTCCCAGGTGGCGCACCGCGAAGGCGAGCACCGGCGTCGGCAGCAGCCTCGGGAGCAGGATCGCTCGCAGACCCGCTCCGGCGAACAGCTCGACGGAGTCGGTCGCGAACACCCGTGAGTTGCGGCGTCCGTCATAGCCGACGACGACCGTCGGTGTGCGGCCGTGCGACTTCTCGCGCAGGTATGCGGCGAAGCCCGCGGCCGCCTGTGCGACGAGCACGCGGTTCATGCGGTTGCTGCCGGCGCCGAGTGCCCCGCGGAGCCCTGCCGTGCCGAAGGCGAGTCTGTCGCCGAAGCGGTCGTCGAGGTCGGCTGCCGCGGTCTCGTCGCCGGAAGCCGCGCGAGTGATGACCGCGGCGAGCTCGTCGCGGGTCTCGTGATCCGGGTCCTGTCTGATCCAGGCGCGCGCCTGCGCGAGGCGCTCGTCGTTCACAGCGCCTCGACCACTCGGGCCAGCAGCGCCGAGATCACCGGCTCCGCCTCTCGGCCGGCCTCGATGACCTCCGTGTGACTGAGGGGGGTCTTCTGGATGCCCGCTGCGAGGTTGGTGATGAGCGAGAACCCGAGGATCTCCATACCTGCCTCGCGTGCGGCGATCGCCTCGAGGGCGGTGGACATGCCGACGATGTGGCCGCCGATGTGCTTCGCCATCTGCACCTCGGCCGGCGTCTCGTAGTGCGGGCCGCGGAACTGCGTGTACACGCCCTCGTCGAGAGAGGGATCGACGCCGCGGGCGATGTCACGCAGGCGCTGGGAGTAGAGGTCGGTCAGGTCGATGAAGGTCGCGCCCTCGAGAGGCGAATCGGCGGTGAGGTTGATGTGGTCGCTGATCAGCACCGGCTGGCCGGGGGTCCAGGTCTCGCGGACGCCGCCGGCGCCGTTCGTGAGCACCATGATCTTGGCGCCCGTCGCCGCGGCGGTGCGGACGGAGTGCACGACACGGCGTACGCCGTGTCCCTCGTAGTAGTGGGTGCGGGCGCCGATGACGAGCACGTTCTTGCCGTCGGGGGTGCGGATGCTGCGCAGAGTGCCCACATGCCCTTCGAGAGCGGGCTTCGAGAAGCCGGTCACCTCGGTGGCGGGGACGGTCGCGACGGTCTCGCCGATGATGTCGGCGGCCTTGCCCCAGCCGCTGCCGAGGGTCAGGGCGATGTCGTGCTTCTCGACTCCGGTCAGGCGCGCGATGTCGGCGGCTGCGTCGGCTGCGATCTCGAACGGATCGGCATTCGGGTCGTCGAGGGGGTTGCTGTGTGTTTCAGACATGGATCCACTCTAGGAAGGTGCAGGCTCCGGGGCCAGGATTGCGGAAGAATGGAGATCATGTCTTCCACCCCTTTTGAGCGCACACAGCGCGTCGCCGTCCTCGGCGGCGGTCCCGGCGGTTACGAGGCGGCCCTCGCGGCCGCTCAGCTCGGAGCCGAGGTGACCCTGGTCGAGCGCGTGGGCGTGGGTGGAGCGGCAGTGCTCACCGACGTCGTCCCGTCGAAGAGCCTGATCGCGACCGCGGACGCGGCCATCGCCATCTCGGAGGCCTCCGACCTCGGGGTGCAGTTCTACGCCAAGGGCGAGAACGGCAAGCCGCTGAAGCCCGAGATCGCCATCAACCTCGCCGCCGTCAATAAGCGGCTCATCGCGCTCGCCGGGCAGCAGTCGGAGGACATGCGCACGACGCTGCTCGAAGCCGGCGTCCGGATCCTCTCCGGTCACGGGCGGCTCGAGGGTCCGACCGCGATCGTCGTCTCGACAGGGCAGGAGGGCACGGACTTCGATCGGATCGAAGCCGACACGATCATCGTGGCGGTGGGTGCCTCGCCGCGTGAGCTGGATTCGGCCAAGCCCGACGGCAAGCGCATCCTCACCTGGACGCAGCTGTATGACATGAAGGCGCTCCCCGAGCACCTCATCGTCGTCGGCTCCGGAGTGACCGGTGCGGAGTTCGCCTCCGCCTATATGAACCTCGGCGCGAAGGTGACTCTGGTCTCCAGCCGCGAGCAGGTGCTCCCCGGTGAGGATCAGGATGCTGCGCACGTGCTCGAGAAGGTCTTCAAGCGTGGCGGCATGACGGTGCTCTCCAAGGCCCGTGCCGAGAAGGTCGAGGTCACGAAGACCGGCGTGACGGCGACGCTGTCGGACGGCCGCACGGTCGAAGGCAGCCACTGCCTGATGGCGGTCGGGTCTATCCCGAACACCGCCGGCATCGGGCTCGAAGACGCCGGTGTCGAACTCGACGAGACCGGGCACGTGCGGGTCAACCGCGTCGCACGCACCTCCGTGCCCAACGTCTACGCCGTGGGCGACTGCACGAACTTCTTCCCCCTCGCATCCGTCGCGTCGATGCAGGGCCGCACGGCCGTGTTCCACGCGCTGGGCGACATCGTGATCCCGCTCGAGCTCATCAAGATCACGTCCAACATCTTCACCGCCCCCGAGATCGCGACGGTCGGCTACTCCGAGAAGGACGTGCAAGACGGCGTGGCCGACGGGCTCGTCTACAAGCTGCCTCTCGCAGCGAACCCGCGGGCGAAGATGATGGGCATCAAGGACGGCTTCGTGAAGCTCATCGCCCGCAAGGGCTCGGGAACCGTCATCGGCGGCGTGATCGTCGGACCGAAGGCATCCGAGCTGATCTACCCGATCGCCGTCGCGGTCGAGCGTCGCCTCACGGTCGACCAGGTCTCCCGCGTCTTCGCGGCGTACCCATCGCTGTCGAGCAGCATCACCGACGCGAGCCGGGCGATGCACCTCGTCAACGCGAAGATCTCGTAGCACCCAGGCAGGGTGCAGTGACGGATACGAGCGCGTCCTCGCCGATGCACGAGTGGCCGACGAGGTGGGGTGAACGTCGGCCCCGACGCAACACCGGCATGCTCTGGCTCGGCCTCACGCTCATCGCGGCCGCAGCTGCCATGACCGGTTTCTCGGGTGGCGCGGCCGGACCGCTGTGGTCGGGCGCGTTCATCGCCCTGTTCGGTCTCACGGCATTGGCGGTCGCGGCCCGCAGGCCGTTCGTCGATGGGCGCACGCGTCTGGTCGATGCGGCGACACTGACGCGCGGGCGTATATCGACCACTGATGCACGAGTGCACTTCGTGCCGGAGCGGCGGCCGGGGGTCGTGACCCTGACGCTGTGTGTCTTGTGGGCGCTCGTACTCGCGGCCGCAACGGTCGTGGCGATCAGGATCGGGCTGACCGGCCGGCCCGAGGCCTTCCTCGGTGTCGCGGTGCTCGCAGCGACCGCCGCGCTGTTCGCCTACGCGGCCGTGCGCGCGGCCATCACGCAGTACCGCTCCGATTCATTCGGCCGTCGACCGATGGGGCTGGGCATCGGCCCGGATGGGGTTCTCCTGATGCGTGTCACCGAGAGCCTGTACCTGCCGTGGAATGCGATCCGCCGCGTGGAACCGGACACGAGCGAGCCTCGTCGCGGCATGGACGAGCTCCCGCTTATCCGACTCCGCGTGGACCCGAGTCGCGTGACCGCGTCCGACGGGATGCGCGCTCCTGCTACGGTCACCGTGGCCCCGGCGATGCTGAGGACGCACCCGCAGGTCGTCTGGTCTGCGTTGCGTGAGTTCCTCGATTCGCCGTCGGCACGCGCCGTCCTCGGCACATCCACAGGGCAACGGCTGCTCGACGAGTGGTGTGTGTCTGCCCCCGCGGACTGAAGAATGACGAAGGCCCCCGCCTCGAGGCGGGGGCCTTCGTCATGACTCTGCGGTCAGCTGATGGTGAGCAGCTGGTGGCCGGCCGAGACCGTCGCACCGGCGACCGCGCCGATGTTGCCGATCGTGCCGTCCTTGTGAGCCTGCAGCGGCTGTTCCATCTTCATCGCCTCGAGAATGACGACGAGGTCGCCCTTGACGACCTGCTGACCCTCCTCGACCGCGACCTTGACGACGGTGGCCTGCATGGGCGATTTCACCGCGTCGCCCGATGCGCCGGCGCTGACCGAGGTCGCGTGGCTGCGGCGAGACGGGGGAACCGCGGCCGGTCGGCCAGCGGTGCCTGCCGCCACCGCAACGCGGTCCGGGAGGCTGACCTCGAGCCGCTTGCCGCCGACCTCGACGACCACGGTGTGGCGGTTCTCCGATGCCGTGGGCGACTCGAGCTCGCCGTCCCACGCGGGGATGTCGTTCTCGAACTCGGTCTCGATCCAGCGCGTGAAGATGCCGAACTCGCCGTTCTCCGCCGTGAAGGCGGGGTCGCGAACGACCTTGCGGTGGAACGGGATCACGGTCGGAAGTCCCGCGACCTCGAACTCGTCGAGCGCCCGGCGCGACCGCTCCAGAGCCTCGGCACGGTCCTTGCCCGTGACGATGATCTTCGCGAGCAGCGAGTCGAACGCACCCGAGACCGAGTCGCCGGCGGTGACGCCGGAGTCGAGCCGGATGCCGGGGCCGCCGAAGGTCTTGAAGACGTGGATCGGACCCGGCTGGGGAAGGAACCCGCGACCGGGGTCTTCGCCGTTGATCCGGAACTCGATCGAGTGGCCGGTCGGCTTCGGGTCGTCGTAGTCGATGGTGCCGCCGGCGGCGATGCGGAACTGCTCCCGCACCAGGTCGATGCCGGTGACCTCTTCAGAGACGGGGTGCTCGACCTGCAGGCGCGTGTTGACCTCGAGGAACGACACGGTGCCGTCGGCGCCGATCAGGAACTCGCAGGTGCCCGCGCCGACGTAGCCGACCTCCTTGAGGATGGCCTTGGAGGCCGAGTAGAGCAGGTCGTTCTGCTCGTCGGTGAGGAACGGAGCGGGTGCCTCCTCGACGAGCTTCTGGTGGCGCCGCTGCAGCGAGCAGTCACGTGTCGAGATCACGACGACGTTGCCCTCGGCATCGGCCAGGCACTGGGTCTCGACGTGGCGGGGCTTGTCGAGGTACTTCTCGACGAAGCACTCGCCGCGACCGAATGCCGCGACGGCCTCGCGGGTGGCGGACTCGAACAGCTCGGCGACCTCGTCGAGCTCGCGGGCGACCTTGAGGCCGCGGCCGCCGCCGCCGTATGCGGCCTTGATCGCGATCGGCAGACCGAACTCCTCGGCGAACGCGATGACCTCGTCGGCTCCGGCGACCGGGCCGGGCGTGCCGGGGGCGAGAGGTGCTCCCACCTTCTCGGCGACGTGACGGGCGGTGACCTTGTCGCCGAGCGCCTCGATGGCCTCGGGAGAGGGGCCGATCCAGGTCATGCCTGCACCGATGACCGCGCGGGCGAACTCGGCGTTCTCGGCGAGGAATCCGTACCCCGGGTGCACGGCATCTGCGCCGGCCCGACGGGCGATGGAGAGGATCTTCTCGATCTGAAGGTAGGTCTCGGCGCTCGTGGCGCCGCCGAGGGCGTAGGCCTCGTCGGCGAGGCGGCTGTGCAGAGCGTCGCGATCCTGGTCGGCGTACACGGCGACCGAGGCGATTCCCGAGTCGCGAGCGGCACGGATGATGCGGACGGCGATCTCGCCGCGGTTGGCGATGAGCACCTTGGCGATATCAGGCATGCTTGCCAGCCTAGCGAGAAGGCTCGCGTTCGCTTTGACGACTCTCCACAAGAAAGAGGGAGAAACGTCGACGAGACTCTACGACCAGAGGTCGGTCCACGTGACGCCGAGATCCGCAGCGAGGCGGCGCACGGTCGACAGCGACATCCCGACCACCGTCGACGGGTCTCCGTCGACGCGCGTGATGAAGGCTCCGCCCAGGCTGTCGACCGTGAACGCCCCGGCGACGAGCAGCGGCTCGCCCGAGGCGACGTAGGCGGCGATCTCGGCATCCGTGATGTCCTCGGCGAACGTCACCGAGGCCTCCGCCGTGGCGGTGGCCTCGACCGGTGCGGCACCCGGCGAGACCCGGAAGACCGAGTGCCCCGAGTGCAGGATGCCGGTGGCGCCGCGCATCTCCTGCCAGCGCCTCGTCGCCTCCTCCGCCGTGTAGGGCTTGCCGTACACGCGGCCGCCGAGCTCGAACATGGAGTCGCCGCCGATCACGATGCCGTCGAATGATCCATCTTGCGCGAGCCGCTGCGCGACGTCCGCGGCCTTGGCGCGAGCGAGCAGGAGCACGAGGTCGGCCGGCGCGAGCTCGGTGCCCCGTTCGGTCGCGGCTGCCGCGGCGACGGCATCCTCATCCACTCCCGGTGACTGGGTCAGCGGTTCGATACCGGCCTGACGAAGCAGCATGAGACGGGCGGGAGAGGTCGAGGCGAGGCAGACGCGCATGTTCACCACCGTATCCTCGAAGGATGACTTCCTCCCCAGTCCTGCTCGATCTGGACATCACCGGCATCGCGCACGGCGGCACGTTCATCGCCCGACACGAAGGTCGGGTCGTCTTCGTCTCCGACGCCATCCCCGGTGAGCGCGTCCGCGCGCGCCTGAGCGAGGATTCGACCGATGAGTCGAAGAGCTTCTGGCGCGCCGAGACGGTCGAGGTCCTCGAGGCTTCGCCGCACCGCCGCCCGCACATCTGGGCGGAGGCCGACGTCTCTCGCGCCCCGGAGGATCGCCCGGGAGGCGCCGACCTCGGGCACATCGACCTCGCGCAGCAGCGTGTGCTGAAGCGTCAGGTGCTGACCGAGGCGCTCGACCGCTTCGCCGGCCCCGGACTCGAGGCCCCCGAGATCGAGGCCGTCGACTCGACCGACGGCACAGGATGGCGCACGAGGGTCACCCTCCACGTCGACGACGATGGCCGAGTCGGGCCCTACGCCGCGCGCAGCCACAGGGTGATCCCGGTGAGCTCCCACCCGCTCGCCCGCCCGGCGGTCGCACGGGCGGCGCTGCGCCTCGCCGGCGGCGAGACCGGCAGTGTGGACCTCGTCGAACCCGGCGACGGCGAGGTGCGGGTCATCCGCCGAAACCGCCTCGAAGAGCGTCCAGCACGGGGTCAGCACCGTCGGCCTGCACCCGAGGTCGTCTACGAGCAGGTGGGCGACCGTCGATTCCAGGTCGACGCCGGTGGCTTCTGGCAGGTGCACCCCCGTGCCGCCTCGGTGCTCGACGGCGCCGTCTACGGCGTCCTCGACGGCCATGTCGACCCCGAGAAGAAGCACTTCGATCTCTACGGAGGGGTCGGTCTGTTCGCCGCCACGCTCGCGGACCTCGGCGGCACGGACATCGTCACGGTCGAGTCGAGCAGGCGCGCGACCGCTCACGCACAGCAGAACCTCGCATCCCTCGCGGTGAAAGCCGTCACGGCGAGAGTCGACCGCTATCTCGCCGGTAGCCCGGCGGGCACGCGCGCAGGAGCCGTCGTCCTCGACCCGCCGCGCGCGGGTGCCGGCCGGGCGGTGGTGGACGCGCTGAACACGCTCGCCCCCGAGGCCATCGCCTACGTCGCGTGCGACCCCGTCGCCCTCGCCCGCGACCTCGGCACCTTCCGTGCGCACGGGTGGAACGTGGTGACTCTGCGAGGGTTCGATCTGTTCCCGCACTCGCATCACTTCGAGGTCGTCGCGCTGCTCACGCGGTGACCGATGATCTGCGGACGCTGACGACTCAGTAGGCTGGGCGGATGAGCAGGGTCGCACTCATCGACGATCACGAGTCCGTCCGCCTCGGTCTCGAGGCGGCGTGCGCTCGTGACGGTGCGCAGACCGTCGTCTTCTCCGGCAGCACCGTCGTGTCCTATCTCGAGTGGAGAACGGCGACGTCAGCGCAGCCTGCCGACGTGGTGGTGCTCGACCTGACGCTCGGTGACGGCACCACGGTGACCGAGAACGTCCGCTCGCTCGTCGCGGACGGCGCCAGTGTCGTGATCCACAGCGTCGCCGATCGACCGGCCGCCGTGCGTGAGGCACTCGCCGCCGGCGCTGCGGGCGTCGTGAGCAAGTCCTCGGCGCTCGACGACGTGCTGGATGCCATCCGCACCGTCGCGCAGGGGGAGGCGCTCAACAACGTCGAGTGGGCGAGCGCGGTCGACGGGGATCGCGACTTCGCCGATGCCCAGCTGTCGACCCGCGAGCGCGAGGTCCTGCGACTGTATGCCGCCGGCCTGCCGCTGAAGGCTGTGGCCGAGCGGCTCGGTGTCGCCTACTCGACCGCGAAGGAGAACATCACTCGCATCCGGGTCAAGTACGTGGAGGTCGGGCGACCGGCCCCGACGAAGGTCGACCTTCTGCGCCGCGCGATGGAAGATGGGATCGTCGCCGCCGACGGGGCGCCGAGTGGTCGCTGATCCGCTCAGCATCCGCGAGGCCTGGAGCAAGATCCCCTCTCCCGGCAGCGTGGAGACCGAGTTCGAGCGCTTCACCGGCAAGCGCATGGAACGCATCCTCGCCACTGTCGTCGCGATCGGATCGGGCGTTCTCGGAGCGCAGGCGCTGATCGCGGGTATCGCGACCACGGCGGGGTCGGATGCCGCGCGCATCACGATGCTGCTCGTGGTCTTCATACCGCTGATCGTGATGCTCATCGCGTGCGTCATCGGCCGCGGTGTCAGGACGGCATCGGGAGCCTTCGCGATCATCTACACGCTCGCGCTCGGTGCGTGGCCGAGCTTCGTCGACCCGGTGGGTGAGGCGGCCGACCAGCCGTGGATCTTCTTCCTCGTCAACGTGGGCGTCGTGGCTGCCATGCTCGCGTTTCCGCTCTGGCTCCAGTTCGTGTGGGCGCTGTGCCTGCCGTTCGTCTACGGCTATGTCCGTCTCGTCGAGGGCGACTTCTCGCGTGACTTCTGGGTGACGACGGCATTCGACGTGTCGTTCACGCTGATTCTCGGCTTCGTCATCATCGCGCTGGGGTGGATGTTCCGGTCGGTCGCTGCGGGCGTCGACGAGGCCCGCGCGCGGGCGGTCGCCTCGTACGCGGGGGCTGCGGCCGCAGCCGCCGCGGAAGAGGAGCGTGCCGCGATGTCTGCGCTCATGCACGACAGCGTGCTGGCGGCACTGATCGCCGCCGAGCGTGCGGAAGGCGACCGCGCACAGGACCTCGCCGTGGGCATGGCCAGAGAGGCACTCACGCGTCTGGCGAACACGGAGGCCGCTGTCGCTCAGGAGGGGAGCGATGAACCGGTGGGCGCGGCGCAGATCGTCGTCGAGCTCCGCAGAGCGCTCTCGGAGCTCGGGGCGGATGCGATCGTCGAAGAACGAGGCGGGATCGGCCTGATCCCCGGACGTGCCGCGAGAGCGCTCGTGCTCGCCGCCAGACAGGCACTCGGCAATGCCGTCACCCACGCGGGCGGGCGCGGCCTGCACATCCTCGTCGAGGGCCGAGGCGACGAAGGCATCACCGTGACGATCTCGGACACCGGGCCCGGGTTCGATCTTCGGGCGATCGGAGCCGACCGCCTCGGGATCAGAGCATCGATCTTCGCCCGCATGGCCGGGGTGGCCGGCACTGCAGAGATCGACTCGAGCGAGTGCGGCACCACGGTGACTCTCGGGTGGGAGCGTCCATGAACCGCACAGTGCGCAGTGTCGCGACCTCGCTCGCTGTCGGCTTCGCGATGTACTTCGCCGCCAGAGGCGTCTGGTGGATCGAGCAGCCCTCCGCGCCGTTGCTGATGGTCGCGGCGATCGCCCTGTATCTCGTCGTCGTCAACGTCGCGATCCTCTGGGGCTCGGCGATCTCCGTGCGCATGCCTCTCTGGGCGGCGCTGGCGACCCTGGCCTCGAGCATCCTGATCCCGGTGCTCGTGACCTTGTCTCTCGATCCGCTCACGCGCACGGCGCCGTTCGCGACCTGGTACATCGGCGCCCTCGGTCTGATGGGCGTCGTGTGCATCGTGCGGCGTCGTTTCGTCATCGGCTGGCTGGTGGTGGCCGTCCTCGTCGCCACGTCGTCGGCCTATCTGGGCTTCTTCGTGGCACTGTCGCTCGGTCTCGTCGGCTCGCTCATGTGGGTCGTGATCGCTCACCTGCTGGTGATCTTCTGGGACAGAGCCGTTCGCGACACCGAGCGTCTCGCGGGAATCCAGCAGGCGGTGTCGGCGTGGCACGCGACCCAGCAGGTGCGCCAGAAGGAACGACGCCTGCGCACGCAGTTCGCGCTCGCGGTCGCCGGGCCCGTGCTCAGTCGCACCGTCGCATCTCGCGGCTCGCTGAACGACGAGGAACGTCTGCAGGCGCGCCTGGCCGAGGGGCGTCTGCGCGATGAGCTTCGCGGCGCTGATCTGCTCAACGATGCAGTGCGGGATGCGATCGAGGACGCGCGTCGCCGGGGTGCCGTGGTCACGGTCTTCGATGAGGGTGGCCTGGCCGATGTCGACGAGGAACGGCGCGCGACGATCCGCGACGAGATCGCTCGAGTGCTGCGCGACGCCGATGCGGAGCGATGGATCATCCGTGCGGCTCAGGATCCTCTCACTGCTGTGACGGTGGTCGGTCGGGCAGGCGCAGGAGGGCAGAGCGACGATGATGCCGTCGACGTGTGGCACGAGATACCGCGAGACGCGCCAGAGGCCTGACGCATGGCCCCAGCCCCCGGCTCTGGCCGGGGGAGGAGGTCAGAGTCGAGGTCAGACAGAGTGGGCGAGGGGCGGCGATGCCGCCAGCCCCTCGCCAAGCGGACGAGTTACCCGAAAACCGTCCGCTGGTGGCCGGTCTGCGTCTATCTACCCTGGGACAGAGAGACCAGCCGAACGCTGAGCGTCTTACTTAGTTTCACGGTTATTCAAGTCGTTGTCTGTAGGTATTTTGGGGGACACAGAATCGACCCCGGTGCGAGAAGATGGGGCATGGGAATGCGTCGAGGAACAAATCTCCCCCGTATGGGCGACTTCAATCAGTCGGTCATCCTCGAGGCCATCCGCCGGTCGGGTGAAGGACTCAGCCGAATCGAGCTCGTCGAGGTTACAGGGCTCTCCGCGCAGACGATCACGAACATCACTCGCCGCCTCCTCGATGAGGGCCTCATCGCCGAAGCCGGGCGGACCATCAACGGGCCTGGCAAGCCGCGGGTCACGTTGCGTCTCGTGGCGGAGAGCCGCTTCTCGGTCGGGGTGCATCTCGATCCGGCCGTGATCACGTTCGTGCTGCTGAACATGACCGGTGAGGTGGTCGCGCGGCGAGTGGTGCGCACGCAGGACCGGGATCCGAACGCCATCGTCGAGACGATGGCGCAGACGATCGACGTCCTGATCGATGAAGCGGGCGTCGACCGGGCTCTGGTCGCCGGAGTCGGCGTCGCTGCTCCCGGCCCGCTCGACGCCGCGAAAGGCACCGTGATCGACCCTCCGAAGCTCGACGGGTGGCATCGTGTTCCGCTCCGCTCGGTGCTCGCCGCGGCGACGGGTTTCGAGGTCACGCTCGAGAAGGACACCACTGCAGCCGCGGTGGGGGAGCTGTGGACGGGAGATGCGACGGCCGAGAGCTCTTTCCTGTTCGTGTACCTCGGTACGGGGCTGGGAGCAGCCGCCGCGCGCGAGGGTGGCGTGGTCGCCGGCAGCACCCACAACTTCGGTGAGATCGGCCACATCATGGTCGACCCGGAAGGGCCACCGTGCGCGTGCGGCTCGCGCGGATGTGTCGAGGTGGTGTGCACACCGCAGGCGATCGTCGAGCAGGCCGAGGCGGCAGGGGTGTTCGATGACGACCCGGAGGGCGGCGCCGACGAGGTCGACGAGCGGTTCATGCGGCTGTGCGAGCAGGCCGCAGCGGGCGAGGTGTCGGCGCTCGGGGTGCTGCGTCGTTCTGCGGGCCATCTCGCCGTGCTGATCTCGGTGCTCACGAACGTGCTCGACGTCGATCGGGTCGTTCTCGGGGGTCCGTTCTGGGGGCCGCTCTCCGACATCTACCTTCGTGAGATCCCGGAGCCGTTGCACCGGAGGAGCGCGACTCGCGCGGTTCGCACACTGACCATCGACGGTGCCGTCGTCGGAGACGACGTCGGCGCGGTGGGTGCGGCCTGCGTCGTGCTCGACGCCGTTCTCACGCCCCGGGCGTCGGACCTGTACCTCGAGGATTGACCAGCCCAGCGCTTTGCATACCGGTATATCGGTTACGCCCTGGGGGTGATAACTCCAATCGATGTACTATCGATGAGATGCGCCGTCTGGGGTGACAAGGTGCCAGGGGCGACGGCCCCGCATCAATCGGAGGGTCGTCTGCGTGGCCCGGTAGCTGGGGGGCTCCGGGTCTCGCAGGCACTCCGTGCCCGCTGCGGTCACCGGGTGAAGCGCCCCCACGGGATGTCGCGTCGCAGCGGACGCCGCAGTGGTCGCTGCGTGCGAGCCCACGCGGACACCCGAGGCTCGTCTGCCACGGCCTCGGAAGCCTCCTGCGCGTAGGCGTCGCTCACCACCGCGATGAGAGCCGCGAGCTCCTCCTCGGTCGCAGCGCCCCGAGTGATCTGCATCGTCGGCAGCTGGTGCTCCTCCGATGTCGCGTCCTGCGTCGCACGGATGGTCACAGCGGGATGTTCCCGTGCTTCTTGGGCGGCAGCTCGGCGCGCTTCCCGCGGAGGGCGCGGAGGGCCTTGGCGATCGACACGCGGGTGTTCGCCGGTTCGATGATGCCGTCGATCTCTCCTCGCTCGGCGGCGAGGAAGGGCGAGGTCACGCTGTAGGTGTACTCGTTGGCGAGGCGAGTGCGCACGGCGGCGACGTCCTCGCCGGCCTCCTCGGCGCGCTTGATCTCGCCGCGGTAGAGGATGTTGACCGCACCCTGACCGCCCATCACGGCGATCTCCGCCGTGGGCCAGGCGAGGTTGACGTCCGCACCGAGCTGCTTCGAGCCCATCACGATGTAGGCCCCGCCGTAGGCCTTGCGCAGGATGACGGTGACCAGCGGCACCGTCGCCTCGGCGTAGGCGTAGATGAGCTTCGCGCCACGGCGGATCACACCGGTCCACTCCTGGTCGGTGCCAGGCAGGTACCCCGGCACGTCGACGAGGGTGACGATCGGGATCGAGAACGCGTCGCAGAATCGCACGAACCGGCTGGCCTTCTCGCCCGCCTCGATGTTCAGGGTTCCCGCCATCTGCGACGGCTGGTTGGCGATGATGCCGACGGAGCGGCCCTCGACGCGTCCGAAGCCGATCACGATGTTCGGCGCGAAGAGCGGCTGGACCTCGATGAAGTCTCCTGCGTCGACGACGTGCTCGATGACGGTGTGGATGTCGTAGGGCTGGTTGGCGGAGTCCGGGATGATCGTGTTCAGTGAGCGATCGGCATCCGTCGTCTCCCACTCGAAGCCGCTCTCGTACGCCGGGATCTCCGCCATGTTGTTGTCGGGGAGGAAGCCGAGCAGCGTGCGCGCGTAGTCGATCGCGTCGTCCTCGTCTTCAGCGAGGTAATGGGCGACACCCGAGCGGGTGTTGTGCGTGAGGGCTCCTCCGAGCTCCTCCATGCCGACGTCCTCGCCGGTGACCGTCTTGATCACGTCGGGGCCGGTGACGAACATCTGGCTCGTCTTGTCGACCATGATCACGAAGTCCGTCAGTGCCGGGCCGTACACGGCGCCGCCAGCAGCGGGGCCCATGATGAGAGAGATCTGCGGGATGACCCCGGACGAACGGGTGTTCAGCCGGAAGATCTCGCCGTACTTGCTGAGCGCGAGCACGCCCTCCTGGATGCGGGCTCCACCCGAATCGAGGATGCCGATGATCGGCATGCCGCCGGACAGCGCGAACTCCATGATCTTGATGATCTTGTCGCCCGAGACCTCGCCCAGAGAGCCGCCGAACGTGGTGAAGTCCTGCGAGTACACCGCCACCGTGCGTCCGTGGATGGTGCCGACGCCCGTGACGACCGAGTCGCCGTACGGGCGGTTGCGGTCCATGCCGAATGACGTGGTGCGGTGCCGCACGTACTCGTCGAACTCGACGAAGCTCCCCGGATCGACGAGCAGTTCGATGCGCTCGCGGGCGGTCATCTTGCCCTTGGCGTGCTGCTTCTCCTGCGCGACCTTCTCAGCGTCGACAACGGCTTCGTTGTAGCGAGCGCGGAGGTCTGCGATCCTGCCGGCGGTGGTCGAGAGTTCGGGCTTGTCCGTCACGGATTCCACCCTATCGTCGGGTCGCCCCCGTCCGTTGGATGCTCGCCACAACGGGTCGCCGGATCCTTTGGCGGCTGTCGTGCAGTCGGCGGTGGCGGCCGCGGATGCCGAACCGCGTCAGTCCTGGCCGCCGTCTGACGCGCCGGACCCGAGCTCGCCCGGAAGATGGTGGGTTCCCGACGGGCCGATCTCGTCGACGCCGCTCCTGCGGCCGCGACCGACGGATACGATCTTCCGTCCCGCCCAGCCGACTCCGCGTGCTGCCGAGCCGGCCGCACCCGCGACGGCGCCCCCGACGAACTGCGCGCCGTGCAGCATCCGCAGTTCGAGCTTCTCTGCGCCGTCCACCGGCTCGAGTTCGATCGGGAAGTCCATGGGAGCCGCGCCGAAGGCGTGATGCGAGGTCGTCAGGACGCGGCGTCCGAGGATGTGGTTGCCCGCGCCGCCCACCGCGGCGCCGACTCCGAACGGCAGCGCCTTGCCGATGAAGGAGGCTCCGCCCTTCGCGGCGAACTGCTTCACGAACCGGGTCTTGAGCTGGTCGACCAGCGGTCCGACGGCGGCCCGAGGAAGCGACTTGGTCACCGTCTCGCCCCAGTACGACGATCGCGTGCCTCCGCGACCCGACGCCTGCCCGGCCAGCTGTCCGACGAGCGCCACGCCCTCTTTGCCGAGCATCAGGGTCATGACCAGCGCCCTGGCCCTGTCGGGGTTGGAGACGGCGATCCCATGCACCTCGGCGACCGACTGCGCGAACAGTGCGGTCGATTCGACGAACCCCACGGTCTCCACTCCCGAGAGGGCGAGGGTGATGCCTGTGCCGATACCGGGAACCACGGCGGTCGCTCCGACCGCTGCCCCACCGGTCGTGACCGCCGCGAGGTAACGACGCTCGAGGATGCGGATGATCTGCTCGGGCGACGCGTGCGGGTTCCTCAGGCGGATGCTGCGGATGTGCGCGAGCACGAGAGGGCGCTGGATGGCGAGAACGCGATCGAGTCCTCGGACCATCAGCGGGTGCTCAGCCGAGCCCACCGGCGGCACCCCCTTGTCCCACGCGGCGTCGTCTGGGAGGGAGTGGATCTTGTGCACCTTGGGGGCCATGGAACGATCCTAGGAACCCCGGCCGCGAAAACGCCGAAAGCCCGGCTCCCCTTGACGGGGCCGGGCTTTCGTGGAAGACGATCAGACGAACAGGTTCGCCCGCTCGAGGTCTTCGGCGAAGTCGACCTCGACCGCGTACAGGTCGGAGACGTCCATCGGCTCGAGAAGCAGTCCGTCTTCGGCGATCGCGAGCTCGAGGCCGCGCTCGAAGTAGTCCTGGTCCTCGACGCGCTGCAGCTGGCGCATGAACGCCTTCTTGTTCGCGGAGGAGATGTAGTTGATGCCGACGGCCTCGCCGAGGCCGCCCTTGACGGTCTTGGACAGCTCGTTGATGAAGCCCTCGGCCGTGACCGTGTACTTGACCTCTTCGTCGCTGACCTTCGAGGTGTTGACCGTGACGAACGACTGGTCGCGCTCGATGAACGCAGCGGCCCGACCGAGGATCATCGGGTCGAAGACGACGTCGCCGTTCATCCAGAGCACGCCCGACTTGCCCGTGGCGCCGAGGGCGCGCAGCAGGCTCTTCGAGGTGTTGGTCTCGTCGTAGCGCTCGTTGTGCACGTAGTTGACGTTCGGGAACGCCTCGATGATGGTCTCTGCGCGGTACCCGACGACGGCGGTGATGCGGGCGTCCGATCCGAACGCGGCGCGGATGTTGTCGTGCTGCTGGCGCATGATCGTGCGGCCGTCGCTCAGCTCCGTGAGCGGCTTCGGCAGCGCGCGGCCCAGGCGTGAGCCCATGCCAGCTGCGAGGATGACGGTCTGAAGAGTCACGAGTGCTCCTAAAGGAAGTATGTGTTCACGGTCGGTTCACCGACCAGACACTTCGTCGTGCCGAGAGTCATGCTAGCGATCAAGCCTGGGAAGCCCCGGGGGTTGAGGTCGCTGTTGCCAATTCGTGATCCAGTACACACCCAACACTCAGATTCGTCCAGATCCGGGCGACAAGAGGTCGGTGAGACGATCGTACGGGCGAATTGTTGCGGTGACCCGAAGAAAGTCGGCGCCCGTTGATACCGTAGGACGGTGACTGCTTCTTCCTCCGACGACCGCACCGATCAGGTGGCTGACGCCGCCCCCGCCGCCCCGAAGAAGACTCCCGCCCGCAAGGCGCCCGCAAAGAAGACGACCGGCACGCGTGCCCCGTCGAAAGCCGCAGCCGAGAAGGCGGCGGCGACCGTCGAGGTGGTCGCCGAGCCGGCGCTGAAGATCGACCGGAACTCCGCGAGTGCCAGTCCTCGATCCGCAGCACCGAAGAAGACCACGACCGCTGCGGCGCGCGCGGCCGCCGCCAAGAACTCGACGCGCGACACGACGGCTCGTTCGACTGCCGCGAAGACCGCGTCGGCGCGTTCCGCTGCGACCACGACGACGGCAGCCAAGACAGCGGCGGCCAAGGCGGCTGCTGCCAAGACGGCTGCCGCCAAGGCTGCGGCAGAGAAGAGCGCTGCGGCGACGTCCACGGCACGCACCTCGGCCGCGAGAACGGCGGCCGCGAAGACCGCGGCGGCGAAGAGGGCCGCTGCCAAGGCGGCTGCCGCGAAGGCGTCGGCGGCCGAGGCAGACGAGGCTACGGCGGTCGAGTCCGTCGCAGTGGACACGGCGGGGGCCGATGTGAACACCTCCGACGCTGGTGCCCGCGAGTTCGAAGCCACAGGATCGGGCACGACGGATGAGGCTGTCGAAGAGAAGGTCGCGGTCGAGATGCACATCGAGTCCGCGCCGCAGCCGCTGACGACCGAGTCGGCGGCGTCCTCGAACGCGCTCGCGGTCGAGAGTGAAGACGGCGCGACGTCTGCTCCCGTCGATTCGACTCCGCACACGCGATCAGCAGCGAATGCGCCCGCCGATCCCGCCCTCGATTCGGCACCGGTGGAAGACGCCACCGCGGACGCCGGGCTGGTCACAGAGTCCACTGAGGAGCCGTCCGTCGACGGGAACGCGACTTCCGAGGTCGTCGACGCCGTGTCCGATGTGGACGAGACGGATGAGGCCGTCAGCGGAGTCGAAGCGGCATCCGGCTCCGAAGCCATCCGCATCCGCGGCCTCGTGAAGAGCTTCGGCGACCACACCGCGGTCAACGGCATCGATCTCACGGTGCCCGCAGGGTCGTTCTACGGCATCGTCGGTCCCAACGGGGCCGGCAAGACGACGACCCTCTCGATCGTCGCGGGCCTTCTGCGTGCTGACGCGGGCGACATCGCCATCTGCGGCATCGATCAGTCGGCGAAGCCGCTCGCCGCGAAGCGCATGATGGGGGTGCTGCCCGATCGCCTGCGCACGTTCGACCGGCTCACCGGGCGGCAGCTCCTCTACTACTACGGGCTCCTGCGAGGGCTCGCATCGGCGGTGATCGAGAAGCGCGTCGCCGACCTCGCACGGGCCTTCGACCTCGGAGAGGCGCTGAACCGCGTCGTCTCCGACTACTCGGCCGGTATGACCAAGAAGATCATGCTCGCGGGCGCGATGATCCACTCGCCGCGGGTCCTGGTGCTCGACGAGCCGTTCGAGGCCGTCGACCCGGTGTCCTCCGCGGTGATCCTGGACATCCTGCGTGCCTATGTCTCACACGGCGGCACCGTCGTCCTCTCGAGCCACGGCATGGATCTCGTCGAGCGCGTCTGCTCGCGCGTCGCGATCATCGTCGGGGGAGAGGTGCTCGCCGAAGGCACGATCGACGAAGTCCGCGCAGGGCAGACGCTCGAAGCGCGGTTCGTCGAGCTCTCCGGTGGCATCGGCGAGGTGGAGGGGCTCGAGTGGCTGCACACGTTCTCCGACTGAGGGCGGCGCTCCTGATCGGATCGCTTCGCGGCGAACGTCGGGTGCGCACCCTGGTCATGCTCGCCGTCGTGGTGGTCCTGACTGCTGTGGTCTGCGCTGCGGTCCTCAGTCTCGACGACGCCCCTGTCGCCGTCGCGCGCACGGTCATCGTGCTCGGCAGTGCCGCACTGCTTCTGGGGTTCCTGGTCGGGCCGATCCTCGTGGGCGCCGTCGACCAGCTCGATCCCCGGCGATTCGCGGTGTTCGGAGTAGACGAGCGGCAGATGCCCTGGATCCTCGCCCTCGCCTCATTCGTCAGCGTTCCGAGCCTTGCTCTGATCGCGGTGAACATCAGCGTGTGCATCGTCGCGATCAGGCTCGGTGCGCCCTGGTTCGTCGCGGTGCTGGTGAGCTTCGTCAGCCTGCTGTCGACGATCCTCTCGGCGCGCATCGGCATGGCGGTCAACGCGCTGCTGCTGCCGGAGCGTCGGTCGCGCGAGCTCACCGCCCTCTTCGCGCTGGCCGTGATCGTGATCGCGTTCCCCGTCGCCGTGTTCCTCGCCTCGCTCAAGTGGGACGGGCAGGTTCCTGCGGCTGTCGCGTCGCTGACGGCGACGATCGGCTTCACCCCCCTGGCTGCGGCGTCGCGGTTCCTCTTCTCGTTCGCGACAGACGATGTCACCGGAAACTGGATCAGCGGCATCGTGGCTCTCGTCACCGCCGTGGTGCTCTGGGCGGCATGGTCGTGGCTCGTGCGCAGACTGCTCACGACCACCGAGCGGCCCGTGACCTCGCGGGAGCGCTCGGGTCTCGGCTGGTTCGGTCTGCTCCCGTCGAACGCCTTCGGTGCGATCGCCTCTCGCAGCCTGGTCTACTGGCTGCGCGACCGCAGGTACATCATGAACCTCATCGTCGTCCCCGTCGCGGGCGCGCTCACCGTGCTGCCTCTCCTCGTGGCCGGCGTGCCGCTCGAGATCGCTGCGCTCGTTCCGGTTCCGGTGATGGCCTTGTTCTTCGGGTGGCTCCCGCACAACGATGTCGCCTACGACTCCACAGCACTGTGGACGCACGTGGCCAGCGGCGTCCGCGGCATCCCCGATCGCCTGGGACGACTCGTCCCGGTCATGCTCGTGGCTGTTCCGGTGCTCGCGATCGCCGTTCCTCTCACGCTGCTGTGGATCGACGACTGGCGCCTGCTTCTGCCGCTCACTGGACTCGGGGCCAGCCTGTTGCTGTCGGCTCTCGGATTCTCGAGCATCGTCTCGGTGATCGCTCCCTACGCCGTCTCGCGCCCCGGCGACAGCCCGTTCCAGCAGCCGCAGCGACCCACGTCGCACGGTGCGTACGGCCCCGCTGCGGCGTTCCTCGGTGCGATCGTCGTGAGCGTGCCGACCATCTGGCTGCTGGTGCTCACGATGATCGAGGGGTCGCAGTTCGCCCCCGCGACGTTCTGGGCCGGACTCGCGACCGGCATCGCGGTCTTCGCGATCGGTGTCGGTGTGGGTGGGCGCATCTTCGAGCACGAGGGCGAGCGGCTCATGGAGTTCGTCGAGACCGCGTGACAGCCGCCCAACCGGGCGCTTCCGCGGCTAGACTCTCGGCATGAGTACTCCGCTGGACAGCCCCGATCAGGGCGGCGTGGCAACGCTTGATCGCGAACTGGAAGAACTCCTCCGCGAGGAGAACCTCGAGCCGGGCGACCACGAGCGCTTCTCCCATTACGTCAAGAAGGACAAGATCCTCGAATCGGCGATCACCGGCAAGCCGGTGCGCGCGCTGTGCGGCAAGAAGTGGACGCCGGGTCGCGACCCGGAGAAGTTCCCGATCTGCCCCACGTGCAAGGAGATCTACGAGACGATGGTCGGCTGAGCTCACACCGGCTCAGCGGCAGTCAACTCGCGTCGACGAAGACGGTGGGGATCGCCGGGTCCGACTTGCTGAGCGCGAGCGCCCGAACAGGAAGCTCCTCACGCACCCGAAGGTGATGAGCTCGCGCCGAGGCGGTGCCCTCAGGCCCTTCGAACGCGGTGTCGATCTCGCCGGCCTCGACGAAGGTCGTCTGCAGCGGACGCCCGTCGGCGTGCTCCGCCGGAGTGTCGAGCTCTTCGAAGCCGTCTGAGACGACGACGGTCTCAGCCTCGGCGACGCCGTCGACGAGGGTGCGGAATGCGGCCTTGCGCCCGCCGTGCGATGCCTTGTCGGTCGAGGCCTTCGCGACTCCGATCCACGCTCCGCTCGGATCCTGACGGGCCACGAGCTTGTAGACCATGCTCGCCGTGGGGTATCCGGATCCGGTGACCACTGAGGTGCCCACACCGTACGCGTCGACCGGTGACGCCGCGAGGGCGGCGATCGCGTACTCGTCGAGGTCGCTCGTGACCGTGATGCGGGTTCCTGTCGCTCCGAGTTCGTCGAGCTGCGCCCGCACCTCCGCTGCGACGATCGGCAGGTCGCCCGAGTCGATGCGCACACCGCCGAGGCCGGTGCCGGCGACGCGGATGGCCGTCTCGACGCCGGTGCGGATGTCGTAGGTGTCGACGAGCAGGGTCGTGTCGGTTCCGAGGCTGTCGATCTGCGAGCGGAAGGCCTCTTCTTCGGTCTCGTGCAGAAGGGTCCACGAGTGCGCGGCGGTGCCCATCGTCGGGATTCCCCATCGACGCCCGGCCTCGAGGTTGCTCGTCGCGCGGAAGCCGGCGATGTAGGCGGCTCGTGCGGCGGCCACGGCGGACTGCTCGGCGGCGCGGCGGGAACCCATCTCGGCCAGCGGACGCTCGCCCGCCGCGATGCTCATGCGAGAAGCCGCGGTGGCGACGGCCGAGTCATGGTTGAGGACGCTGAGAGCCAACGTCTCGAGCACGACGGCGTCGGCGAAGCTGCCTTCCACCGTCAGGATCGGCGATCCGGGGAAGTACAGCTCGCCCTCGCGGTAGCCCCGGATCGAGCCGGTGAACCGGTAGTTCTCGAGATAGGTGAGCGAGTCGGCATCCACCACGTCGTTGTCGCGGAGGAAGCGCAGCTCGTCGTCTCCGAAGCGGAATTCGCGCAGCAGCGTGAGGAGGCGACCGGTGCCGGCCACGACGCCGAAGCGGCGGCCTCCGGACAGTCGCCGGGAGAACAGTTCGAACACACTGGGTCGTGATGCTGTGCCGTCGCGCAGTGCGGCGGCGAGCATGGTGAGTTCGTAACGGTCGGTCAGAAGCGCCGTGGACGTCGTCATCCGCTCAGCTTAGTGACGACACCCGCACCGGTTCCTGAGCATGACGCGGTCGCGCGCAGGTAGGCTGGGTAGTCATGAACGACGCCCCGATCGGAATCTTCGACTCCGGTGTCGGCGGACTCACGGTGGCACGTGCCATCCGAGCCCAGCTGCCCCGGGAATCGTTCGTCTACATCGGCGACACGGCTCACTCCCCGTACGGCCCGAAGCCCATCGCGGACGTGCGGCGTTACGGCCTCGAGGTCCTCGACACGCTGGTCGAGCAGGGCGTCAAGATGCTCGTGATCGCCTGCAACACCGCATCCTCTGCCATGCTCCGCGATGCCAGGGAGCGGTATGACATCCCCGTCGTCGAGGTGATCGGTCCGGCAGTGCGCCGAGCCGTCTCGACCACGCGCAACGGCCGCGTCGGCGTCATCGGCACAGTCGGGACGATCGGCTCCCGTGCCTATCAGGACATGCTCGAGGTGAACGAGCGCCTCGAGGTGTTCACTGCCGCGTGCCCTCGTTTCGTCGAGTTCGTCGAGGGCGGCATCACCGGCACGCCGGAGGTGCTCGCCACCGCCGAGGAGTACCTCGCGCCGCTCCGCGATGCCGGCGTCGACACCCTGGTGCTCGGATGCACGCACTACCCGTTCCTCCGCGGCGCGATCAGCTACGTGATGGGGGAGGGCGTCACGCTGGTCTCCAGCGACGACGAGACCGCCGGTGATGTGTACCGTCAGCTCGTGCGAGGCGACCTGCTCGCATCGCCCGACGCCATGGCCTCTTACGTCTACGAGGCGACCGGCGACTCGACGACCGAGTTCACCGCCCTCGCCAACCGTCTGATGGGCCGGGAGGTGCGCGACGTGCAGCTCGTGCAGACCGGCGTCATCACGCTCCCCGCGACGGCCTCCGGGTCTTAGCCCTCCTGCAGCACCCGCTTCATCCACCTCCACCCGAAGGAACCCCATGACCAGCATCGTCCGCGCCGACGGCCGTTCCACCGACCAGCTCCGCGAGATCACGATCGAGCGCGGATGGAGCAGCCACGCCGAAGGATCGGCCCTGATCAGCTTCGGCGGAACCAAGGTGCTGTGCACGGCATCGTTCACGAATGGCGTGCCTCGCTGGCTCACCGGCAAGGGCAAGGGGTGGGTCACGGCCGAGTACTCGATGCTCCCTCGCGCGACCAACAGCCGCAACGATCGTGAGAGCGTCAAGGGCCGCATCGGCGGCCGCACGCACGAGATCTCCCGTCTGATCGGTCGCGCGCTCCGTGCCGTGGTCGACACCAAGGCGCTCGGCGAGAACACGATCGTCATCGACTGCGACGTGCTGCAGGCCGATGGAGGGACGCGCACCGCCGCGATCACCGGGGCCTACGTCGCGCTGGCAGACGCGATCGAGTGGGGCCGGGAGAAGAAGTTCATCGGCAAGAACGCGACGCCGCTGCTCGATTCGGTGGCCGCGATCTCGGTCGGCATCATCGACGGCGAGCCCATGCTCGATCTCGCATATGTCGAGGACGTCCGCGCCGAGACCGACATGAACATCGTCGTGACCGGTCGTGGGCTCTTCGTCGAGGTGCAGGGCACCGCAGAGGGGGCGCCGTTCGACAAGCGCGAGCTCGACGCCCTGCTCGACCTGGGCGTCGCGGGCTGCGCCGACCTGAAGGACCACCAGCTGAAGGCGCTCGCGGGCTGATGAAGGTCGTCCTGGCCACCCACAATCCGCACAAGGTCGCGGAGTTCCAGCAGATCGTCGCGTCGGCGCGCCCCGATCTCGAGATCATCGCGTACGACGGTCCGGAGCCGGTCGAGGATGGCGTCACGTTCGCAGAGAACGCGCTCATCAAGGCGCGCGCCGCCGCGCAGTACACGGGTCTCGCGGCTCTGGCCGACGACTCGGGCATCTGCGTCGACGTGCTGGGCGGGTCGCCGGGGGTGTTCTCGGCCTACTGGGCGGGGCAGAAGAAGGATGCCGCGGCCAATCTCGAGCTGCTGCTCGACCAGCTGCACGACATCGCCGACCCGCATCGCGCCGCGCACTTCAACTCGACGATCGCGCTGGTCGCTCCTGACGGCCGCGAACATGTCGTCGTGGGCAACTGGCCGGGTCGCCTCGCGACCGAGGCATCCGGCGGAGGCGGCTTCGGATACGACCCGATCTTCATCCCGGATGGCCAGGCCGAGGGGGGTGAGCGCACCGTCGGCGACTTCACCTCGGAGGAGAAGCAGGCGCAGTCGCACCGCGCCCGCGCCTTCGTCGAGCTACTGCCTCTGCTCGCCGATCTCTGACCTGCATAGTAACCACTACGCTTGACGTACTTCATGCGTAGTGGTTATCGTGGTCGGCATGAGAGACCTCACCTACTACATCGGAGTCACCCTCGACGGGTTCATCGCAGGCCCCGACGATGAGGTCGACTTCTACCCGGTGACCCCAGCCTTCGCCGAGACGCTGGGCGCCGAGTTCGCCGACATCCAGCCGGCGCACGTCCGCGCGGCGAGTGGCGGCGCGGTCGAGCCGCTGACCCGGTTCGACACGGTGGTCATGGGACGA
The DNA here is from genome assembly GCF_031843745.1 of Microbacterium sp. WCS2018Hpa-9. Taxonomy (NCBI): domain Bacteria; kingdom Bacillati; phylum Actinomycetota; class Actinomycetes; order Micrococcales; family Microbacteriaceae; genus Microbacterium; species Microbacterium sp. WCS2018Hpa-9. The sequence continues at coordinate 31,086 of NZ_JAVTIY010000012.1, forward strand.
CGCACCTACGAGCCCGCGCTGCAGGTCGGCATCACCGACCCATACGCGCACCTGCGCACGGTCGTGTTCAGCCGCTCGCTCGAAGACCCGGGCGAAGCCAACGTCGAGGTCGTGGGCACAGACCCCGTCGCGCGGGTTCGGCAGCTCAAGGCGGAGGACGGGCTCGGCATCTATCTTGCGGGCGGAGCCTCACTCGCGGGCGTCCTCCTCGACGAGATCGATCGGCTGATCGTCAAGAAGTACCCGCTGATCGCCGGCACCGGCATCCCGATGGTTCGCCACCAGTTCTCCCCGACCCAGTTCTCGCTCGATCAGGTGCGCTCGTTCGACAACGGCTGCGTCATGCTCGAGTACTCCCGCGCGCGCTGAGCAATCGACTACTGAGAATCATCACCATTCCCGACTAGGTCGATCCCCGCCGACGCGCGTGAGAGCCGGTCTAGCCTGGAGACATGCACGATCATGCGCCCGCCGCCGGCGGCATCCGCTCAGCCAGTCATCGTCGCCTTCTGGCTATCTCGCTGAGTCTGACCGCGACCATCATGGTCGTGCAGGTCGTGGGGGCGATCTTCACCGGCTCGCTCGCGCTGCTGGCCGATGCCGCCCACATGTTCACCGACGCGTCGGCTCTCGTGATCGCGCTCATCGCTGCGGCGGTCGCCGCACGCCCGGCCGATGACCGGCGCACCTTCGGGTATCAGCGCGCAGAGGTGTTCGGAGCCCTCATCAACGCGATCATCCTGATCCTGCTCGCGGGCTGGGTCGCGTTCGAAGCCGTCGGGCGGCTGCTGAACCCGGGTGAGACCGAGGTCGTCGGCGGGTTGATGCTCATCGTCGCCGTCGTGGGTCTCGTCGCGAACGCGATCTCGATGTGGCTGCTCAGCCGCGCACAGCGCACCAGCATCAACGTCCGCGGTGCCTACCTCGAGGTCATGGGCGACCTGATCGGGTCGGCGATGGTGATCATCGCCGCGATCGTGATCGTGACGACCGGGTGGATGCCTGCGGATGCGATCGCCTCGCTGATGATCGCGGTGCTGATCATCCCTCGGGCGATCTCGCTGCTGCGCGAGGTGTTCTCGGTGCTCTCCGAATCGGCGCCGAAGGGCACCGCGGTCAGCGAGATCCGTCAGCACCTGCTCGACTATGACGGCGTGATCGGAGTGCATGACGTTCATGTATGGCAGCTGACGCGCGGGGCACCCGTCTTCAGCGCACATGTGAGCGTGGAACCCGCACTGCTCGCCGACGGACGCTCCACGAAGCTGCTGAACGATCTGCAGTCGTGCCTGGCACACCACTTCGATGTCGCACACTCGACGTTCCAGATCGAGCCGGCCGAGCAGTCGGATTGCGAGCCGCGTCACGCCTGAGGCGTCAGGTTTCGACGACGACTTCTGCAGGGGTCTTGTCGGGGCGGAGCCCTCGCCAACGCGAGTGTCGCAGCACTCCGTCGGGAGTCCAGTTCGCGAACTCGACTTCGCCCACGAGCTCTGGCTCGACCCACAGAGCGTCTGAGGCATCGAGAGCCGGGACGCCGTCGAGCGGCGCCGACTCGACGCGCAGGGTCGCGAGGCGGGCCAGCAGGTCGCGCAGCATGCGGTCGCTGAAGCCCGTGCCCACGCGGCCGACGTACCGCAGCCGGCCTTCGTCGGGTACCGCGAGCAGCAGTGAGCCGAACGTCCCCTCACGGTCGCCCTTGCCCGGGCGGATGCCGACGATGACGACCTCCTGCATCCGCGTGTGCTTGAGCTTGAGCCACGAGGGCGAGCGCTGGCCCGGGCGGTAGCGCGACGTCGGATCCTTCACGACGACACCTTCGAGGCCGAACTCGTCACTCGCAGCCAGGGCCGCATCGAGGTCATCGAACACGGGCGGCACCTGCACCGGCGCATCGAGGTCGGAGATGACGTCCTCGAGCAGGGTGCGTCGCTGCGAGAGCGGCATCGAGCTGAGGTCGTGGCCGTCGAGGCGCAGCAGATCGAAGACCATGTAGACGATCGGGGTGCGCACGACCTCGCGCTCGATCTCACGGGGCCTCGTCAGGTGCATGCGGTTCTGCAGCAGTGCGAAGCTCGGGCGACCCTGCGCGTCGAAAGCCACCACCTCGCCGTCGACGACGGCGTCGCCCACCGGCAGGGAGGGTGCTCCATCAGCAGTCAGCTCGGGGTAGCGGGCAGTGATGTCGGTGCCGCTGCGGGCGTGCAGCAGCATCCGTCCGTCGGCCCAGGTGCCGATAGCGCGGATGCCGTCCCACTTCACTTCGACCCACGAGGGCGAGCTGAGGCCGCGCGCGATGGCCGGTGTGCCGTTCTCGGCGAGCATGGGGGAGACGGATGCGGGGGAGACGGGCCGGGCCGCACTCGGCGACCCGGAGATGCGCGGGCGGTGGCGCGCGGAAGCCGGTCGTGTGGCCATCGCATCTGCGGGGGCCTGCTCCGACTTCGCCTCGACCCGGCGCGGGCGCTCAAGTGCGTGCTCGGTGCGAAGAGGGGCGAGCGGATCCAGCCCGGATTCCGCCCGCTCGAGCACACTCGCGAAGTCGAGCTGCGCCAGATCAGGGTCGTCGAGTTCCTCCCAGGTACGGGGCGCGGCCACCCATGGCTGCGCTCGTCCTCGCATCGAGTACGGGGAGATCGTGGTCTTCTTGCCGTTGTTCTGGCTCCAGTCGAGGAAGACCTTGCCTCCGCGCGCGGCCTTGGCCATGGTGCTCGTCGCGAGATCCGGATGCTCGGTCTCGATGAGCCGGGCGATCTCCTTGACGACCGAGGAGATCTCATCGCTGGTCTGCTGACCCGGCAGTGCCGCGTAAAGGTGGATGCCCTTGCTGCCGCTGGTGACGGGCACCGGGACGAGCCCGATGTCGGTCAACAGGCCTCGGGCGATGCGAGCGACCTCGGCGCACTGCGCGAGTCCGACACCGGGGCCAGGGTCGAGGTCGAGCACGAGGCGGTCGGGCTTGCCGGGCAGCCCGTCGGGGGCGAAGCGCCACTGGGGCACATGCAGCTCGATCGCCGCGACCTGTGCGAGCCAGACCAGGGTCGGCACGTCCTCGACGAGGGGGTAGGCCTTGGGGCCGTCGGAGTGCTGGATCTCGTGTCGGGGGATCCAGCTCGGCGCGCCGGGCTCGAGCTGTTTGGTGAAGAACGCGTCGGCGGGAGCATCCGCGGTTCCCACTCCCTCGACCCAGCGCTTGCGAGTGACCGGTCGTCCGTCGAGCAGCGGCAGGATATGGGGCGCGATCGCCGTGTAGTAGGCGATGATCTCGCCCTTGGTGGTGCCGGAATCGGGGTAGACGGCCTTGTCGAGATTGGTGATGCGCAGCCGACGACCGTCGATCTGCACATTCTGCGCCTCCGGGACCATGACGCCAGCGTAGTCAAGGTACTGGCCCCCACCGGGGCGGCTGGTGTTCACTGGGGTCATGAGAACGATCTGGAAGGGCGCGTTGACCTTCGGCCTCGTGAACGTGCCGGTCAAGGTGTATTCCGCCACCGAGGACCACGACGTGCCGTTGCACCAGGTGCACGAGAAGGACGGCGGGCGCATCCGGTATCAGCGCACCTGCGAGGTGTGCGGCGAGACCGTGGCCTACGCCGACATCGATCGTGCCTACGTCGACGAGGGGCAGACGGTGGTTCTCACGAAGGACGACCTGGCGGCCCTGCCCGCCGAGAAGAGTCGCGAGATCGACGTCGTCGAATTCGTGCCCTCCGACCAGGTCGACCTGCTCACCCTCGACAAGCCGTATTACCTCGAGCCCGACTCGAAGTCGCCCAAGGCGTATGTGCTTCTGCGGAGGACCCTCGAGCAGACCGACCGCACGGCGATCGTGCGCTTCACTCTGCGCCAGAAGACCCGTCTTGCCGCACTCCGCGTGCGAGGCAAAGTGCTCGTGCTGCAGACCCTGCTGTGGGCCGACGAGGTGCGCGAGGCGGAGTTCCCGGCGCTCGATGAGGACGTGCGGATCTCGAAGAAGGAGCTGGAGCTCTCGGCGTCCCTCGTCGACAGCTACTCGGCCGACTTCGACCCCGAGTCGTTCGTGGACGAGTACCAGAAGGAGCTGCGGACCCTGATCGACGCCAAGATCGAGGCCGGCGACACTTTCGACGTGTCGGAGACGTTCGGCGAGTCCGAGGGCGACGGCGACGCCAAGAGCGGCGAGGTCATCGACCTGATGGAGGCGCTTCGTGCCAGCGTCGCTCGTACGAAGGCCGCGCGATCGGAGTCGTCCGACGAGAAGACGAGCGCCAAGAAGAGCCCGAGCAAGAAGAAGGCGGGCTGAGTCAGCCCGCCTTCATCGGCCTGCGATCAGTGCTTGCCGTCGCCGTCGAAGTCGGGAGCGCGGTCGAAGACCTCGGGGTCGAGCGCGAGCTCTTCGGCCTCGGCGGCGTCGGTCTCACCCTCACCGGCTGCGGCCTCCTTCTTGGCCTTGTGACGCTCGGAGAAGTAGTGCCAGACGGTGATCAGCGCGGTGCCACCGACAGCGGCGAGCAGGATCAGGTCGATGTAGCTCTCGACGAAGTCGGCCACCGGCGGGATGAACCCGATGGCGTAGCCGAACATCGTCAGTCCGAAGCCCCAGAGGATCGCGCCGATCAGGTTGTACAGCGTGTAGCGACGCCACGGCATGTGGCCCACGCCGGCGGCGACCGGCGCGAAGGTGCGAACGATCGGCACGAAGCGGGCGAGGATGACCGTGATACCTCCGAAGCGCTCGAAGAAGGCGTTCGTCCGTTCGACGTTCTTCTTGCTGAAAAGGCCCGATTCCTTGCGTTCGAAGACTGCGGGTCCGCCCTTGTGGCCGATGAGATAGCCGACTTCACCGCCGACGAATGCCGACAGGCCGATGAGCAGCGCGACGATCCAGACGTTGATGCCGAAGACCCCGTGCTCCGAACCCGCGATCGGGTGCGACAGCAGTCCCGAGATGACGAGCAGCGTGTCACCAGGCAGCAGGAATCCCACCAACAGGCCGGTTTCGGCGAAGACGATGAAGCACACCACGAGAAGCGCCCAGGGGCCTGCCGAACCGATGATGGTGGCCGGGTCGAGCCAGGGGATGAGAGCGGCGTGATGCATGGAGTTCCCGTCGTAGTGATGTGTGCGGCGGTCAAGTCGTCGGTCGCGGGGGATGCGACAGATCGGTGCGGAAGGTGGGACTTGAACCCACACGCCCTAGGGCACAGGAACCTAAATCCTGCGTGTCTGCCAATTCCACCACTCCCGCGCGGTGGGATAAGTCTACTGACCGGGGGATCGCGCGTTGCTGAGCATCCGCCCGCAGCCAGGGACCTGTCTCTGTGGATAACTCCGACGGGCGGCGCCCGATCCTTGCGAGGATGCTCGGGTGATCCAGCCTTCCGTCCTCGTCGCCGAGCGCGTGCGGCAGCGACTCCGCGCTGAGGGGACAGATCCGACATTCGACGCCGCGGCGGCGCGCAGCGTCACGCTCGCCGAGGTGCGCAGGTTCAACGACCTGGCGCTCGCACGGGGTGCGGCGATGATCGATGACGAAGCCGCATGCGTGCGCGACGTGCTCGCGTCGGTGAGCGGGTTCGGAGCACTGCAGTCTCTTCTCGACGACCCGGACATCGAGGAGATCTGGCTCAACGGTCCCGAGAGCATCCACATCGCGCGCGGCGGGGTCGCCGAACGGATCGAGCTGCGTCTCACCGAGTCGGCCCTGCGCGATCTCGTCGAACGGATGCTGCAGTCGACCGGCCGCCGCGTCGACATCAGTCAGCCGTTCGTGGATGCGTCTCTTCCCGACGGGTCGCGCCTGCACGTCGCCATCGCAGATACTGGTAGCGCCGATTGTTGCTGAGTTGCGTATTCAGCGGCTTCCGACTCTTCTCCCAATGAATGGTGGGGCACTGATCACCAATGATTGATCAGCGCTTGCTGTATAGTTCAGTACATGCTGACTATTGCTTCGCGCCTCGACGTCATGAACCGGCTCGGCCGGGCCATGGCGGACCCGACGCGCTCCCGGATCTTGATGACTCTGCTGAACGCCCCGAGCTATCCGGCCGTGCTCTCGCGCGAGCTGGAGCTGACCCGCTCGAACGTCTCGAACCACCTGACGTGCCTGCGTGACTGCGGGATCGTGGTCGCCGAGCCTGAGGGTCGCCAGACGCGCTACGAGATCGCTGACCCGCATCTTGCGGCTGCGCTCGTCGCGCTCGTGGATGTGACGCTGGCGGTCGATGAGCACGCGCCGTGTGTGGACTCGTCGTGCACGGTGCCGGGCTGCTGCGGTACAGGGGCGGACGCGTGAGCGCGGCGTGTAGCTGCGAGCACGAGCCTGCCACTGCGGCGGAGGATGAGACCGAAGAGGTGGAGCGGCCCTGGTGGAGGGACCGTGGGATCATGGTGCCGGTCTTCTCCGGTGTCGCGTTCCTGGCTGGTCTGATCCTTGAATGGTCCGGGCTCGAGATCCCGGCGCTCGTACTGTTCTGGATCGGCCTGCTGCTGGGCGCGTCGACGTTCACTCCTGGCGCGATCCGGAAGCTGTTCAAGGGCAAGCTCGGTATCGGGCTGCTGATGACGATCAGCGCGATCGGCGCGGTCATCCTCGGCTATGTGGAGGAGGCTGCGGCTCTGGCGTTCTTGTACTCGATTGCTGAGGCGCTTGAGGACAAGGCGATGGACCGTGCCCGTGGCGGCCTGCGGGCGCTGCTGAAGCTCGTGCCGGAGACGGCGACCGTGCTGCAGAGCGGCGTCTCTGCGCAGGTGCCGGCGAGGGAGTTGACGGTCGGCCAGGTCATGGTGGTCCGCCCGGGCGAACGGATCGCAACCGACGGGATCGTCCGCTCTGGCCGCTCAAGCCTGGACACCTCGGCGATCACCGGGGAGTCGATCCCCGTCGAGGTCGAGCCCGGGGACGCGGTGTCGGCCGGCGCGATTAACAGCTCCGGCGTGCTGGAGGTCGAGGCGACTGCGGCCGGTACCGATAACTCGCTTACGACGATCGTGGAGTTGGTCGAGAAAGCGCAGACGGAGAAGGGCGAGCGTGCGCGTCTCGCGGACCGGATCGCCCGCCCGCTCGTACCCGGTGTGCTGATTCTCGCAGCGCTCGTCGCGATCATTGGGTCACTGCTGGGCGACCCGGAGGTATGGATCACTCGTGCGCTCGTCGTGCTGGTAGCGGCCTCTCCGTGCGCGCTGGCGATCTCGGTGCCGTTGACGGTCGTTGCCGCGATCGGCGCGGCGAGCAAGTTCGGCGTGATCATCAAGTCCGGCGCGGTCTTCGAGCGCTTCGGCACGGTCCGGCACGTCGCGGTCGACAAGACCGGCACCCTGACCCGTAACGAGCCCGCGGTCACCGCGGTCCTCACTGCGAACGGCATTGCCGAGGAGCAGGCGCTGGCTTGGGCGGCGGCTCTGGAGCAGCACAGCACGCATCCCCTTGCGGCGGCGATCACCGCTGCAGCCCCGGGTGTTCCCGTGGCCGCGGATGTGACCGAGCAGGCCGGGCACGGCATCGACGGCACCGTCGATGGCGCTCGTATCACGGTCGGCAGCCCCCGCTGGCTCGACGCCGGCGAGCTCGGCGACCGGGTTGCAGGGCTTGAGGAGCAGGGCATGACTGTCGTGATCGTGCACCGCGACGAGGCACCGGTCGCGGCGATCGGCGTCCGCGACGAGCTGCGTCCGGAAGTCCCCGAGGTGGTCCGCACGCTTGCGGATCAGGGCGTCGGCATGACGATGCTCACCGGGGACAACGCCCGCACCGCTCGTGCGCTGGCTGCGCAGGCCGGGATCGCTGATGTGCGCGCGGAGCTGCGCCCTGAGGACAAGGCGACCGCGATCGGCGAGTTGTCGAAGGCGGGATCGGTCGCGATGATCGGTGACGGCATCAACGACGCCCCGGCCCTGGCGTCCGCGGACATCGGCATCGCGATGGGAGCGACCGGCTCCGATGCGGCGATCGAGTCTGCGGACGTGGCCTTCACGGGTCATGATCTGCGGCTCATCCCGCGGGCGTTCGATCACGCGCGGCGGGGCCGGCGGATCATCAACCAGAACATCATCCTGTCCCTGCTGATCATCACCGCACTGCTCCCGCTCGCGCTCTTCGGGGTCCTGGGGCTCGCGGCTGTCGTCCTGGTCCACGAGGTCGCGGAGGTCATCGTGATCCTCAACGGCCTGCGCGCCGCACGCACCCGCACACCACGAATGGAAAGCTGATGCTCGCAACCATCGGGTCGGCGATCGGCCTGTTCGCGGCGACCAACATCGACGACATCGTCGTGCTCACCGTGCTGTTCCTCGCCTCCAGCCGGGGAAAGCCGCGACCGTGGCAGATCGTCGCAGGCCAGTACCTCGGGTTCATCACACTCGTCGTGATCAGCGTGATCGCCGCGCTCGGTCTCACGATCGTCCCGGACGAATGGGTCGGCTTCCTGGGTCTGATCCCGCTCGGCATCGGCATCTGGACGCTCATTCGCGGCCTGCGCCGTAACGGCGACGACGATGATGACGACTCCAAGATCACCGCGGTCGGACTATGGGGGGTCGCCGGGATCACGATCGCCAACGGGGCCGACAACATCTCCCTCTACACGCCGATCTTCCGCACCAGCTCGCCCGGCGACGTCGCGGTCATGATCGTCGTGTTCCTGATCCTCGTCGCCGTCTGGTGCGCTGCCGGGCGACTGATCGGCACCCACAAGGCCGTCACCGAAACGCTCGAACGTGTCGAGCACTGGCTCGTCCCCGTCGTGTTCATCGGCCTGGGCCTGTTCATCCTCATTGAATCCGGCGTTATCGTCCGTCTCTTCGAGGCCCTCGCATGACCCCGGACACGAATACCGACGTTGAGTCGGCATCGGCGTCGGGAGAGCGTCCGCAGAGAGGACGCTGGCGGCTCACTGCCTGGGCGCTTCTGATCGCAGTGGTCGTCGTCGTGATCGATCAGGGAACGAAAGTGTGGGCCGAGGCCACCCTGTCGGAGCACGAGCGCATCCCGCTGATCGGCGACCTGTTGGGCCTGCAGCTCGCGTACAACCCCGGCGCGGCGTTCTCCTTCGGGGAGAGCTTCACCTGGGTGTTCGCTCTCATCGCCGTCGCGGCCACGGCCACCGCGATCGTGTTCGCGTTCCGGGTCCGACGCCCCGGGTGGGCGATCGTGATCGGTGCGCTCGGCGGGGCCGCTGCTTCGCACGCCGGCGACCGGCTTTTCCGCCAACCAGGATTCGCCCGGGGGCACGTCGTCGACTTCCTCGCCTACGGCAACTGGTTCATCGGGAACCTCGCCGACATCGTGATCGTCACCGCTACGATTGCCGGAGCGCTCCTGATGCTCCGCGGCACCGAGAACTGAGAGGGCCAACCATGGAGATCACCCTGCAGTACTTCGACGGCTGCCCGAACTGGGAAGTACTCGACCGCCGGCTTGCTGAGCTGCTCGACGGTCGATCAGATATCCGCGTCACACGACAGTTGGTCGAGACCGCCGAGGACGCCGAGCGCCTCGGATTCCACGGGTCACCGACCGTCCTCGTCGACGGCGTCGATCCCTACGCCGACGAGCACACGCCGGTCGGGCTCGCCTGCCGGGTGTTCCGTACCCCTGCCGGGCTGGGAGGCCCTCCGACCGTCGAGCAACTGCGCGAAGCGATTTCCGGCCCGGCTCTGACGGGTGATGCTTGATCAGGGGTGGGTGGAGCGGAGAGCCGGGTAATCGGACCACTCGCCACCGGCGAGACGCGACCATGAGGCAGCGGATGCCGTCGTGATGCCGAGGAGATCCGAGACGATCCGGGGATGCAGTTGCCGGGTGAGCTCGATGAGCGCTGTCGTGCGGGCGCTCCCGGCAAGCAGGCCTTCGGCGCGAAGGCGACGGCTGAGCGGCCCCGGGGTGAGGTGACGGCCCGGGTTCCGGCCGGGGAACAACCACCCTTCAGGATGGCCCTTTGTGGCATCGACGAGCTCGACGATGGCGTCGCCGAGGATCTCTGGGACCTTGATCGGCTCGGCTCCGACGGTGAGCGTCACGGGCTGCGAGCTCGTATCGACCTGTGCCCGGGTGATCGTGACGATGCGGGTCAGCTGGATGCCGTAGAGCAGTACGAGGAGACCCGCGGCCCGGGTCTTCGGGTCCATGTCGGCATCGGACAGGAACCTGCGGGCCATCTGCCATCGGTGGTCGGAGGCATAGTCTCGCCCTTCGAGGTGATGGGCTCGAAACTCGACGCGAAGGGTGCTCAACCGGTGCTTTCGCAGCCAGCGAGTGAACGGTGCCAGCGCGTCGCGTTGGCTGGGCGAATCGGTCAGATGCGCGTCGAGTAGGCGCTGCGGAAACGTCGCCAGCGTCTCCTGGTGCGACCGGATCTCTCCAAGGAACGCGGCGCAGTACTTCAGCGCAGTCCGTTGCCTCTGGAATCCGGAAGCAGGGCTGGACGCGATGCGCAGTGCCCGAGTGGATCGGAGGAGCTCCCAGGTGCAGTATCGGCGCAGGATCAACCGGTCCTCGGGATGGTCGATGCCATCGAGCCAGTCGTTGAGCCAGTGGGTGAAACGCGTGCCCTCGACGTCGAGCTCCGGCAGCACGCCGGAACGGACCAGCAGTGAGAGGAGGAACGCGACCGACTGTCCCGACCGGGCTCGGGTGATGATCGCCTCGGCGGTGAGCGGCAGGGTCCCGTCCGCGAGCTCGCGGAGCACCATCGCGCACTTGCTCTTGTGCAGCCAGCGTTCGAGCGACGCCGCTTTGCCATGGTGCGTGAGCAGATAGTCAGCAAGGGGGTGGAGGTCCGCGCGGATCTCTCCCGCATCGTCGGCGAGCAGTTGCTGGATCGCGACGGGCCGGCGGCACTCGACGCAGAGGTGATGTTTGCGGATCTCCTCGATCGAGCCGCATCCGGGGCAGGCCATCGTGATCGGAGTGCCCGCGCAGTCGGCGCAGACCATCTGGCCATTCATGAAGCCGGTCAGGAACACCCTGCGCGCGCACTCGGGACAAGGTTGTGGTCTGCGCATCGCGTAGTAGCAGCGCGCGCATACTCGTCGTCCGTCGAGGTGGGAGGCGACGCGGCCAGGTTCTCCGCAGAGACCACAGGTCTTGATCGGTGCGGTGTAGCAGGCCAGACAGACCAGTTCCGGGCGACGGACGATGATGGTCGCATGCTGACCGCACCGCGAGCAGTCGCCGAACGATCGAGGGTCGGCTCGCCAACAGTCACGGCAAAAGCGCTGTCCGTCGATCGTGCGCTGCACGGGCCGGACCCGGCCACAGGACGCGCACGAGACGGACCGGGCGTTCCGCTCGCATCGGGAGCAGTGCCGACCACCGCCCGGCGTCTTGTGGGGCATTCTCACCGCGCGTCCGCAGGACTCGCACGTCGGCAGCATCACCCGGCTTGCCCCTTCTTCGACCAGCGCGCGGGCCAGATCCTGAACGGTCCCCGGCACGTTCGCATGCTGCCCCTCCAGGACTCCGGGCTGCTTGATCAGCGCGAGCTCAAGAAGCCGCTGCGTGAGGGGTACTGGCGCAACCGAATGCACGATCTCAGCGATTCGCTCGCGAGAGATTTCGGGAACGAGAGGGTGGACGAGAGCGACGACTTCAGCGACTCGCGGCAGCTGCGGAGGCTTGGCCACCGCGGCTACTTCGTACGCGGCCGACGAATCGCCGCGCGAACAGGACGGAGATCACCGATCGACCCCCGTGTCGCCTCCTCGCCCACCGCCACCGGGGCCAAGGCCTCCCGGCGAGTGATCGTCACGAGATCGTTGAGCGAGCACTCCAGTGCATCGCACAACGCCGCCAACACGTCAAGACGCACCCGCTGTGGCGGCTGAGTCACCAGCCGATAGACCTGCTCCCGGGACAGGTCGATGCCGCGCTCTTCGAGCAGGGGCTTCAGCTTGGAGGTCTGGAAGATCCCGCGCGAAGCCATCACGCTGCGCAGATTCCAGCCGGTGTCGAGCTCAACGGTCATCAACTTCTCCTTCGATGAGGGCCTTCAGCGCTTCGGCGAGCACGCGGTTCTTGTAGTCCGAACTGACGGAGGCGTAGATCGAGGTCGTCGAGGCATGCATATGCCCGACCTGCTCTTGGACGAATCGATCGGCGTACCCGAACTCCAGAAGGTGCGTGACATAGGAATGCCGGAGGCTGTGCAGCGTCAGATCCTTCGACAGGCCGGCTTCATCACGCAGCTCTGCGAACCTCCGGTCGAGATACCCAGCAGACAGACGCGTACGGCGCTCGGTCACCCAGAGCGCGTCGAGGCGGTCTCCGGGCGCGAAACGGGCCCGGGCCTGCTCGAGCCATTGCTGCATTCCGGGCACCCACCAGTCGAACTCCGGCACCAGCAGCACCGTGCGACGTCGTGGCGCGCCACCGCCCGCCGCCTTCGCCCATCGCACGTGAACCGCGCCGTAGCGCCCCCACTGCCGCATCTTCGCGTTGTGGTGCAAATCGACGGTATCGAGCATCACCGCCTCAGTGCGGCGCAGACCGAACGCGTAGACCGTCTTCAGCAACTGGGCATCCCGCAACGCGCCGAGCGCACCCTTTCTCCCGGAGCTCACGAGCAGCTCGACGCGAGCGTCGGCCGTGTCAAACAGGCGCTCAATCTCGTCGTACGTGAACGGGCGACGCTTCCCATCGCCTTCAAACTCGAACCGATGCGCCACCGTGTTCCACGGCAGACACACCTGCGAGGGGACCTCCCCAAACTCGCGATCGCAGATCTCCATCCAGTCGTACAACGGGTTCGTGAGGTAATCACAGAACCCACGGATAGACCCATGGTTGGCGCGCATCGTCGACAGCGTCCGAGTGCGACCGCCGGACTCAGCAGTGAACTCATCCACATCCGCGACCGTCCACCTCCATGGCGGTTTGTCCACGAAATCACGGAACCGCGTCACCGTCGCCGTCCGGTTCCGTATCGTCTGCTCACGGAGTCCGCGCGACAGCTGCTGGTTCCGCCAACCATCGATCATCGCGCTGAAAACCTGCGCTTCCGGGTTCGCCAGTGCGACGTTCGATGCTGACGTGATCAGCCGAAGCGCCGCTGGAGAAGCCCCAAAATCTTGCATTAGATGCAACAAAGTATGGGACAGTGCATCACCCTGTCAACTCAGATCTCAGCATCCGCCAGATCTCGCTGTTATGGTCAGAGCAGATCCGCACCTCTCTGGTGAATAGACGTCGTTTGCAAGTGTGAACAGTTGCATTCACTGCAACATGCGAGGGTTTGTCGTCCGCGGCTCGTGGGCGGTCAACATCCGCAAGTTTCTGCCCCGCTTTCGCACCCTCGACGCGCTGGTCGAGCATGGAGCTCTGACCGCAGACCTCGGCGACGCACTGCGCGAGGCGATGCGTGCGGGCAGGAGCGTCATCGTGTCGGGTGCCACGCATGCGGGCAAGACCACGTTCCTCGGTGCGCTGCTCGCCTCGTGCTCCGACCGTCAGCGGATCATCACCGTCGAGGAGACCTTCGAGCTCGCCGTGCAGGGTCCCGATGTCGTCTCTTTGCAGGGCCGTCAGGCGAGCCTCGAGGGAACGGGCGAGATCACGCTGCGCAGGCTTGTGAAAGAGGCGCTCAGGATGCGACCCGACCGCCTGGTGGTGGGTGAGGTCAGAGACGCCGAGGCGCTCGACCTCGTCCTCGCGCTGAACACCGGCGTGCCAGGCGCTGCGACCGTGCACGCGAACTCCGCCGCCGAGGCCCTCGACAAGCTCACGCTGCTGCCGCTGCTCGCCGGGCGGAACATCGACAGATCGTTCATCGTGCCTGCGCTCGCGGGAGCGGTCGATCTCGTCGTGCACTGCGTGCGCGGCGACGACGGAGTCCGACGGGTGCACGAGGTCATCGCGCCGACCGGCGAGGTGATCGACGGGCGGATCGTCGCTCGAGAGGTCTACACCCGTGGCGACGTCCCGACCGTCGCAGCCGGGACGACATGGCGACGCGGCGAGCTGCAGGGTGTCGGAGGCACTCGGTGACGGTGCTGCTCGGTGCGATGCTCGCCGCCGGCCTGCTGATGTGCGCGTCGCCATGGCTGTGGCCCCCGCGTCCGGAAGCAGAGAAGGTCAGGCGCCGCGGGCGACTGGCTCGGCTGCTCGAAGAGGGCGGTCTCGCCTCCGTCAGCCCGCGCACGCTTCTGCTGGTGATGGCGACGGTCGCGCTCGCCGCAGCCTCCCTCGTCTGGCTCCTCACGGCGATCCCGGTCCTCGCCGGGTTGGCAGGCGCGGCCGCAGCCGTGGCGCCGATCGTGTTCGTGCGATCGCGGCGTCTGCGGCTGCGCAAGCTGCGGCGGCAGCTCTGGCCCGACGTCTGCGACCTCCTGATCGCCTCCATCCGAGTGGGGCTATCGCTGCCGGACGCCGTCGCGAGCCTGGCCGAGTCATCGCCCTCGATGATACGGCCAGCCTTCGTCATGTTCGCCAGGGATCTGCGCGCCACCGGCCGATTCGAGACGAGCCTCGATCGACTGAAATCCGCGCTGGCCGATCCCATCGCCGACCGGATCATCGAGACGCTCCGCATGGCGAGACAGGTCGGCGGAACCGAACTCACCGGCGTTCTGCGCGCGCTGTCGTCGTCGGTTCGCGCAGACGCGGTGCTGCGCGGCGAGGTCGAGGCCCGGCAGTCCTGGATCCGTGGCGCAGCGGTGCTCGGCGCCGTCGCGCCCTGGGTCATCCTCGGTCTGCTCGTGCTGCGCCCCGAGGGAGCTGCCGCCTACGGAACTGCAGAGGGGATGCTGGTGATCTGCCTCGGCGCTGCCGTGTCGGTGATCGCGTACCGCATCATGATCCATATCGGTCGTCTGCCCGAGCCGGGTAGGTGGTTCGGGTGAACCCGGTCTCCGCAGCCGCGATCGCGGTTCTCGGCGGCGTCGCGCTCGGATCAGGTGTGCTCTGCATTCTCGCAGCCATGCCGCATTGGTCGGCAACGCCGCTGTCACTGCGGATCGCGCCATACGTGCGAGACGTGGTCTCCGATGGCGACCTGCCTGACGGAGCACTCCCACGAGTCGGAGTACTCTCCGCAGGTGGCCGGACGGTGTGGCTCCGATCGCTGGCGGTCTTCGAGCGCCTGATCGGCGGTGGAGAGGCTTTGCGCCGCAGGATCGAGCAGGCCGGGCTCCCTCTGGAGCAGGGCGCTTTCCGCGGGCGTCAGCTCGGCTGGGTTCTCGCAGGCATCGTGACCGGCGCGATCGCCGTCATCGTGCTCGCCATCACGGGACGCATGAGTCCGCCGATCGCGTTGCTGCCCGGCATCCTGGGGGCCGCCGCGGGTTTCGGATACGACATGCAGCTCACGGCACGAGTCTCATCTCGTCGAGCCCGATTGACCGACGAGCTGCCGACGACCCTCGAGTTCCTCGCTCTGTGTCTGTCGGCAGGGGAGGGGTTCCTCGACTCCCTGCGCCGGGTGGCCGCAGTCGGATCCGGAGAGCTCACCGGCGAGTTTCGCCGCGTGGTTCTCGCTGTGGGCACCGGATCACCGTTGGCCGACGCTCTTGCCGAGATGGCCGTGCGGCTGCAGCTTCCGGGGCTCTCACGCGCCATCGACCAGGTGATCGCTGCGCTCGAGCACGGTGCCCCGCTCGCGGCCGTCCTGCACGCGCAGGCCGGTGACGCGCGTGAGGATGCCAAGCGGGTTCTCATCGAACAGGCCGGACGCAAGGAGATCCTGATGCTCCTGCCGCTCGTGTTCCTGATCCTCCCGCTCTCCGTGCTCTTCGCCATCTACCCGGGCCTCTTCATTCTGCGACTCGGCATCGGCTGAGCGATCACGAAAGGACGACATGAACACTCCACGACCACTGAGGGCCCGCTTCGCGGCCTCCCACCCTCAGGCTCTCCTCGAGGACCTCGTCGACGACGAATCCGGAGACGTTCCAGGATGGGTGCTGGTCACACTGATGACGGCCGGCCTCGTGGTGCTGATCTGGGCGGTCGCCGGCCCTGCGCTCAGTGCGCTGTTCGAGCAGGCCATCCAGCGTGTGTCTGGGCTCTGACGGGATATCTCGATGTCCGTCACACGGCTCTCCTTCACGGACGAGCGCGGATCGAGCCCGGTCGAGTTCGTGCTCGCGGGGACGCTGCTCACTCTCCTCACCCTCGCCGTGATGCAGCTCGCGCTCGCCGTCTACGTGCGCAACGTCGTGCATGACGCGGCGGTCGATGGCGCTTATCACGCCGCTCTGGCAGACACGACCACACAGCAGGGAGCCCAACGCGCACGGGAAGTCATCACTCGTGCGGTCGGCGAGTCGTACGCCGAAGATGTGACGGTCGTCCGCTCGATGTCCCTCGCTCAGCCGACGATCGAGGTGCGCATCCGCACCACGCTTCCCGTGATCGGGCTGCTCGGTGTGCCGTTCGCGCTGGAGGTGCAGGCGCATGCACCGGAGGAGTCGTTCGATGATGGATGACGACGGCTCGGCGGCCCTCGAGTTCATCGCGGTCGGCATCATCCTGCTGGTGCCGCTCGTGTACTTGATCACCGCCCTCGGTGCTGTCCAGGAGCAGACGCTGGGGGTCGAGGCCGCCGCGCGTCACACGGCACGGGCGATCGCGCTCGCACCGGATGCCGCCACGGCAGCCGTGCGGAGCGAGCAGGTGCTCGCGAGCATCTCGGATCAGTACGGCATCGATGCGGAATCCATCGAGGTGTCTGTGACCTGCGCACCCATCGAGGTGGCATGTCCGTCGGCGGGCGCGACCGTGACCGTCACGGTCGCGACGTCGGCGTCCCTGCCCCTCGTGCCGACGATCTTCGGAGTGAACGAGGCCTCATCGATCGCAGTGGAGGGGTCGGCGGTGCAGAAGCTGTCTCGCCTCTGGGGTGGCGGGTGAGGCGGGCAGGCGACGACGGAAGCGTGCTGCTGCTGACTCTCGGCTACGCGCTGCTCGCGCTCGCCCTCATCTTCGTGAGCGTCTGCGCGACCGACCTCTACATCTGTCAGAAGAGACTCGATGCGATCGCCGACGCGGCAGCGCTCGCCGGAGCGGACGGTTTCACGCTGGCGATCGACGGCGAGACTGCTCGCGCGGATCTCACCGATCAGGGCGTCAGAGACCAGGCCGAGTCGCTGCTCGCAGCACTCACGGCACCGGTGGCCCTGGAGTCGGCGTCGAGCCCCGACGGCCACTCCTCGCGGGTGACCGTCGCCACCATGTGGAGTCCGCCGCTCGTGTCGCTGTTCGTCCCAGACAGCGTGCGCCTGGAGGCGACAGGGACGAGTCGCACGGCCCTGCGTTGACCGTTCCTCACTGCTCCTTCGTGACCCCGGGAGACTGTCAGGTCGTCAGCGTCGACTCAGCAGGCGATCCCGCAGCCTGAGCACGCGCCCGTGGAATCCATCCGGCAACTGATCGGGCAGCGCGTCGATCGGCCACCAGCGCACGTCCTCGGACTCCTCGCTCACGACGAGGTCGAGGCCCTCTCCGACGACGACCGCCACCCCGATGTCGAGATGCGAGGCGCAGCGACCGAAGGCGGAGGACAGCTCATGATGGTCGAGGTCGTACACCAGGGGCTCGACGAGAGCAGGCACGTCGACACCGGTCTCCTCCTGCAGCTCGCGCAGCGCGGCCTCCGCGATGGACGTGTCGTCGGGCTCGAGATGTCCACCTGGCTGCACCCAGAACCGTCCTTTGGCGTGGAAGACCAGCAGCGTGCGGGTGAGCGACGGATCGAACACCATCGCCGACGCCGTCGCGTGGCGCTGACCGTCGTCGCGCAGGACCGGCCCGCGATCATCAGGGAAGAACGTCGCGAAGTCCGTGACAGCATCACGCTCGTGATCCGTCGACGATGCGGCTCCGATGACCAGGCGACGCACGTCGGCGCCGAGGGCAGCGGTCATGAAGGCTCCTCCTTCGAGCGGGGCACGAAGCGGGGGATCCAGCGGATGAACCCGCCCGCACCGACCAGGCCGATCACTCCCATGGCCGCCGCTGCGATCGGCAGGGAGGCGACCGCCACGATCGCCGACACGAGCAGGGGAGCGGCAGCTCCTCCCGCATCCGTCAGCGTGCGCCACGAGCCGAGGAACGCTGCAGGCTCCCTCTTCGGGGCGACGTCGGCGCCCAGCGTCAACAGGATGCCGCTCGAGAGACCGTTGCCGACTCCGAGCATTGCGGCGAACATGCCGAACCACAGCACCGCCGCATCCAGATCATGCGTGAACGAGAGCGCGAGGAATCCCGCTCCCATCAGCACCATCGCCGGCATTGCTGCCCAGAGACGTCCGAACCGGTCCATCACCTGGCCGCTCGCATAGAACAGCGCGAAGTCGATCGCGCCCGAGATGCCGACGACCAAAGCGATCGTCGACGCGTCGAGGCCGAGCGACAGCCCCCACAGCGGCAGCACGACCTGCCGCGCGGACCGCACGGCCGACAGCGATGCGGCGGCGAGCCCCAGCCGGCCGAGCACACTGCGCTGCTGCCACATGGTGCGGAAGATGCCGGCGCGCGCAGCCGTGGGAATCGAGCCGGTGACCGGTTCGCCCGAGTCATCGGCAAGCGCAGCGGTGCGCACGGCGGTGGTCGGCGCGATCGTCTTCTCGGGATCGGGGCCGAGCAGTACGAGCAGCACCATCACGACGAGGCACCCCAGGAAGAACCAGATCGCCGCCGACTCCGAACCGAAAAGCTGCAGGAGACCGGCCGCGACGAAGGGCCCGATGAAGATCCCGAGGCGGAAGCTTCCACCGAGCAGCGAAAGGGCCCGCGCACGGAAGGCGATCGGCACCCTCGTCGTCATGAATGCATGACGGGCGAGTCCGAAGGCGGCCGCGCAGAAGCCCAGGAGGAAGACGGACGCAGCCAGAACGCCGACCGTGGGAGCGAACACCATGCTGACGCCTGCCACGATCGCGATCACGCCGGCGATCACCATCGTGAAGCGTTCGCCGATGCGGCCCACGGCCCAGCCGGCAGGGAGGTTTCCGCAGAGCTGGCCGACGACCAGCGCTGATGCCACGAGCGCGGCGAACGCGATATCGGCGCCCATGCGCGCGGCGATCACCGGGATCAGCGGGATCACGGCGCCCTCGCCGAGTGAGAACAGAACGGTGGGGAGGTACACCATCGGTCCGAATCGCCTCAGGACCGTGGATGCGTTGCTCACCCGTTTCACGCTACTCCCGTTCGAACGCCGTACCCGCCTGCACAGGTGGCACGTTAGGCTGGACGCGACATGCTCGAACTCGATCTCTCCGCCGACATCCAGGCCCTGCGACTCACCTACGGTGACATCCGCGAGGTCATTGATGTCGAGACCCTCCGCTCCGACATCGCGCGCCTCAGCGAGGAAGCCGGCGTGCCGGACCTCTGGGACGACCCCGAACGCGCCCAGAAGGTGACCAGCGCGCTGAGCCACCGGCAGTCGGCGCTCGCCAGACTCGAGGGCATCGGTCGTCGACTCGACGACCTCGAGGTGCTGGTCGGCCTCGCGAACGAGATGGGCGATGAGGAGTCGGCTGTCGAGGCTCGCGTCGAACTCAACGCGCTCACCGAGATCATCAACCAGCTCGAGGTCCAGACGCTGATGGACGGCGAGTACGACGAGCGTTCAGCCATCATCACGATCCGCTCGGGTGCCGGCGGCGACGACGCCACCGACTTCGCCGAGATGCTCATGCGCATGTACCTGCGCTGGGCCGAGCGCCACAAGTACCCCGTCAAGGTGCTCGACACCTCGTTCGCCGAGGGCGCGGGCATCAAGTCGGCGACGTTCGAGATCGATGCGCCCTATGCGTTCGGCACGGTGTCGGTCGAGGCCGGAACGCATCGCCTCGCCCGCATCAGCCCGTTCGGCTCTGCCGACAAGCGCCAGACGTCGTTCGCGGCTGTCGAGGTCATCCCTCTCATGGAGGAGGCGACCGAGGTCGACATCCCCGAGAACGACATCCGTGTCGACGTCTTCCGTTCATCGGGTCCCGGTGGCCAATCGGTCAACACGACCGACTCCGCCGTGCGCCTGACCCACCTGCCGACCGGCATCGTGGTGTCGATGCAGAACGAGAAGTCCCAGATCCAGAACCGCGCAGCGGCCATGCGCGTGCTGCAGACCCGACTCCTGCTCCTGCAGAAGGAGGAGGAGGCCGCGAAGAAGAAGGAACTCGCCGGCAACATCACGGCGAGCTGGGGCGATCAGATGCGCTCGTACTTCCTCTACGGCCAGCAGCTCGTGAAGGACCTCCGCACCGGACACGAGTCGGGCAACCCGGCGGCCGTGTTCGATGGAGATATCGACGGGTTCATCTCGGCCGGCATCCGTTGGCGCAAGCGCAAAGAAGAGGACTGAGCGAACTCTCCGCTTTCAGCGGGCTGCATCTTCGAGGCGGCCCGCTTTTCTCGTCTGCCCTGACGGCGACGCACGGACTCGGAGCGAAAATGGGCCCGTGCCGGATGCCGAAGCATCGTGGCACGGGCCCACCTGCGATACGAACCGCCGGGCACCGCGGGCCGGGATTCGCCCTGGGCTGTGTCTCAGCCGGCCGACGGGGCGACGGTGATGCGCGTGACCTCCTGCAGGAACTCGTCGGTGAAGATCACGTCGTAGGACTCGCTCTGCGCGACGTCGAAGGTGATCTTGCCGTCGACCGACTCGCCGGGGGCGAGTTCTTCCGACACGATCCCATCGACGTAATAGTCGTAGGTTCCCTCGACGCCCTCAGCGGTCTCGATGGCGAAGTTGAACGCACTCAGGTAGCTCGTGCCCGAGACGCCGGTGAAGGTGACATCGAGGATCACGTAACCGCCGTTGGTCGAGGGGATGCTCGAGCCGTCGCTCGTCGCCCAGGTCGCCGAGTGGATCGTGACCTCGCTCGTCGCGGACATCTGATTGATCGGCACGGGTGAGCCCATCTCGCCCTCGACGACCTCGGGGGTGTCGGTTCCTGTGCCCTCGTCTTCTGTTCCCGTGCCGGTGTCCGAATCGCTCGACGGCGGGGCCGTAGGCAGGTCGCGAACGGCCTCCGACACCGTCGCGAAGACGATGACGAAGAACATGACGACCGCGATGATCGCACCGATCACCGAGAGGATGAGGCCGGAGATGCCCGGCCACTTCTTGCCCTTGAGGAACAGGGAGATCAGCGAGACGATGAATCCCACGCCCAGCAGGAGCCATCCGAGCCAGAAGATCACGGGGATGCACGACAGGATGGTGCCGAGCGCCGCGAGCCCGAGCCCGACGAGGCCGAGGATGGACGGACCCGACGGCGCTGCGGGGGGCGTCGCTCCATACGCGGGCGCGTAACCAGTGGGAGCACCGTACTGCTGTCCTGCAGGCTGCTGTCCTGCGGGCGCGTAGGCGGCGCCCGGGTAGCTCGGCGCTGCGGCACCCGGGTAGCCGGGGGCGACGGGGTAATCCTGGGGCTGCGCAGGCGCAGAGGCACCGGGGTACGAGGGTGCGCCTCCGGCATACGGCGGCACGGTGTCGTCGAGCGGCGTCGCGGCTTCCGGAGCGGTGAAATCAGGTTCCTGCGCGCTGCCGGGCTCTGCAGCGGGAGTCTCGGAGGCAGACCAGGAGGACTCGGGCTCGGGAGCTATGACCTCGTAGGCAGGCGCTTCGGCCGGGGCCTGTGCGTCGGCATCGGTGTCGGACGGCGCGGAGGCGTTCCATGACTGGCTCTCGACAGCAGCGACCGATTCGATAGACGCGGCGGTCTCGGCGTCTGCCGCCGACTCCGGGACGCCGACGGGCGATGCGTGATCTGCGTTCTCCGCCGAGTCGGACCCGGCGTTCGTCGCCTCGTCATCGGCCGAACCGGCGGTCGACTCGTCTGCCGCGGACTCCGCAGACTCGACGACGGGCGCGAAGTGCTCGGTCCACTGGGTGCCGTCCCACCAGCGCTGGCGTCCGGATCCGTCGTCATACCAGCCTGCAGGCGTCGTCATGGTTCCCCCTCGGAGTATCGTCCACGCTGAGGGCATGGATCGGCACCTCCATGTATAGCAGTGCAGTGCGACACGCAGGGGGCTCGCGCGGGGTGTCGCTCGCGAGCAGATGAACGGGCGCGCTTAGGCTCGAACCGCCATGATTCGGTTCGAGAACGTCACGAAACGCTATCGCGGGACCTCACGGCCCGCTCTGTCCGGTGTCGACTTCGAAGTGCAGCGCGGGGAGTTCGTCTTCCTCGTGGGTGCTTCAGGGTCGGGCAAGTCGTCCTGTCTGCGGCTGATCCTCCGAGAGGACGTGCCGACCACCGGTCGAGTCGCCGTGCTCGGACGCGATCTGCGTTCGCTCGCGAACCGCAAGGTGCCGTACTTCCGCCGCCATATCGGATCCGTGTTCCAGGACTTCCGACTGCTGCCGTCGAAGACCGTCTACCAGAACGTCGCCTTCACCCTGCAGGTGACGGGCTCGTCGCGCGGTTTCATCCAGCAGGCCGTCCCCGAGGCGCTCGCGCTGGTCGGGCTCGACGGCAAGCAGAAGCGGATGCCGCACGAGCTCTCGGGCGGAGAGCAGCAGCGCGTCGCGATCGCTCGGGCACTCGTCAACCGTCCCCAGGTGCTGCTCGCGGACGAGCCGACCGGAAACCTCGACCCGGCGACGTCGGTCGACATCATGCAGCTTCTCGCGAGGATCAACGCGGGCGGTACGACCGTGCTCATGGCGACTCATGAAGCGGGCTTCGTCGACCAGATGCAGCGCAGAGTGATCGAGCTCCGCGATGGCGAGATGGTGCGAGACGAAGTGCACGGCGGCTATGGAGACACGTCGAACATCCCACGCCTCGTCCCCGAGGAGGTGCGCGGCGCCGCAGCCGCGGCCGCCCTCACCGCAGTGCAGGAGGTGCAGCGCCAGACCGCCGACCTCTCCCTCGTGCGAGCGGCGCTCGCTGAGGAGCTCACCGCTCAGCGCAAGGCCGCAGGAGCATCCGCGGATGCCGTGCCGACCGCATCCGAGACACCGGAGGCGCAGGCCGTGCCGATCGAGCCGCCCGTCGTCGAAGAGCAGTCGGTGGCCGTCCAGGCGCCCGTCGCGCCTCGTACGCATCCCATCGTGGTGCCGCAGGTCGACGTCGCCGAGCTCGGCGTAGCCGATCGCCTCGGCCTGTCCGATGACGGCTCCGAAGAAGTGGGGCCGACATCATGAGAATCGGACTCATCCTCACGGAGGCTCTCGGGGGCCTTCGGCGAAACATCTCGATGGTCATCTCCGTCGTTCTGGTCACCTTCGTGTCGCTGACTTTCGTCGGCGCCGCGATCCTCATGCAGGCGCAGATCGGCACCATGCGCGGCTACTGGACCGAACGGGCCCAGGTCGCCGTCTACATGTGCTCCGACATCTCCGAGCAGGACACCTGTGTCGACGGAGGCGCCTCGGAGGAGCAGGTGAACGCCGTGCGATCCCAGCTCGAGGGCGAGGCGCTCGCCCCGCTCATCAGCGAGGTCAGCTTCGACTCCAAGGAAGACACCTACGCCAAGCTCGTCGAGCAGCTCGGCGAGGACCAGGCGAGTGTGATCACCCCTGAGCAGGCTTTCGAGGTCTTCTTCGTCACGATGAAGGACCCCGGCCAATCGCAGGTGATCTCCGAGGCGTTCAACGGCGTCGCCGGCGTCGAGCAGGTGCAGGACCAACTGCAGTATCTCGAGCCGCTCTTCTCGGCGTTGACTGTCGCGACGTACATCGCGGTGGGCATCGCCACGCTGATGCTGATCGCCGCCATCCTGCTGATCGCCACGACCATCAGACTCTCCGCCTACGCCAGGCGCAAGGAGATCGGGATCATGCGTCTGGTGGGCGCATCCAACCGTTTCATCCAGACGCCGTTCGTGCTCGAGGGCGTGTTCGCGGCGTTCCTCGGCTCGGCACTCGCGAGCGCGGCGGTCGTCGCCGGAGTGCATTTCGGTGTCGACGGCTACCTTCGAGGACGCGTGCCGTTCATCACGACGTGGGTGACGATGCAGGATGCCGCCGTCGTCGTCCCCGTGCTGATCGGGATCGGCGTCGTGCTGGCCGCACTCTCAGCGGGCTTCGCGATCCGACGCTGGCTGCGCACGTGACCGGCTCGCCGGTATAGACTGACAGGCTGTCGTGCGCCCGCCAGGGCACTGGAACCACTGCGCGACACGGATCAGGAGAGAATCATGCCCAGGGAACGCGGGGAGAAGGTCATCGCGACCAATCGTCGCGCACGTCACGACTACAACATCGAGAAGTCGTACGAGGCGGGGATGGTGCTCACCGGCACCGAGGTCAAGTCGTTGCGTCAGGGGCGCGCGAACCTCAGCGACGGGTATGCGTTCGTCAAGGGAAACGAGGTGTTCCTCGATTCGGTGCACATTCCGGAGTACTCGCAGGGGCACTGGACCAACCACTCCGCCAAGCGCGTCCGAAAGCTGCTGCTGCACCGCGAGGAGATCGCGAAGCTGCAGCATGCCGTGTCGGCGGGTGGATACACGCTGATCCCGCTGAAGCTGTACTTCTCGGACGGTCGCGCCAAGGTCGAGATCGCCCTCGCCAAGGGCAAGAAGGAATACGACAAGCGTCAGACCCTGCGCGAGCGTCAGGACACCCGTGAGGCCGATCGCGCCATGCGGCTGCGCAACCGCGTCGGCGAGTGATCAGCGCGCGGGCGTGAAGCCGAACACGCGTCCGAGAAACGCGAGCTCCCTCTCGAGTGCATCGATGATGGTCTCGCTCGCGCGGAAGCCGTGGCCCTCACCCGGGTAGAGCACGTACTCGTGCTCGACGCCGCGGTGCGCCAGCGCATCGCGGATCGCCTCGGACTGCGACGGCGGCACCACGCGATCCTCGGCGCCCTGCATGAGCAGCACCGGCACGTCGATCCGATCGACGTGGGTGAGGGGCGAGCGCTCGATGTAGACGGACTCTGCGTCGGGCAGCGGCCCCACCAGGCCCTCGATGTAGTGCGCCTCGAAGTCGTGAGAGTGCTCGCTCAGCATCCGCAGGTCGGCGACGCCGTATCTGCTGATGCCCGCGGCGAACGTTCCACCACGCACGAGAGACGAGAGCACCGTCCAGCCACCCGCCGAGCCTCCGCGGATCGCGATGCGGTCGGGGTCGGCGAGTCCGGTGTCGACGAGGCCGCGCGCCGCAGCGATCACATCGTCGACGTCGACCACGCCCCATCCGCCGTCGAGTCGTTCTCGGTAGGTACGCCCGTAGCCCGTCGACCCGCCGTAGTTGACATCGAGCACGCCGATGCCGCGGCTCGTCCAGAACGCGATCGCCCCTGATGCGGCGCCCGTCACGTGGGCGGTCGGACCGCCGTGCACGAGCACGATGTACGGCGCGAGCTCGTCGTCCGCGGCTGAAGCCGACGGATTCACGGGCTCATACGCGAAGGCGTGGACGGGGCCGTGCGCGCCATCGACCAGGACCTCGGATGCCGCGGACATCCACGACGGATCCGTCGGCGTCGCTCCCGCAACCACCTCGACGTCTCCGGAGTCGACGTCGACGCACCAGACCCCGGGCGCTGTCGTCGAGCTGTTGCCCGAGAGCAGCACGCGGGAGCCTGCGACATCGTCGACGCTGACATGGCCGTCGGCGGGAATGGGGATGCGGCGGGCGCCGCCGTCCCGCTCGATGACGACCACCTCGTCGCGTCCGTTGGTGCGCACCGCGACGATGCGGCCGTCGGCGAGCGGTCGGTACCAGCGGTTTCCGAGCACCCATAGCCCGTATCCGGTGTCGGCGTCGATGTCGTCGATCCGTTCTGCGGGGCTGACCGCTCGCACGCCGTCCACGCGCTGTCGGTGCAGCGCCCAGCGACCCGACGGATCGTCCGAGTACAGGATCTCGTCGTTCTCCGTCCACTCCGGCTGCAGGGCGGCTCGCGTGGGCAGCTCTGTGCGCCCGGTGCCGTCGGAGAGCACCAGCGACGCGCGCTGCCACGGCATCCGGTCGCCCGACCATTCGACCCACGCGGCGCGCGTCCCGTCGGGAGACAGCGCCGGATGCGCGTAGAACGACTCTCCCTGCACGAGCACCTTCACCAGCGTCGGATCGTCGGCTGCTGATCCGTCGGTGGGGATCTCGACGATTCCGCGCTGGTGGGGGTCGACCGAGAGGTCCTCCCGCACGGCGAACAGCCGGCCGTTCTGCAGGCGCAGGCCGCCGTGTGCCGGCCCCGCAGGGGTGAGGGGCTCCGGAGCGCCCCCGCGTGGCATGCGATGCACCCGCTGATCCTTGGCGTCGACGAAGAACAGCGTGCCGTCGGCATCAGCCGTCCACGCCCCGCCGCCGTACTCGTGCACGCGTGACCGCGCGCTCCAGGGAGCGGGAAGGATCTCGGCGCCGTTGCAGCTGCGCACGGTCACACGCCCGCCCTCGGAGGGCACCGACTCGCCCCACCAGATGTTCTCGCCGATAAAGGCAGCACCTTCGATCCTCGGAGACGACGCGGCGATCCGGTCGGGAGTGAACGGGGAGGGCCAGGTACCGAACGGCGACGACATGATTCGAGCCTATGGTGCACCGGTGCGCCGCGTCACACAGGGGGCGGTAGTGGGCGTCGCCACCGGTCCTCTGGGAACGCGCGGTTCACGAGACCCGTGTGGAGAGGGTCAGACCGAGCGGAGCACCGCGACGATCTTGCCGAGGATGACGGACTCGTCGCCGAGGATCGGCTCGAAAGCCGAGTTCCGGGGGAGCAGCCAGGTGTGGCCGTCGCGACGCCTGAGCACCTTGACGGTGGCCTCGCCGTCGAGCATCGCGGCCACGATCTCACCGTTCTCGGCGCTGTTCTGCGAGCGCACCACGACCCAGTCGCCGTCGCAGATCGCGGCGTCGATCATCGACTCGCCCGACACCTTGAGCATGAACAGGTCGCCCTTGCCGACGAGCTGACGGGGGAGCGGGAAGATCTCCTCGACCTGCTGGTCGGCCGTGATCGGAACGCCGGCGGCGATGCGTCCGACGAGGGGGACAAGCGCGGCGTCTCCGACGGGCGTCGCCACATCGGCGGGGTTCTCACCGCTCGTCCCTGGAAGGTCGATGAGCACCTCCATCGCGCGGGTCTTGCCCGGATCGCGGCGCAGATAGCCGCTGAGCTCGAGCTGACCCAGCTGATGAGTGACGCTGGACAGCGACTTGAGCCCGACGGCGTCGCCGATCTCGCGCATGCTCGGCGGATAGCCGTAGTGACTGATCGACGTCTGGATGACCTCGAGGATCGCCATCTGCTTAGGGCTCAGGCTCTTGCGGCGACGAGTGCGCGGGGCATCGGCCTCGGGGGCGGAGTTGTCGCTCATGGTGCTCCTCAGGTGTGCGATCCGGCGTCTCAGTTCGAATGTCGGAGGCCCGTGGTGGGGTGTTCCTATCGAAACCGTATCCGAGAAACGCGCCGATGTGGAAGATCTGTTCGAGCGTGTCGGCCGATTCTCCTACTTCTGTTTCGAAGAACGCTTGACAGATGTTCGAATTCGAAGATAACTTCGGTACGTAGCTTCGCATCCACGGCTCCCGGCCGAGGCGCGGATGCGAACGCTACGCCAACTTCACCGCTCACGCGGTAGATGCAGAGGAGCACGACATGAGCACCATCACCTTCAGCAGTGCAGCAGTCCTTCCGGCTCGTCCGGCGACGCGGCTCCGGCTGACGGCGCGTGGTCGACGCGTCGTGCTCTCGGTCGCCGCAGTGCCCCTCGCCATCGGAATCGCGTTCGCCGCGCTCAGCGGCGGAAGCGCGATGGCATCGGGCGAGCAGGCCGCGACGGCGACGTTCGCCACAGTGACCGTGATGCCGGGCGACACCCTGTGGTCGATCGCCGAGAGCATCGCCCCCGGGGCCGACCCGCGCGACGTGATCGGTGACATCACGCGTCTGAACCTGCTGCGTGGCGGCGAGCTGCAGATCGGTCAGGAGCTCGCGATTCCGGCGCAGTACTCGGAGTGAGTCCCGCCTCCACCGGTCGGCGGAGTGGAGCGGGCGAGTTCACCTTCATACTCGGACGCCACGGGCATCCGCAGGGCGAACGCGGCCTACCATGGGAAGGGTGACTGCATCACTTGACGACCTGCCGCTTCGCGACGATCTCCGGGGGCTCACCCCGTACGGAGCACCGCAAGCGCCTCTCCCGATCGCACTGAACGTCAATGAGAACACGCATCCGGTTCCGGACGCCGTGGCCAGCGACATCCTCGACGACATCGCGGTCGCGCTCCGAGACGTCAACCGCTATCCGGATCGTGAGTTCACCACACTGCGCGAGGGCTTCGCCGAGTACCTCGGCCACGGTCTCGAACCCGCCCAGATCTGGGCGGGCAACGGGTCGAACGAGGTCCTTCAGCACGTCCTCCAGGCGTTCGGGGGGCCGGGTCGCACGGCGTTCAGCTTCAGCCCGACCTACTCGATGTATCCGCTGATCTCGAAGGGGACCGGAGCACGGTGGGTCGCCGGCACCAGGCAGCCCGACTACACGATCACGCCTGACGAGGCCGCGGCACAGGTCAGAGATGTCGACCCCGATGTCATCCTCCTGTGCTCCCCGAACAATCCGACGGGCACACCGCTCGGCCTCGACGTGGTCGAGGCGGTCTACGAGGCATCGACGGGAGTCGTGATCGTCGACGAGGCCTACCAGGAGTTCGCACCGCGCGAGGCGGCATCCGCCCTCACCCTGCTCGAGGGGCGCCCTCGGCTCGCAGTGTCTCGCACCATGAGCAAGGCGTTCGCATTCGCGGGCGCGCGCGTGGGGTATCTCGCGGCGGATCCTGCGTTCATCGACGCGCTGAGGCTCGTGCGTCTGCCCTATCACCTCAGCGCTCTCACTCAGGCGGCGGCCGTCGCCGCGCTGCGGAACTCGGGCGTGATGCTCGGCATGGTCGAGGAGATCGTCGAGCAGCGTGACCGCATATCGGCGACGCTCGAGGCGCTCGGCTACACGCCGCACGAATCGTGGTCGAACTTCGTGCTGTTCGGCGGAGTCGCAGAGCCCGCGAAGGTCTGGCAGGAGCTGTACGAGCAGGGAGTCCTCATCCGCGACGTCGGGATTCCCGGCCACCTCCGCGTCACTGCGGGCACCGAGGCTGAGACCACCGCGTTCCTCGATGCCCTCGCCTCGATAGGATCGGCATCATGAGCACCACCGCCCAGACCCCGCGCACCGCCACGCGTGTACGCAGCACGTCGGAGTCCACCGTCGAGCTCGAACTGAACCTCGACGGCAGCGGTGCAAGCCGTATCGACACGTCGGTGCCGTTCTTCGATCACATGCTGACGGCGTTCGCGAAGCACTCGCTGACCGACCTCACGGTGCGCGCCTCCGGCGACACGCAGATCGACGCGCACCACACTGTCGAGGACATCTCGATCGTTCTCGGTCAGGCGATCCGCGAGGCGCTGGGCGACAAGTCCGGGATCTCCCGCTACGGCGATGCGCTCGTGCCGCTCGATGAGGCGCTCGCCCAGGCGGTCGTCGACATCTCGGGTCGCCCCTACCTCGTGCACACGGGAGAGCCCGTCGGTTTCGAGCACCACCTCATCGGGGGCCACTTCACCGGGTCGCTGGTGCGCCACTCTTTCGAGGCGATCACCTTCAACGCGGGGCTGACGGTGCACGTGCGCGTGCTCGGAGGTCGCGACCCCCACCACATCGCCGAAGCCGAGTACAAGGCGTTCGCTCGGGCATTCCGTCAGGCCAAAGCGCTCGACCCCCTGGTCGACGGCATCCCGTCGACGAAGGGCGCGCTGTGAGCTCGGCACCCAGGGTCGCCGTCTTCGACTACGAATCGGGCAACGTCCACTCGGCGGTGAAGGCTCTCGTCGCCGCGGGCGCTGACGCGGTGCTGACCCGCGATCGCAAGGAGGCGCTCGAGGCAGACGGTCTCGTGGTGCCCGGCGTCGGTGCGTTCCAGGCCGTCCGAGACGCGCTCTACGCGCACGGTGGCGACGAGATCATCGACCGTCGCCTCGCAGGCGGACGCCCCGTTCTCGGCATCTGCGTCGGCATGCAGGTCCTCTTCGCGCATGGCGTCGAACGCGGGCATGACTCCGAAGGGCTCGGCGAGTGGCCGGGAGCGGTCACCGAGCTCAACGCGCCGGTGCTGCCGCACATGGGGTGGAACACGGTCGAGCCCGGAGCCGACTCTGTGCTGTTCAAGGGCATCGAGAACGAGCGCTTCTACTTCGTGCACTCCTATGCTGCGCAGTCGTGGGAGCTCGATGTCATCCCGCCGTTCCCACAGCCGGTGCTCACGTGGTCGACCTACGGAGATCCGTTCCTCGCTGCCGTCGAGAACGGACCTCTCTCCGCGACCCAGTTCCACCCCGAGAAGTCGGGAGAGGCCGGAATCCAGTTGCTCCGCAACTGGGTCGACAGCCTGCGAGCCTGACGGCGCGGCCGAGCGCTCAGGATCGAGAGCTGCTCGGATAACGCGGCGTGTCGGTGACCGCTCGCCGGGATGTTCAGAAACCGC
Source organism: Microbacterium sp. WCS2018Hpa-9 (assembly GCF_031843745.1). Taxonomy (NCBI): domain Bacteria; kingdom Bacillati; phylum Actinomycetota; class Actinomycetes; order Micrococcales; family Microbacteriaceae; genus Microbacterium; species Microbacterium sp. WCS2018Hpa-9. Next base: position 61,466 of record NZ_JAVTIY010000012.1, read on the forward strand.
GCGCGACGGCAGCTGCAGCCGAGAGCCAGGATCGCTGCGTCGGCGCCGCGAGCGCACGAAGACGAAGGTGACCGTCGACCATCTCGCGGTCGAAGGGGATGCCGACGACTTCGCGCGCCAGGGGCTGGTAGCCCGCGATCACGTCTGTCACCTCTGCGGGCGATGCCTTCGGATCCGCCTGGCTGACGACGACCACCGATTCCCGCGCGAGCCGCGCTGAGCGCTCGTCGCGGTCCTCGAGCGCCTCGAGCAGCAGAGCGCCGGCTTCGGCATGGTCGTCGCGGGTCGTCGTCGCGACGACGATCTGGTCGGCGAGGTCGATCATCCGCAACCACATGGGGTCGGATTCGTCGTTGCCGGAGTCGATGATGATCAGTCGATAGAACTTGGCCGCGATCGCATGGATGGAGTCGACGTCGGCGGGCCGCAGCCGGTTCTCGTGCGCGAGCCGGATCGGCTTCGACCGCAGCACATCGTACTTCTCCTGCGGCTGGTGATGTACGAAGTGCGCGAGGTCCGCGGACTGCCCCTGGGCTCCCAGCAGGCGCTGCGTCTGTGGAAGCAGTTCGAGGAGCGTGCGGTCGTGCGACCCCGTCTCGGTGCGCCAGCCGAGCGTGCCGCGGGTCTGGTTGTTGTCCCAGGCCAGAACTCCGGCGCCGCCGTATTGGGCGAAGACCGCGGACAGCAGCACTGTGGCCGGCGTCTTGCCCGCCCCGCCCTTGCCGTTGACGACCGCGACGGTGCGTGGCCCCGGCCAATGACGGCTCACGGCATGCTCGTCGTCGCGCACGCCTCGCTCACGAGCGTTGGGTCCGAGAGAGAAACCGACGCGATTGAGCAGCCCGCGCCCGCCCTGACGTGCGGGCTCTTCTCGGCGCTCCTCCTGCAGGAACGAGCGTCGTCCGACGCCCTGCTCGCGCTGCTGACGACGCGATGATGCCGACGACGCCGACTCCGCCGCGGCGGCGTTCGGAGCGGTCGGAGCCGTGGTGGTCGGCAGCGGCGGGGTGGGCGGCAGGCCTGGCGTCTGGCTCTGCGGCACACCATTCGCAAGCGCGGGCGCCGGAGCAGCCGGTGTCGGTGTCGGTGTCGGTGTCGGAGCAGCAGGCGTCGCTGCAGGGGTCGCCGGTGCCGGCGTCGGCACAGGCGGGACGGCCGGGGGCACAGCTTTCGCTGCCGGCCGGGCGTCAGCATCGGGAGTGCCAGGGCTCTGCGGTTCGGACCACACGGCTGACGGCGGTCCGGGAATCGAGGGCGCTGCGGGTGCTGCGGGCGGTCGGGAGACCGGGCCCGCTGGGCTGACCACTCGGGGAGTTCCGGTCGGCGGAGTCGCTGCGGATGCTGCCGCCCACGCAGCAGCGGCGGCTGCGCGCGTCCCGGGCACGGGCGGGGTCGACGGCGCGGGTGCGGTCAGCGGGAGCTGACGCGCGTCGACGGGGGCGTCGTCTGGTGCGACCGGCGGCTGCGCGCTGTCATCCGGAGTCTCGGGAGGCAGCGCATTCCCGCGCCGCAGGGGTCCGCCTCCTCGCGCTTCCGCATCGCGCACCATGCAATATCTCCTCATCGACCGAACAGGGCCCTCATCGAGGCTACCGCGTGGCACACGATGTTCTCAGCCGTCATCGTTTTGGAGCGGGCGGATGCGCGGGCTAGTGTCGATTCTCGTGCCGGCGAATCGGCTATCCATCTCACTTGAGGACGTCATGAACGACTTCGCGCAGTCTCCCTCTCTCACTCTGCTCCCCGCCGTCGATGTCGCCGGCGGCAAGGCAGTCCGTCTCACCCAGGGCGAAGCCGGCACCGAGACCAGTTACGGCGACCCGCTCGACGCCGCGGGGGAGTGGGTCGCGCAGGGCGCGAAGTGGATTCACCTCGTCGACCTCGACGCAGCCTTCGGTCGGGGCAGCAACGCCCCGATCCTGCGCAAGGTCATCAAGCAGTTCAAGAACGTCAGCGTCGAGCTCTCTGGTGGCATCCGCGACGATGCGACGCTCGAAGCGGCTCTCGAGAGCGGCGCGACCCGGATCAACCTCGGCACCGCCGCGTTGGAGAACCCCGAGTGGGCCGCCGATGTGATCGGTCGCTTCGGTGAGGCGATCGCCGTGGGGCTCGATGTCCGCGGCACGACGCTGGCCGCCCGCGGCTGGACGAAAGAGGGCGGCGACCTCTGGGAGGTGCTCGAGCGTCTCGAGGATGCCGGCTGCAGCCGCTACGTCGTGACCGACGTGACGAAGGACGGAACCCTCAAGGGCCCGAACCTCGAGCTGCTCCGCGAGGTCACCGCGCGCACACCGAAACCTGTCGTGGCATCCGGTGGCATCTCGAGCCTCGACGACATCGCCGCGCTCCGCGAGCTGGTGCCGCTGGGCGTCGAAGGTGCGATCGTCGGCAAGGCGCTCTACGCCGGCGCCTTCACGCTGGCTGAGGCTCTGGATGTCGCAGGGGACTGACGACGCCAGCGGCCACGGCTCGCACGATCACACCTCGCCGAACGCGGCGTCGCCGCATCACGCGTCGCCGATCCAGGGCGACTCTGCAGGTGTGCCCTGGGAGGGGCGCAGCTTCGAGTCGAATCCGCACGCGGCCGACGACGGTTCCGCCGACCCGGCGCTGCTCGATGCCCTTCTGCGCTTCCGCGCGGGGGAGGGCGCTCAGACCGAGGTCGTCGATGCCTTCCGCACGGCGCGGGTGCTGATCCCCCTCATCGCCGAGAAAGGCGAGGAGGGCATGGCCCCCAGTGGTCTCGCGGTCGACAAGACGCAGGAGCTGTCCATCGTGACGGTGGCCGCGCCGGATGGTCGTCGCGTGCAGCCGGTGTTCTCCTCGGTCGAGGCGATGCAGCGCTGGGACGCCACGGCTCGACCGATTCCGGTCGAAGCGACGCGCGCCGCACTCGCGGCGTCCGCGGATGACACGGACCTCATCGTGCTCGATCCGACGTCGGACACGGAGTTCGTCTTCCGTCGTCCGGCGGTGTGGGCGATCGCGCAGGGGCATGGCTGGGAGCCGAGCTTCCTCTCTCCCGAGGTGTTCGGCGCCCTGCAGGCGAGCGTCGCGCACGAACTCGCAGTGATCGACGTGTCTGTCGCCGCAGGCGACCCGGACGCGCGTCTGCGCGGACCGGAGCTGATCGTCATCCTCGAGCTGGTCGACGGCCTGGAACGTGAGGTGCTCGACGCCGTGCTCGCACGTCTGGCGCAACGGTGGGCGTCGGATGACCGCATCGCGGTGCTCGTGGATTCCCTCACCGTGAAGCTGCGTCGCTCGGCCTGACCGGCGCGGCGATGTCGCCGGCCGGCCGACCGAAGCGGCACGGACCGGCTAGTTGACCGGCCCTGTCCACTTCTCGCCCGGGCCCTTGCCGATCGGGTCGGGGATGGTCGATGCCTCGCGGAACGCGAGCTGCAATGAGCGCAGCCCGTCACGCAGCGAGCGTGCGTGCATGTCGCTGATCTCCGGTGCGCCGGCGGTGATGAGACCGGCCAGAGAGTTGATCAGCTTGCGAGCCTCGTCGAGATCGAGCTGCTCTGCCGCGTGCGGGTCGTCGGCGAGGCCGAGCTTGACCGCCGCTGCGCTCATGAGGTGCACGGCTGCGGTCGTGATGACCTCGACCGCCGGAACATCCGCGATGTCCCGGGTGGCGGAAGACGCCGCTTCCTCCTGCCGTGCCCAGCGCTCTTCGCGCTCGCGTGCAGCCTCATCCGATGCCTGGTTCGTCACTTCGCCTTGCCTTCTGTTAGACTGTGTCGGGCTCCGGAGCGTCATGCTCCGGTACGAAAGAGGATTCACTTCCCACCCGCGCTTGCCGTTCCAGGCTACCGGGTCTTGCACTCCACCGGATCGCGTCGTCAGACCGATGCGGCAGGCAGGGTGCGGAGCCGGCGTCTGAATGCCGGTGGGTGGGGGACGATTCTGATTTCGCCCGGGATGCTGACTGCGTCCTGGTGGCTGAATCCCATCGTCTAAGGAGTTACGCATCAGCGATCCCCGCACCAATGAGCGCATCCGCGTCCCCGAGGTCCGCCTCGTCGGCCCCGCGGGTGAGCAGATCGGCGTCGTCCGCATCGAGGCGGCGCTGCGCCTTGCGCAGGAAGCCGACCTCGACCTCGTCGAGGTCGCCCCGAACTCGAAGCCGCCTGTGGTCAAGATCATGGACTACGGCAAGTTCAAGTACGAAGCCGCCCAGAAGGAGAAGGAAGCTCGCCGCAACCAGGCGAACACCATCCTCAAGGAGGTCCGCTTCCGCCTGAAGATCGAGGCGCACGACTACACGACCAAGCTCAAGCGCGCCGAGGGCTTCCTCAAGGCCGGCGACAAGGTCAAGGCCATGATCCTGTTCCGCGGCCGTGAGCAGTCGCGACCCGAGCAGGGTGTCCGCCTCCTCCGCAAGTTCGCCGAGGACGTCGCCGAGCTCGGAACCGTCGAGTCGAACCCGACCATCGACGGTCGCAACATGGTCATGATCGTGGCTCCGCTCAAGAGCAAGTCCGAGGCCAAGCAGGAGCAGAACGCGGTTCGCGACGCCCAGCGCGCAGCGAACAAGCAGGCTGCTCGCGAAGCCAAGAGCGAGGCTGACGCACCGGCCGAGGCCGCAGCGGAGTAACTCCCGCCCCCAGACTCCCGCACCGCGGGTTGACACCGTCGCCTGAGAAGGCGCCATACGAAGGAAGAGAAGATGCCGAAGCAGAAGACCCACTCGGGTGCTAAGAAGCGCTTCAAGATCACCGGCAGCGGCAAGCTGAAGAAGCAGCAGGCCGGTATGCGCCACAACCTCGAGCACAAGTCGAGCCGGCGCACCCGTCGTCTGAACCAGGACCAGGTGCTCTCGAAGGCTGACACCAAGACGGCCAAGAAGCTTCTCGGCCGCTGACGCGCCCGACGCACGAATAGGAACACAGGAAAATGGCAAGAGTCAAGCGGGCGGTAAACGCCCACAAGAAGCGTCGGGTCATCCTCGAGCGCGCAAAGGGTTACCGCGGTCAGCGTTCGCGCCTGTACCGCAAGGCCAAAGAGCAGGTCATCCACTCGCTGGTCTACTCGTACCGTGACCGTCGCAAGCGCAAGGGCGACTTCCGTCGTCTCTGGATCCAGCGCATCAACGCTGCTGCACGCCAGAACGGCATCACGTACAACCGCTTCATCCAGGGCCTCGGTCTCGCGGGTGTCACTGTCGACCGTCGTATGCTCGCCGACCTCGCGGTCAACGACGCAGCGACCTTCACGACGCTGGTCGAGACGGCGAAGAAGGCTCTGCCCTCTGACGTCAACGCTCCGAAGTCCGCTGCGTAAGCAGCTCTTCACCACAGAGGACGCTCTCCTTCGGGAGGGCGTCCTCTGTCGTTCGCCCGGCGTTTGCGCAGGAACCGCTCTGCCGTTCTCTAGACTGTGAACGTGCTGGAGAACCCCCGTTCGCCCCGAGTCCGTGCCGTCGCCAAGCTGACCAAGCGCAGCGCGCGAGCAGAGACAGGGCTCTACCTCCTCGAAGGACCTCAGGCGGTCCGAGAGGCGCTGACCTACAGTCCCGAGGCGATCGTCGAGCTGTTCGCGACCCCCACCGGCTGGGAGAAGCATCCGGACATCCGCGCGAAGGCATCGGATGCCGGCATCGACGTCGAGCACGTGACCGAGTATGTGCTGAACGCGATGGCCGACACTGTCACACCGCAGGGACTGGTCGCGGTCGTCCGTCAGGCACCCACTTCTGTGCGCGACATCTTCGCGGGCTCCCCGCGTCTCGTCGCGATCTGCGAGGAGATCAGGGACCCGGGAAACCTCGGAACGATCATCCGGGCGGCCGACGCGGCGGGGGCGGATGCCGTCGTTCTCACCGGACGCACGGTCGACCCCTACAACCCGAAGGTCGTGCGTGCGACGACGGGGTCGCTGTTCCATCTGCCCGTGTCGGTGGGTGCGGAGCTCGCCGACGTGGTCGAGAAGGCACATGCTGCCGGTCTTCAGATCCTCGCTGCGGACGTGAAGGGCGACGATCTTCTTCGCGCCCGCGCAGACGGAGTCCTCGCCGAGCCGACGGCCTGGCTGTTCGGCAACGAGGCGCACGGTCTCGAAGACGAAGCGCTCGCCCAGGCCGACCAGGTGCTGAGGCTGCCGATCTTCGGTCGAGCCGAGTCACTGAATCTGGCCACGGCAGCGAGCGTCTGCCTCTACGAGAGCGCGTTCGCGCAGCGGGCGGCATCCTCCGCCTGATCGCAGCCGGCCAGGCGGTCTCTCGCTCTGCTGGTAGGTTTGTCCCTGCTCGAGCGGAGAAGGGGACCCAGGGTCGATGCAGATTCTGATCGTGGAGGACGACGAGCGCGTCGCCGCTGCACTCGAGGCATTCCTCGCGCGATCCGGATATGCGACCGTGCGCGCGGCAGACGGTGCGTCCGCCCTGCAGAAGCTGGGTGCGGACACCGAGGTGGTGCTCCTCGATCTCGGTCTGCCCGATGTGGACGGCATCGACCTCTGCCGCCGGATCCGCGGTCGCTCCGAGGTGCCGATCGTCATCGTGACAGCGCGCAACCAGGTCACCGAGCGCATCAGAGGGCTGCGGGCCGGAGCCGACGACTTCGTCGTCAAACCGTACGACGTGCATGAGCTCCTGGCTCGCATCGAGGCCGTCACTCGACGTTCGCGACCGGTGCGGCCGGAGTCCGAGGCGCGTGTGCGGCTGCAGGACGGCGATGTGGAGATCGACCTCATCGCTCGGCAGGTGCTCATCGACCGGTCGCCGATCGAACTCACTCGCAAGGAGTTCGACATCGTGGCGGTGCTCGCGCGGTACCCCGGAGTGGCCGTGCCGAAGGAGAGGCTCATCCGCGAGGTCTGGAACACCGACTGGCGCGGGTTCGGGCACTCCCTCGAGGTGCACGTCGGCGCGATCCGCAAGAAGGTGGGCCAGCGTCATCTGATCGAGACCGTGCGCGGTGTCGGCTACCGGCTGGCTGGATAGCCGTCGATGCGCAGACGTCTGGTCATCGTGTTCCTCGTGCCGCTCGTCGCGATCCTCGTGTCGTTGGGTGGCGCGACGGCGTGGAGCGCGACCCGCAGCATCCAGCAGGCGTTCTACGCCGAGCAGCTCGGTGACCTCGGATACTTCGTGACGAGTGCGCGACAGGCGCTGCGGTCGGGAAGCGCGACGGTGATCGATGCAGAGGCCGAACGCTTCCACGAGGTGTACGGCGTCGACGTCGTCGTGTTCGATCTCGCCGGCGGCGTGTGGGCCTCGGGAGAAGACGCAGCCGAGGTGCTGCCCGACGACGATGCCGCACGAGTCGGCCTCGCGCTCTCGGGACGCCGTGCCGACGCTCCTGAGCCGGTGTTCCCCTGGATCGCGGCGGAGTCCTCGCTCGTCGAGCCGGTCTTCGACGACGGCGACGTCATCGGCGCCGTCATGCTCTCCGCCGACGTCGAGGCGCCGAGAACGGAGATCCTGCGGCAGATCCTCGTGCTGACGCTCGTGTCGACGATGTCGATCGGGCTGGGCGTGCTGCTCGTGTTCCAACTCGCCAAGTGGGTGCTCTCTCCGGTGCGCCGTCTCGATGAGGCGATGATCGCGATCGAACGCGGCGAGATGGACGCCAGGGTCGCGGAGGACACCGGTCCACCCGAGCTGCGCCGGATGACCCGCGTCTTCAATGGCATGGCGGATGAGATCGAGCGCGTCATGACGCGTCAGCAGGAGTTCGCACTGAACGCCTCGCACGAGCTCCGCAACCCCCTCAACGCTCTGCTTCTGCGCGTCGAGCACCTCTCGACAGGCCTCGACGACGACTGGAAGGACGACGTCGAGGAGACGAGGGAGGAGGGACGCCGCATGGCTCGCATCCTCGAGACGCTCCTCGGGCTCGCACGGGGCGGACGCTCCGACACCACGATCTCGGCCGTCGATCTGACGACGCTCGCGGCCAGACGCGCCGATGCCTGGAGCGAGGTCGCCTCTCACCGGGGGATCCGCACACTCTCGACGGGGGCCGACCCGGTGATGAGCGTCACCGATCGCACGATCGTCGAGAGCGCGCTCGACGCGGTCATCGACAACGCGGTGAAGTTCTCTCCCGTCGACTCCGTCGTCGAGATCGGATCGCACCGCAGCGACGGACTCTGCGTACTGACCGTTCGCGATCACGGCCCAGGGCTGACCCGTGAGCAGGCGGCGAACGCCGCCGACCGATTCTGGCGGAGCGACGACAGCGGCGGGGCGCCTGGATCAGGGCTCGGCCTCGCTATCGCGACCGACCTCCTGGAGACGATCGGCGGGGAGCTGAGGGTCGACACCCCGGAGGGCGGCGGACTGCTGGTCTCGCTGCTGCTGCCGGACGGAGCTGCGGAATGAGCGGGCACGGCCTGCGCCGCGCACGCTGGCGCAGGATCGCCGCCGCGGCTGCGGTGCTGGTGATCGCGGGCGCGAGCAGCGCCTGCAGCACGCGATCGACAGACTGGGGCGACTCTCAGTACACGATCGCCGGAGGGGGATCGAACGGGGTGTACTACGCCTACGGTGCGGAGGTCGCTCGGGAGCTGTCGGGGTCGCTGGGCATCCGTATGGCAGTGGGAGAGACCGCCGGGTCGGTCGACAACCTCCTGCGCGTGAGCTCAGGGGAGGCCCTCCTCGGCTTCGCGCAGGGGGATGCCGCGGCAGACGCGGTCGCGGGGGCCGGGGCATTCGACGAGCCGCTGCCGGTGCAGGCCGTCGCCCGTCTGTATGACGAGTACCTCCACGTGGTCGTGCGTGCCGACTCTGACATCGTGGAACTCGGTGACCTCGCTGGGAAGACCGTATCGCTCGGCGCGGAGAACTCGGGCGTCAACGTCATCGCCGCACGAGCCCTGGATGCCGCAGAGGTCGACATCGCCTCGATAGCGGATCCGCAGCTCGACCTCAGCGAATCGATCAGCGCACTCGAGAGGTCGGGAATCGACGGATTCTTCTGGGTGGGGGGCATCCCGACGCCCGGCATCGCCGAACTGGCGGAGACGACCCCCGTGCGACTGGTGCCGGTGGAGCAGACCTGGGTCACCGCGATCAACACGCGCTACTCCGACGCGTACCGTCCGTCGGACTTCCCCGTGGGCCTCTACGGACTCGACGAGTCGGTGCCGACGATGGCGGTACCGAACTATCTGGTCACCTCGTCCGACACTCCGGACGGCGTCGTGCGAGACGTCCTCACGATCCTCTTCGACGGCCGCACGGATATCGCGCAGCGTGTGCCGGTCGCTTCTCTGCTCGACCGCAGGCAGGCGATCTTCACCGGGCCGGTCGACCTGCATCCCGGCGCGATCGAGTACTACCGAGACCAGCGCGACTGAGGCCTCAAGAAATCCTCAAGAAGTCTCATGCCAGCATGCTGCTCTGCCAATGTGGTGGTCGATCGCGCTCGATTCGACGGAGAATTCAGATGCCACAGAGCCCACGCCCTTCAGTCGGGCGCGCTCTCGGCCATTCCCGGGGATCGTCTCGTGATCGGATCCGGTCGGAGGCTTGCTGCCACGTTCTACTCGGGGGAGGAACGGAGCAGCAGGGACGCCCCCACGGTCCGCGGGGGCGGACCGTGGGGCACTCCGGCATTCGGGCGGGATCGGCCTCTTCGCGCGGTTACGAACGTGTAAATGTCGACGCATCAATGTGGAGCCACGTGATCGACCTGGCTAGTTTGGAGAAATGATGACCTCTGGTAAGCCTCTCGTCGTGGTCGACAACGTCCAGAAGCACTATGGCGACTTCCAGGCGCTCACGGATATCGACCTCACCGTGAACGCCGGTGAGGTGGTCGTGGTGATCGGGCCCTCCGGCTCGGGCAAGTCGACCCTGTGCCGCACGATCAACCGACTCGAGACGATCACGAGCGGCACGATCAGCATCGACGGCAAGGCGCTGCCGGCCGAAGGCAAGGGGCTCGCGAACCTGCGAGCCGATGTCGGCATGGTGTTCCAGTCGTTCAACCTCTTCGCGCACCTCACGATCCTCGAGAACGTCACCCTGGGCCCGATCAAGGTCCGCGGGATGAAGAAGGCCGATGCCGACAAGGAGGCGATGATGCTGCTCGAACGCGTCGGCGTCGCTCAGCAGGCGTCGAAGCTCCCCGCCCAGCTCTCGGGCGGACAGCAGCAGCGTGTCGCGATCGCCCGTGCCCTCGCCATGCAGCCCAAGGTCATGCTCTTCGACGAGCCGACCAGTGCGCTCGATCCCGAGATGATCAACGAGGTTCTCGACGTCATGGTCGAACTCGCCCGTGACGGCATGACGATGATCGTCGTGACCCACGAGATGGGCTTCGCGCGGAAGGCCGCCAACCGGGTCGTATTCATGGCCGACGGACGCATCGTCGAAGAGGCGACGCCCGAGGAGTTCTTCACGAACCCGAAGAGCGACCGCGCCAAGGACTTCCTCTCCAAGCTCCTCACACACTGACGAGCTCCACAGACCTTTGCACACACAGCACACGAAGGAGACGCACATGCGACGCACACGCACACTGGCAGGAATCGGGATCGCGACGGTGGCACTGTTCGCGCTGACCGCCTGCAACAGCGGCAGCCCGTCCGACCCCGGCGCCGGAACCGGCGGCGACGAGGGCGAGGACTCCACCTGGTTCGAAGTCGCCGAAGACGTGCAGCTCGAGGGCAGCCCGACGTTCGACGCCATCCAGGAGCGCGACAAGGTCGTCGTCGGCGTCAAGGAGGACCAGCCCGGTCTCGGCTACCTCGACGTGACGACGGGGGAGCGCACCGGCTTCGACGTCGACATCGCCCGGTGGATCGCCGCATCGCTCGGCTACGACGAGGACAAGATCGAGTTCAAGCCGATCGCCTCGGCGAACCGCGAGCAGGCGATCACGAACGGTGACATCGACTACTACGTCGGCACCTACTCGATCAACGACAAGCGCAAGGAGCTCATCGACTTCGCCGGCCCGTACTTCGTCACCGGCCAGGGACTCCTGGTCGCCGCTGATGCGGACGAGGCCGAGGCGCTCGAGGACTTCAACGGCAAGACCGTCTGCTCTGCGACCGGCTCGACGCCGATCCAGAACATCAAGGCGAACTTCCCCGACATCAAGACGCAGGAGTACGACCTGTACTCCGCCTGCGTCCAGGACCTCATCGACGGCAAGGTCGACGCGGTGACCACCGACCAGGCGATCCTGATCGGCTATGCAGCGCAGTACCCGGACGATGTGAAGGTCACCGGCGGCCTCTTCACCGAGGAGCGCTACGGTGTCGGCCTCACGAAGGGTGATGACGCGCTGCGCACGCACATCAACGACCTCTTCACCGACAACGGCGACATCTGGCAGGCGATCTTCGACGCGAACCTCGGTTCCAGCGGCATCGAGGTCGAGCAGCCCGAGGTCGACGCGTACTGATCGACATGGGCGGCCTCCTCACGGAGGCCGCCCACTCATTCTGAAGAAGGGAGGGTGGCGTGGACGTCATCTTCGGCAATCTCGACCTGTGGGGACAGGCGATCAGCAACACGCTGATCGTGTTCTTCGCCGGCGGGATCATCGCACTGATCCTCGGCCTGATCGTCGGGGCGATGCGTGTATCTCCCGTACCCATCGCCCGCGGCGTCGGCACCGTGTACGTGAACACCGTGCGCAACACCCCGCTCACCCTCGTCTTCTTCTTCTTCATCTTCGGGTACCCGCAGCTCGGGCTTCCTGATCTGTCGAACCTCGTGCTCGGCATCCTCGCCATCGGCATCTACACGGCGACGTATGTCGCCGAGGTGCTGAGGGCCGGAATCAACACGGTCCCCGTCGGCCAGGCTGAGGCGGCGCGAGCGATCGGGCTTCCCTTCGGCCAGGTGATGGGCCTCGTGATCCTCCCGCAGGCGTTCCGCTCGGTGGTCCCTCCGATGATGAGCGTCTTCATCGCGCTGCTCAAGAACACGACCGTCGCCGCCGGATTCTCGGTCGCCGAACTCGCGGCGCTGCGCTCGACGATCAACGACTCGGCCGATCGCCCCGGCAACCCGATGGAGGTCCTCCTCTGGGTCGCGGTGGTGTTCGTCGCCCTGGTGCTGCTGTTGAGCTGGCTGCAGCGATATCTCGAGAACCGATGGAGGATCGCGCGATGAGCTCTGTACTGTACGACGTCCCGGGACCCCGGGCGATCGCCCGCAACCGCGTCATCGCGGTCGCCACCATTCTTCTCGTCCTGGTCGCTGTCGGCTTCATCGTCCTGCGGATGGTGGAGACGGGGCAGTTCTCGGCTGAGAAGTGGTTCGTGTTCACGTTCTCCAACGTGTGGATGGGCATCTTCAAGGCACTGGGCAACACTCTCGCCGCGTTCGCGCTGGCTGCTCTGCTCAGCATCGTCCTCGGTTTCGTGCTCGCGATCGGGCGTCTCTCCGAGCACGCATGGGTGCGGATTCCGGTGACCGCGATCACCGAGCTGTTCCGTGCAGTGCCGGTGCTGGTCTTCATGATGCTGCTCTACTACGGGCTTCCCGTGGTCGGCATCAAGATGGATCCGTACTGGGCGGTCGTCATCGCGCTCATGGCGTACAACGGCTCCGTGCTCGCAGAGGTGCTGAGGGCCGGTATCGAGTCCCTGCCTCGGGGGCAGAAGGAAGCGGGCTACGCGATCGGACTCCGCAAGAGCGGGGTCATGCGTCTCATCCTGCTGCCGCAGGCGATCCGGGCGATGCTCCCGGTGATCGTCGCCCAGCTGGTCGTGACGATGAAGGACACCGCCCTCGGATTCATCATCACCTACCCGGAGCTGCTGTATTACGCGAAGCAGCTGACATCGCAGCAGGGGCGTCCGATCCTGCAGTCGGCGTTCGTGATCGGCGGCATCTACATCGTCATGTGCCTGATCCTCTCGGGCATCGCGAAATGGGTGGAGATCAGCACCCGTCGTTCGCCGAAGGTCAAGGCGATCCAGGCGGCAGCAGACCCCCGTCAGCACGGCGATGGCACCAACACCGAGCTCATCACTCTGCAGCGTCGCGGCAGTGGCCTGGATGGCACCGCGGGCGGGGGCGGCGCGGTCTGAGGGCCTGCCGTCATGCGCGTCGAACCGGTCTCCGAGTATCCGCCCGCGACGAGCCGAACGCTCGCGGAGTGGTTGGATGCCGACCTCGCCGCGCTCCATGGCACGGAGTCCCGATCTCGGCTGCGTGAGATCGCCGACGCTCGCGCGATGCGCCGTGCGATGTGGGCATCGTTCCTCGCACTCGGCTCGTCGTCCGTGATCCTCGGTCTCGTCCTGCTCGCGGTCGGCGTCCCGCCGTCCGCGCACGTGCCGCTGATGATCGTCGGCGGCGTCATCGCCGTCGCCTCCGGCCTGTTCTTCGGACGGGTGAGAGGCTGGCTCCCGAGACCCGGCACGTCGTACACGACCAGGGGCGCCGGTGCGCTCGGAGGTGGCCTCATCGCCGCCGCGAGCATCTTCGGGGCGATCAACGTCTTCCTGATCCCCGGGATCGTCTCTTCGGTCGACCCGGTGCCGCTCCTCGCGCTCGACGCCGGCCTCGCGCTCGTGCTCGTCTCGGTGTTCGTGATCCCGGCGGCGATAATCGGCCGGGGACGACACACGCTGCGCCGCGAGGCAGCTCGGAACCAGCGACTCGCGGCGGCTCTCGACCATGACCGAGTCACCTGGGGGCCCGGAGTCGCGGTGCCGATGTTCGGACCGCTCTGAGCCTCGCCTCGGCAGAGCGCAGTCCCTGGCCCCCGGTAGACTCCTGTCTCGTGTCTGAGTCTCCCGAAATCACCCCGGAAGCGGTCGAAGCCGCCGTCGCGGCCGCGCTCGAAGCGATCACCGCAGCTGTCGATACCACCGAGCTGAAGGCGGCGAGAGCCGCTCACGTCGCAGACGGTTCTCCTCTCGCCATCCTGAACGCCTCGATGCGGCAGGTGGCTCCCGAGAACAAGGCGGCCTTCGGCAAGCTCGTCGGTCAGGGTCGCGGTCAGGTCACGAAGGCCCTCGCCGCCAAGGAGGAGGAGCTCGCCGCCGCCGAGGTCGCCGCCCGCCTCGAAGCCGAGCGCGTCGACATCACCGCCGTTCCCTCCCGCACGCGCGTCGGTGCGCGGCATCCGCTCACCCTGCTCAGCGAGCAGGTCTCCGACATCTTCGTCGGCATGGGCTGGGAGATCGCGGAAGGGCCTGAGCTCGAGCATGAGTGGTTCAACTTCGACGCCCTGAACTTCGACGTCGACCACCCCGCTCGCCAGGAGCAGGACACGTTCTATGTCGACCCGCCCTCGCGGCACCTCGTGATGCGCACGCACACGAGCCCCGTGCAGGTGCGCTCGATGCTCGACCGCGACCTGCCCATCTATGTGCTGTGCCCCGGTCGCGTGTACCGCACCGACGAGTTCGATGCGACGCACCTGCCCGTCTTCACGCAGTTCGAGGGTCTGGTCGTCGACAAGGGCATCTCGATGGCGCACCTCAAGGGCACACTCGACCACGTCGCTCGTCAGCTCTTCGGCCCCGAGGCCAAGACGCGCTTCCGCACGAACTTCTTCCCCTTCACCGAGCCGTCTGCCGAGCTCGACCTGTGGCACCCGACCTTCAAGGGCGGCGCCCGCTGGATCGAGTGGGGCGGCTGCGGAATGATCAATCCGAACGTGCTGCGTGCGGCGGGGATCGACCCCGACGTCTACAGCGGCTTCGCTTTCGGTATGGGCGTCGAGCGAGGACTCATGTTCCGCAGCGATGTGCAGGACATGCGGGACATGGCAGAGGGCGATGTCCGTTTCAGCGAGCAGTACGGGATGGTGGTGTGATGCGCGTCCCGCTTTCGTGGCTGCGTGAGTACGTCGATCTGGCAGCGGATGCGACGCCCGAAGATGTCCTGGCGGCGATGGTGACCGTCGGGTTCGAAGAGGAGGACGTCCACCGCTTCGAGATCTCGGGTCCCGTCGTGGTCGGACAGGTCGTCTCCCTCGAGGGGGAGCCGCAGTCGAACGGCAAGACGATCAACTGGTGCCAGGTCGACGTCGGCGAGGCGAACGGCGGCATCCGCGGGATCGTCTGCGGCGCACACAACTTCGTCGCCGGCGACAAGGTCGTCGTGACTCTGCCGGGCGCCGTGCTGCCAGGCCCGTTCCCGATCGCTGCTCGCAAGACCTACGGTCACGTGTCCGACGGCATGATCGCTTCGGCGCGCGAGCTGGGTCTCGGTGATGAGCACAACGGCATCCTCGTGCTGGCAGACCTCGGTATCGACGCCCCCGTCGGAACCGACGCCATCAGCCTGCTCGGACTCGATGACGTCGCTGTCGAGATCAACGTCACGCCCGACCGCGGGTACGCGTTCTCGCTGCGTGGCGTCGCCCGCGAGTACTCGCACGCGACCGGCGCGACCTTCCGCGACCCGGCCGAGCGCGACTTCGCCGAGCTCCAGCCCGGAACCGGTCACACCGCGATCGTCGACGACGCCGCCCCCGTGCGCGGCCGCGTCGGCGCGAGCGAGTTCGTCACCAGGGTCGTCCGCGATGTCGACCCGTCGCGCCCGACCCCGCCGTGGATGATCGCTCGCCTGTCGCTCGCCGGCATGCGCTCGCTCGGCATCCTGATCGACATCACCAACTACGTGATGCTCGAGCTGGGGCAGCCGCTGCACGGATACGACCTCGACAAGCTCGCGGGTGGCATCATTGTGCGCCGCGCGACCCCCGGTGAGAAGATGACGACTCTCGACGGCCAGGAGCGAAAGCTCCATGTCGAGGATCTCCTGATCACCGATGGATCCGGGCCCATCGGCCTGGCCGGTGTCATGGGCGGCGGCACGACCGAGATGAGCGACACGACGCGCAATGTCCTCATCGAGGCCGCGACGTTCGACCCCGTGACGATCGCGCGCACCGCCCGTCGTCACAAGCTCCCCAGTGAGGCGTCAAAGCGCTTCGAGCGCGGCGTCGACCCCCTCGTGCCGTTCGTCGCCGCTCGTCGAGCCGCCGACCTGATGGTCGAGTTCGCCGGTGGCACGCTCACCGAAGAGGGCGGCGCGCTCTTCGCCGAGGTCTTCGTGGCCGACATCGAGCTGCCGAGAGGCTTCGTGCAGGGACTCATCGGCGTCGACTACTCCGACGACGAGATCGTGGGTGCGCTCACGACGATCGGCGGCGAGGTCACCGAGGTAGATGCCGGCTGGGCCGTCATCCCGCCGACCTGGCGCCCCGACCTCACCGACAAGTGGTCTCTCGCCGAAGAGGTCGCGCGCATCCACGGTCTCGACCGCATCCCCTCGGTGCTGCCGACGCCTCCCTCCGGCCGTGGCCTGACGCCGCACCAGCAGGGGCGCCGTCGCGTCGCTGACGCGCTGGCGGCAGCCGGTCTCGTCGAGACGCCCTCGTTCCCCTTCACGACCGAGGCCGAGAACGACCTGCACGGTTCGGCGTCGGGAGAGCACCTGCCCAGCATCCGGCTCGCGAACCCGCTCGACGGCTCTGCGCCGTTCCTGCGTCGCTCGCTCGTCCCCGGGCTGCTGCAGATCGCGCACCGCAACATCTCGCGCGGCCTCACGGATCTCGCGCTGTTCGAGACCGGAGTCGTGTTCCTTCCTGAGCCGGGTGTCGACTACGGAACCGACGAGGTGCCTCCGCTCGGCGTGCGTCCGTCAGACGAGACCCTCGCCGCGCTGAACGCGTCGATCCCGCCGCAGCACCGCCACGTCGCGGCGCTGTTCACGGGCAATGTCGTCGCACGACAGCCCGGACGCGCCGCCGAGCCGTCCGGACTCTCCGAGGCACTGGATGCCGCCAGAGTCATCGCGGCAGCCGCCGGCGTGGACATCGATGTGGCCCAGGGCGAGCGCACGGCACTGCACCCCGGGCGCACCGGCGTGCTCACCGTCGGCGACGTCGAGGTCGGATACGTCGGAGAACTCCACCCCGACGTCGCAGCGGGAGCAGACCTGCCGGGTCGCGCGACCGTGCTCGAGCTCGACCTCGATCAGGTCCTCGGGCTGGGGGGCGGCCGAGCTGTCGCCGCCTCGCTCTCGACGTTCCCCGCTGCGACGCAGGACGTGTCGCTCGTGCTGGGCGCCGATGTCCCCGCAGGCTCGGTACGCGCTGCACTGGCCGAAGGCGCGGGGGAGCTCCTCGAGGCGATCCGTCTCGTCGACGACTACCGCGGCGAAGGCGTCGCCGAAGGACAGAAGAGCCTCACCTTCGCGTTGCGGTTCCGCGCGAGCGATCGCACGCTCACCGCCGCAGAGGCGACCGAGGCGAAGCTCGCGGGTGTCGCTGTGGCGGCCGAGCGCTTCGGCGCGACTCTGCGCGACTGACATCGCCGAGAGCGGGCTGCATCCCAGTGCGGGATGCAGTCCGCCGCCTCGCCCTCGAGCCGGCTGTGATCGTCACCGCCGAGCCGACCTGACATCGGCCTGCCCCGAGATAGCGTGTCGTGATGAGCATCCTCCCCCACAGCACACCTGCGGCGGTTCCCGATGGCGTCCGACCGATCGGCGAGGCGCCCTTCCTCGCCCCGGGCGATCAGATCTCCTGGCATTACCGGAAGCCGGGGTGGCAGCCCGGCGACGCATCGACGATCACTCCCATGCGAGTGGTCCGCGACGACGAGCGGGGCCTCATCGCCTGGCTCGCTCCGGGCACGCTGCAGGAGGGGCAGGGCACTCCTGCGGGCGAACGCGTCCGGACGGTTCCCCTCGAGCGACGATGGCTCGACCCGCGGACACGGATCGTGGAGGAGTGGTGGGGCAACGGCATCCTGCGGATCGCCCCGGCGGGTGCCGCGTGGTCGGTGTGGCTCTTCTGGAGCGATGTGAGCGGCTCGGACTGGCAGTTCGCCGGCTGGTACGTGAACCTCGAGAACGCGCACCTGCGCACCGACAGCGATACGTACTCTTCGGACCACATCCTCGACGTCGAGATCGAGCCGGACGGACGGGTGCACCTGAAGGATGAGGACGAGGTGATCGCTGCCGTCGAGCAGGGCCGCCTCACATCCGAGCAGGCGGCGCAGATCGAGCGGCACGCGGACGCGGCGATCGCGTCGTTCCGCGAGGCTGACTGGCCCTTCGCCCCGGAATGGCTCGACTGGCGGCCGGATCCCTCCTGGACCGTTCCGGAGCTGACAGGGCTGTCCGACCTCCGCCTGCGGTGAACCCGGCATCCGCCGTGAGCGGAAGGACCTTCCCCTCGCACGGCGAAGATGGTGGCATGGGTCCATGACTGACGTTCTGATCCTCGGCGGGACCGGCTGGTTGTCCGGTCGGATCGCCAGACGCCTGCTGGTGAACGGGGCGACAGTGATGTGCCTCGCGCGAGGAGGGCGACCGTCCCCGGAGGGGGCGAGCCTGGTTCTGGCCGATCGTGACGACGCCGACGCCTACGACGCCGTCTGCGGT
Source organism: Microbacterium sp. WCS2018Hpa-9 (assembly GCF_031843745.1). Classification (NCBI taxonomy): domain Bacteria; kingdom Bacillati; phylum Actinomycetota; class Actinomycetes; order Micrococcales; family Microbacteriaceae; genus Microbacterium; species Microbacterium sp. WCS2018Hpa-9. The sequence goes on from NZ_JAVTIY010000012.1 coordinate 79,797, forward strand.
CGCGACTGGGACCACGTGATCGACGTCTCATCGAATGCGGCGCATGTCGCGGCGGCAGTCGAGGCGCTCGGCGCGCGAGCAGCCCGCTGGACGTACGTGTCGTCGATGTCTGCATATTCCGATGACGAGACGGCCGGGGCAGACGAGTCCGCGCCGTTGCATATGCCGGCCCGCGCCGGAGATGACTACGAGTATGGGCCGCAGAAGGTGGCCGCGGAGAACGCGGTTCGGACGCTCGGCGACCGAATGCTGATCGTGCGCCCGGGGCTGATCGTCGGCAAGGACGATCCGAGCGATCGCTTCGGATACTGGGCTGCGGCGTTCCTGCGCGCTCACGACGAACCGGTGCTGCTCCCACGTGCCGACGGACGCGACGTGCAGGTGATCGACGTCGATGACCTGTCGGAGTTCATCAGCACGACCACCGCCACCGGCGCGATCAACACGATCGGCGACCGGTACCCGATGGCCGAGGTCATCGAGGCGGTGCGCACGCACGCCGGGCACCGGGGAGACACGGTGACGGCGACGGACGACTGGCTCGTCGAGAACGACGTGGAGTACTGGGCAGGGGAGCGATCGCTGCCGCTGTGGCTGCCAAGCGACATGACGGGTTTCATGACGAGGTCGAACGCGCTTTACCGTGCGGCCGGGGGCGAGCTGCGCCCGCTCGACGAGACGATCGCTGCCGTGGTCGAAGACGAGCAGGAACGCGGTGTCGATCGCGAGCGGCGAGCCGGTCTGACCCGAACCGACGAACTCGCGCTGCTCCAGCTTCTGCCCTGACGGCGCGCGTCGCTAGACTCCGAGTAGTGACACGGGGTGCCGCATCCGCGGCTGAGAACAGACCCGTCGAACCTGATCTAGTTCGTACTAGCGAAGGGATGTCGCATTGAGCGATCGTCTGCGTCCTGAATCCGAATCGACCCTGGTCGCCTCGGCCGCCGAGCTCTTGTCCGAGCTGCGCGAGAGTCCACCTCTGACCCACTGCATCACCAACAGCGTCGTCACGGGGTTCACCGCCAACGTGCTGCTCGCCCTCGGCGCGGCGCCGGCGATGGTCGACATCGTCGATGAAGCCGGCATGTTCGCCGGGGTGGCCTCCGGTGTGCTGATCAACCTCGGCACGCCGACCCCCGGGCAGCGGGCGGCGAGCCTCGAAGCCGCCGCCGGCGCGGTCGCCGCAGGAATTCCGTGGGTGCTGGATCCCGTCGCGATCGGCGCTCTGCCGGTGCGCACGGCCCTCGCTCACGAGCTTGTCGCCTCGCGCCCCACGGCGATCAGAGGGAATGCGTCCGAGATCCTCGCACTCGCCGGACTCAGTGCAGGCGGCCGCGGTGTGGACGCGGTCGATACGACCGACTCCGCGGCAGAGGCAGCGCTCGCTCTCGCCACGCGTCATGGCTCTGTGGTCGCAGTGTCCGGGCCGGTCGACCTGGTGACCGATGGCGTCCGGCTGCTACGCATAGCGAACGGTCACGAGCTGCTCACCCGGGTCACCGGCGGTGGGTGCGCGTTGGGCGCCGTCATGGCCGCGTTCCTCGGCGCCGCTCGCTCGACCTCGGCCGATCCGCTCACGGCGGTGGGCTCGGCGAGCCTCGTCTACACGATCGCCGCCGAGCGGGCCGCGGTGCACGTCGCGGGCCCCGGCACCTTCGCCGTCGCTCTGCTCGACGCGCTCGCCGCCGTGCAGCCGGCTGACCTGGTGGCCTCCGCGCGTGTGCAGGAGCAGACGCTGTGATCGCCGACCTCTCGCTCTACCTCGTCACGGATGCCGACCTCTGCGGTGAGCGGGGTGTCGTCGAGACCGTGCGCCTGGCGGTCGACGGGGGAGTTCGTATCGTGCAGCTGCGTGACAAGAGCGCGACCGATGCCGAGACCGCCGATCAGCTGGTCGAGCTGTCGCGCGTGATCGCCGGCCGCGCGCTCCTCCTGGTGAACGATCGTGTCGACGCGGTGCTCGCCGCTCGCGACCGGGGCGCGCGCGTCGACGGTGTGCATCTCGGTCAGGGGGATGCGTCGGTGGAACGGGCGCGAGAGCGACTGGGTGCCGAGGCGATCATCGGGTTGACGGCGAACACACCCGAGCACCTCGACGCGGTGGCGGCTCTGCCTGCCGGCGTGGTCGACTATCTCGGCGTCGGTGTGATCCGCCCCACGAGCACCAAACCCGACCATCCGCCGGCACTGGGCATCGACGGCTTCCGGTCGCTCGTCGCGACGTGCGCTCTTCCCTGCGTGGCCATCGGCGGGGTGGGCATCGATGACACCGAGCGTCTTCGCGACGCGGACGCGGCGGGCCTCGCGGTGGTCTCGGCCGTCTGCGCCGCCGTCGATCCGAGGCAGGCTGCACAGGCGTTCCTCCGGCGGTGGCGAGCGTCAGGCACGCCGCGGGTCCTCAGCATCGCCGGGAGCGACCCTTCGGGCGGTGCGGGAATCCAAGCCGACCTCAAGTCCATCGCCGCGAACGGCGGGTACGGCATGGCGGCTCTGACCGCACTCACCGCTCAGAACACCGCGGGAGTGCGGGCGGTGCATGTGCCGCCCGCGGAGTTTCTGCGTGAGCAGCTCGCCGCGATCTCAGACGACATCGTCATCGATGCGGTCAAGATCGGGATGCTGGCGAACGCCGACGTGATCCGCACGGTCGCCGACTGGCTCGATGCCGTGCGGCCGCCGATCGTCGTGCTCGACCCGGTCATGGTCGCGACCAGTGGCGATCGGCTTCTCGACCGGGATGCCGAGGTCGCGCTGCGCGGACTCCTCGAACGCGCGCATGTCGTGACGCCCAACCTCGCGGAGCTCGCTGCGCTCGCCGACCACGCGATCGACGGGTGGGACGACGCGCTCGAGGCCGCTGCCGCGCTCTCCGACCGGATCGGTGCGGCGGTGCTCGTGAAGGGAGGGCATCTCGACGGCGACGACGTTCCCGACGCGGTGATCGACGCGGCCGGGGGAGTGACTCGGGTATATCCGGGTACGCGCATCCCGACTCGCAACACGCATGGCACGGGGTGCTCGCTCTCGTCGGCGCTCGCCACCCGGCTCGCGAGGGGCGAGTCACTCATCGACGCGGTCGGCTCGGCCCGCTCGTGGCTGCGGGAGTCGTTGACACAGAGCGATGCACTCCACGTCGGGCGAGGGCACGGGCCGATCAACCACTTCGGAGGCCTGTGGCGACGTGGCGGACTCGAGACCGTTCCTGACCGGGCGCACATCCGGGACCAGTGGTGGGAGCGGATCGCGCACCTCCGGGCCGACATCGACGAGCTGCCGTTCATCGGCGCTCTCGCTGACGGGACGCTGGACCGTGAGTGGTTCCTGTTCTACCTCCGACAGGACGCGCTGTATCTCCGGGAGTACGCCAGGGTGCTCGCCGAGGCCGCGCGGCTCGCCCCGACATCGCACGAACAGGCGTTCTGGGCGCAGTCGGCCCACGGCTCGATCGCCGGAGAGCTCGAACTCCATGCCTCGTGGCTGACCCCCGGCTCGGGCGTGGAGGAGGGGACCTTCGCCGCGGATCCGGCGCCAGCGACCGTCGCGTACCTCGATCATCTGCGTTCCGTGGCCTTCGGCGGAGACCACGCCGAGCTCATCGCCGCCGTGCTGCCCTGCTTCTGGCTCTACACGGATCTCGGAAGGCGCCTGCACGCGGGTGCGTTCGGCGAGTACGCCCGTGATCCCGAGCATCCGTATGCGTCGTGGCTCGCGACCTACGCCGATCCGGCCTTCGAGAACGTGACGGAGCAGGCGATCGACTTCGTGATGGACGCGGCGACGCAGGCGGACGCCCCGCGGCGTCGACGGATGCTCCGAGCGTTCGAGGTCTCGAGTGCGCACGAGCTCGCGTTCTTCGCAGCCCCCGGAGCCCACGCGTCTCGCAGATGACGGACCGGATTTGCGCATGCCGCGACGAGCGCGCTATCGTCGCGGCATGCCTTCGGCCGCCACCGCAACTCTGACGCTCGTTCCGAGCGTCATCGCCGTGCGCCGACGCCGCAGCGGCCGCCGACTCTAGGCGACCCTGCGCTTCTGCCTGCATACGCACGGCGGTCGAGTGCCGGTGTCGCCGCCCCGGTTCCCGACACTGCACCCCGCGTTCGACGAGGGGTCCGACCGTTAAGGTAGAAGAATGACGTACTCCGTCGCCGTCTCCGGCGCATCCGGCTACGCGGGCGGCGAGATCCTGCGCCTCCTCGCGTCTCACCCGGACATCGAGATCCGCACCGTGACTGCTCACTCGAACGCCGGTCAGCCGCTCGTGCAGCATCAGCCGCACCTGCGGTCACTCGCCCACCTCACCCTGCAGGACACCACACCTGAGACGCTCGCAGGCCACGACATCGTGTTCCTCGCGCTGCCGCACGGCCAGTCCGGTCAGTACACGGATGCGCTCGGCGACACCCCGCTCGTCATCGACGCGGGAGCCGACCACCGACTGACGTCCCAGGACTCATGGGATGCCTTCTACGGCGGCGACTTCCACGAGCCCTGGGCTTACGGCGTCCCCGAGCTGCTCGTCGGCGGTGTCAAGCAGCGCGAGATGCTGCGAGATGCGAAGCGGATCGCCGCCCCCGGGTGCAACGCCTCGACCGTGAGCCTGAGTCTCGCTCCCGGCGTCGCCGCCGGAGTGATCGACGCGGGCGACATCGTCTCAGTGCTCGCTGTCGGTCCGTCAGGCGCGGGCAAGAGCCTCAAGACCAATCTGCTCGCCAGCGAGATCCTCGGCAGCGCGAACCCGTATGCGGTCGGTGGCACCCACCGGCACATCCCCGAGATCCGGCAGGCGCTCGCCGCGGCATCCGGCGCTGCGGCCGACGGCATCCGCATCTCCTTCACCCCAGTGCTGGTTCCGATGTCACGGGGAATCCTCGCCACCTCGACCGCACCGATCGCCGGCGACGCCAGCGACGCGGAGATCCGCGCCGCATGGGAGGACGCCTACGGTGACGAGACGTTCGTGCAGTTGCTGCCCGAAGGTCAGTTCCCGCGCACCGCCGACGTCCTCGGCGCGAACACGGCGCTGATCGGCCTTGCGATCGATCGTGCGGCCAACCGCGTGACCGTGGTCACCGCCGTCGACAACCTCGTCAAGGGCACCGCAGGCGCTGCCATCCAGTCCATGAACCTCGCGCTGGGGCTGCCCGAGTCCCGCGCCCTCTCAGTGAACGGAGTCGCGCCGTGAGCGTCACCGCCCCCGCAGGATTCGAGGCGGCCGGAGTCGCCGCCGGCCTCAAGTCGACCGGCAGACCAGATGTCGCCGTGGTCGTCAACCGCGGCCCGCGCAAGGTCGGCGCCGCCGTGTTCACGAGCAACCGTGCCAAGGCCAACCCGATCATCTGGTCGCAGCAGGCTGTGGCCGATCGTGTCGTCGAAGCCGTCGTGCTCAACTCCGGCGGAGCGAACTGCTTCACCGGCAGCTTCGGGTTCCAGACGACGCACCAGACCGCCGAGAAGGCGGCCGAGCTGCTCGGCGTCAGTGCCGGCGACGTGCTCGTCTGCTCGACGGGGCTCATCGGGGTCGGAGACGAGGTCTTCCGGGGCAAGGTGCTCTCGGGCACCGAACAGGCGATCGCCGAGCTGTCGACCGACGGCGGCCAGGTCGCGGCCGAGGCCATCATGACCACCGACAGCGTCTCGAAGACCGCCGTCGTGAGCCGAGACGGCTGGACCATCGGCGGCATGGCCAAGGGCGCGGGCATGCTCGCGCCCGGCCTCGCGACGATGCTCGTCGTCATCACGACGGATGCCGTGCTCGAGCCTCTCGAGGCCGACGCGGCGCTGCGATTCGCGACCGGCACGACGTTCGACCGCCTCGACTCCGACGGCTGCATGTCGACCAACGACCAGGTCACGCTGCTCGCCAACGGCGCCTCCGAGGTGACCCCCGACCTCAAGCACTTCTCGGCGGCTCTCGCCGAGCTATGCCTCGAGCTCGCGGTCAAACTGCAGGGGGACGCCGAGGGTGCGAGCCACGACATCACCATCGAGGTGCAGCACGCTGCCACCGAGGGGGAGGCCGTCGAAGTCGGCCGCTCGGTCGCGCGCAACAACCTCTTCAAGGCGGCGATCTTCGGCAACGACCCCAACTGGGGCCGGGTGCTCGCCGCGATCGGCACCACGAGTGCGCAGTTCGACCCGTATGACGTCGATGTCTGGATGAACGGCGTGCGGGTGTGCAGCGAGGGCGGCCCCGACCGTCCGCGCGAAGAGGTCGACCTCACCCCTCGCGCCACGCACCTCGTGATCGACCTCAAGGTCGGCGAGGCCACTGCGACGATCCTCACCAACGACCTGACCCACGACTACGTGCACGAGAACAGCGCCTACGCCTCATGACCGACATCCAGGACACCACGCCTGACGTCGCCGCCGTCAAGGCCGCGACGCTCATCGAATCGCTCCCGTGGCTCAAGAAGTTCCGCGACCAGATCGTCGTCGTCAAGTACGGCGGCAACGCGATGGTCTCGGACGAGCTGCAGGAGGCCTTCGCACAGGACATCGCGTATCTGCGCTACGTCGGTGTGCTGCCGGTCGTCGTGCACGGCGGCGGACCGCAGATCTCCGACATGCTGCAGCGCCTCGAGATCCCGAGCGAGTTCAAGGGCGGCTACCGAGTCACCAACACCGAGGCGATCAGCGTGGTGCGCATGGTGCTCACCGGCCAGGTGAACCCGCAGCTCGTGTCGAAGATCAACTCCCACGGTCCGATCGCGACCGGGCTCAGCGGTGAAGACGCCGGGCTGTTCGGCGGGCGTCGCCGCGGTGTCGTGATCGACGGCGAGGAGATCGACCTCGGTCGCGTCGGCGACGTCGTCGAGGTCGACCCGACGCCGGTTCTCGATCACCTCGCGGCCGGTCGGGTTCCCGTGGTCTCGAGCATCGCCCCCGACCTCGATCACCCAGGACAGTCGCTGAACGTGAACGCGGATGCTGCGGCTGCCGCCCTCGCGGTGGCTCTCAAGGCGCGCAAGCTCGTCATCCTCACCGATGTCCCTGGGCTCTACGCCGACTGGCCCAACCGCGACTCTCTCGTGTCGCACCTCACGTCGGAGGCTCTCATCGAGATGCTGCCGACCCTCGAGTCGGGCATGATCCCGAAGATGAAGGCCTGCCTGGATGCGATCGAGGGCGGCGTCGACGCCGCCGCCATCATCGACGGGCGCGTGCCGCACTCGGTGCTCGTCGAACTCTTCACCAGCAAGGGAATCGGAACAGAAGTGGTCATGGGAAGCGCAGGAGTGAAGGCATGAGCAACTGGCAGGATGACGCAGCGAGCGATCTGGTCCTCAACGCAGGGCCCCGACTGGCGATGCTCACCCGCGGTGAGGGGTCGTACCTCTGGGACTCCGAGGGCAAGCGCCACCTCGACTTCCTCGCCGGAATCGCGGTGACCTCCCTGGGGCACGCGCATCCGGTGTTCGTCGAGGCCGTATCGAGGCAGGCCGCGACCCTCGCGCACGTGTCGAACTACTTCGCGACACCCTCGCAGCTGGCTCTCGCCGCCCGGCTGAAGCGCCTCGCCGGAGCGGGGATCGACGGACGCGTGTTCTTCTCGAACTCCGGCGCCGAGGCGAACGAGGCCGCGTTCAAGCTCGCCCGCCTGCACGGCGGAACGGAGAAGCCCCGCATCCTCGCGCTCGAGAACGGATTCCACGGGCGCACCATGGGATCGCTCGCTCTCACCGCGAAGGCGGCCATGCGCGCGCCCTTCGAGCCGATGCCCGGAGGAGTCGAGCACATCCCGGCGACGATCGAGGCACTCGAGGCGGCGATCGACGACCGTGTCGCTGCCGTGATCGTCGAGCCGATCCAGGGCGAGGCAGGCGTCGTCGAGCTCCCGAACGGATACCTGCAGGCCGCTCGCTCACTCACTCTGAAGCACGGGGCGCTGCTCATCGTCGACGAGATCCAGACCGGCGCAGGGCGTACGGGTGCCTGGTTCGGCTTCAGCCACGAAGGCATCACGCCTGACGCCATCACGCTCGCCAAGGGCATCGGTGGCGGCTTCCCGATCGGCGCTCTCGTCACCTACGGTGCGGCTAGCTCGCTCTTCACGCCCGGTTCGCACGGCTCCACGTTCGGCGGCAACCCGCTCGCGACGGCCGTCGCCGACGCGGTGCTCACCGAGATCGAGAGCGCAGGCCTCGTCGACAACGCCGCGCGCCGTGGCGAAGAGATCCGCGAGATCATCGCCGGTATCGACTCGCCGCTCGTCACGGGAGTGCGTGGCCGAGGACTCCTGATCGGGGTGGCTCTGGGCGCCCCTGTCGCGAATGAGGTGGTCGCGGCAGCTCAGGAGCGCGGTCTCATCGTGAACGCCGCCAACCCCGAGACCGTGCGCATCGCGCCGGCTCTCACCATCGGAGACGCCGAACTCGCCGAGTTCCGTGAGCTGTTCGCTGCGTCGCTCTCCGATGTCCAGACATCCCTCGCCGAATCCGGAAAGGCCCTCGCATGACCCGCCACCTGCTGCGTGACGACGATCTGACCCCCGCTGAGCAGGCCGAGATCCTCGACCTGGCCATCGAGCTGAAGAAGGACCGCTGGGCGAACAAGGCCCTCGCAGGTCCCCAGACGGTCGCGGTGATCTTCGACAAGTCGTCCACGCGCACCCGTGTCTCGTTCGCCGTCGGGATCGCCGACCTCGGCGGTTCGCCGCTGATCATCTCGACCGCCAGCAGTCAGCTGGGCGGCAAGGAGACCCCGTCGGACACCGCGCGGGTGCTCGAGCGTCAGGTCGCGGCGATCGTCTGGCGCACGTATGCGCAGGCAGGGCTCGAGGAGATGGCCGCAGGCACCACGGTGCCCGTCGTCAACGCGCTCTCGGACGACTTCCACCCGTGCCAGCTGCTCGCCGACCTGCTCACGATCCGCGAGCACAAGGGCGAACTGAAGGGGCTGACCCTGACGTTCTTCGGCGACGGACAGAGCAACATGGCGCATTCGTACGCGTTGGCCGGAGTCACCGCCGGCATGCACGTGCGCATCGCCTCACCCGCCGACTACGCGCCGCGTGCGGACGTCGTCGAGGCGGCTGATCGCCGTGCTGCGGAGACCGGCGGCTCGATCACCCTGTTCACCGATGCGGTCGAGGCCGCGGCCGGTGCTGACGTCGTGGTCACCGACACCTGGGTGTCGATGGGCAAAGAAGAGGAGAAGCTCGCGCGCATCCGCGATCTCGGCAGCTACAAGGTGACGCCGGAGACCATGGAGATCGCCGACTCGGAGGCCATCTTCATCCACTGCCTCCCCGCCGACCGAGGCTACGAGGTCGACTCCGAGGTCATCGACGGACCGCAGAGCGTCGTCTGGGACGAGGCGGAGAACCGTCTCCACGCCCAGAAGGCCCTGCTCGTCTGGCTGCTCGACAAGAAGGATGCATGATGGTCGACGCGAAGAACGACGGCACGAACGAAGGTGCACTGTGGGGGGCCCGCTTCGCGACCGGTCCGTCGCCCGAGCTGGTGGAGCTGAGCCGGTCGACGCATTTCGACTGGATCCTCGCGCCGTACGACATCGCCGGCTCGCACGCCCATGCGAAGGCGCTTGCGGCTGCCGGATACCTCGAACCCGACGAGGCCGCCAGGATGCACGAGGGTCTCGATGCCGTGGCGCGCAAGGTCGCCGACGGCACCCTGCGTCCCGTCCCGTCGGATGAGGACGTGCACGGGGCTCTCGAGCAGGCTCTGATCGCCGAGCTCGGGCCGGAGCTGGGCGGACGTCTTCGTGCCGGACGCAGCCGCAACGATCAGATCGCCACCCTCGTGCGGATGTACCTGATCGACCACGCGCGCGTGATCGCGCGAGACCTCCTTCGGGTCATCGACGCCCTCGTCGCGCAGGCCGAGGCTCATCCTGACGCGATCCTGCCCGGGCGCACGCATCTGCAGCACGCGCAGCCGGTGCTCCTCGCGCACCACCTGCAGGCCCACGGGTGGCCGCTCGTGCGCGAACTGGAGCGTCTGGTCGACTGGCGTCGCCGTGCCGGTGTCTCGCCGTACGGCGGGGGAGCGCTCGCGGGTTCGACGCTCGGACTCGACCCCGCGCTCGTCGCATCCGAGCTCGGGCTCGACCGCCCGGCCGAGAACTCGCTCGACGGAACCGCGGCGCGCGACGTCGTCGCCGAGTTCGCCTTCATCACGGCGATGACCGGGGTCGACATCTCGCGTCTGAGTGAGGAGATCATCCTCTGGAACACTCGCGAGTTCGGCTTCGTCACTCTGCACGATGGGTATTCAACCGGCTCGAGCATCATGCCGCAGAAGAAGAACCCCGACATCGCCGAGCTCGCTCGCGGCAAGTCGGGGCGCCTGATCGGCAACCTGTCGGGGCTGATGGCGACGCTCAAGGGGCTTCCGCTCGCCTACAACCGTGACCTGCAGGAAGACAAGGAGCCGGTCTTCGATTCGGTGCAGACCCTCGAGGTCGTGCTGCCGGCCTTCGCCGGAATGATCGCGACGCTGCGCTTCGACACCGAGCGCATGGCCGCCCTCGCACCCCAGGGGTTCTCGCTCGCGACGGACGTCGCCGAGTGGCTCGTCAAGCGCCGTGTGCCGTTCCGCGATGCTCACGAGATCTCCGGCGCGCTGGTGCGTGCCTGCGAAGAGCAGGGGATCGGCCTCGAAGACGCGTCCGACGAGCTGCTGATCTCGGTGTCGCCCCACCTCGTGCCCGAGGTGCGCGAGGTGCTCACGATCGAAGGGTCCGTGGCCTCCCGCACGGGCGTCGGCGGAACGGCTCCTGTCCGGGTCGCCGAGCAGCGTGCTGAACTGGTCGCCAGAGCGCAGGCGGCCGCACACGCTCTGGGGCTATAGCCGTCGCGCAGCCGAATCGCGGCGATGCGCCTGACCACAGACGGCCCGCGGAACTCTCGGCGAGAGAGTTCCGCGGGCCGTTCGTCACTCAGCAGAGCGACCTCTCCGCGGAGTATCCGTCGGGTCGAGCTCAGTGCAGTGCGACGTCGGCGGCTGAGCGCATCCAGCGGGTGAAGCGGACGACGAGTCCGGAGCGGGTGGGGCCCGCGAGGAACGGACCGGCGGATGCTGTCGCCTCGCCGTCGAACGGCGCCACCCGCACCAGGCGCCATTCGCCGTCGTCCGCGCGTGCACGCACGATCACGGCATCCGGCCAGCGGCTCACGCGGACCGTGATCTCGCTGCCGTGCCAGTCGTCGACGTAGCCGACCGACCAGTCCGAGCGAATGTCGGTGACGACGGCGCCGAGCCCGAGATGGTCGTCGGCGTATTCGACGCCCGCCTTGATCCAGTGCTCGTCGTCGATGCGCACGAAGACTCCGGCCTGGTCGAACTGTCCGTCCCAGGGGGCGCGGAACGACACGTCCATCGCCTCGCCCACTGCCAGTGGAGCGAGCAGCGCGTGCTCGGTGTCGTGCACGAACCCGTAGGCGGTGTGCCGCCAGGCGTCGCTGCCTTCTACGGCGGTCACGTCCAGGTGTTCGGCACCGGAGGAGAGATGAGCGGGAGCATGGGTCCAGGACCCTTCGGACCAGGGGATGATGTCTGATTCAGGCATGTTCTCAGGCTATAGCCAAATAGGGCATAAACGGAAGTTATTCGTGATACGGTTATCACATGGTCATCGCCGTACTCGCCGATATCGTGGGCTCTCGCAAGCTCGACGATCGTTCGGCGGCGCAGCGAATCCTCGATGACACCATCGCACGTGTCGAGAAGCATCTGCCCCTCGCGCACCACGCGCTCACGCCCACGGTAGGGGACGAGCAGCAGGGCGTCTATCTCGAGCTCGAAGACGCGATGGTGTCGCTGCTGATGATCCAGCTCGCACTTCCCGACGGCATCGCCTTCCGATTCGGGATCGGCGTGGGGGACGTGCGTTCGGTCGACTCGGTGCACGGCGAACTCGCCGACGGACCGGGGTGGTACGCGGCGCGTGCCGCGATCGAGACCGTGCACGCGAGGGAGAGTCGCACCGTGCCGCGCACGCGCACGTGGATTGTCGGAGCCACGGGGCAGGATGAGGTCATGGAGAGCACCATCGCCGCGTCGAACGCCTACCTCCTCGTCCGTGACGAGCTGGTCGGGGCGATGAACGAGCGAGAACGCCGTCTGACCTACGGACGCCTGGTCGGCAGATCACAGCACGACCTCGCCGCCGAGGAGGGTATTTCGCAGCCCAGCGTCTCGAAGTCGCTGCGCAACGCCGGCAGCGCCGCCCTCATCGAAGGCGTCGCCGCGCTGAGGGGGGCGAGCGCATGATCGTCGCCGGATTCATCCTGCTGGCCGTGGGCTCAGCCGATCTCGTGCGCCAGTTCGCCTCGCATCGATGGGTCGGCTATCTCACGGTGGCAGTGATCCTCCTTCTGCTCGGCAGTGTGAGCGACGCGCTGCTGCCCATGATGCTCGCGCTCGTGGTGGGTGCGCTCTGGGTGTGGTGCATGCCGTCCGAGAGACCCGCGCCGCTCGGTTTCTGGCCCGCCGTGCTCCTCGGTGTGCTGAGCATCGGATCGGTCGTCTGGCTGGGTGCCCGCGCGGATGCCGGTCTGATCGGCTCCGTGTGGAGCGTGCGCTCCCCGTTCGGAGATGTCCCGTTCGATCTCGCGATCCTCACCGTGGGAACGGGTGTGTTCCTCTTGGAGTCCGCGAACCTCGTGGTCCGGGCAGCACTCGACGGCGAGCACACGTGGCGGCCTGCCGAGTTGAGGCGAGCCGCGGTGCGCGACACCGCAGAGGCGCAACTGGCCGTTTCCGACGCCCCGGTCGCGCATCCGGTGGCCCCTGTCGCGCAGGCAGACGACGGCGTGACGGGAGTGATCGGCGTGGGTGCGGCAGACACGGCGGCCGCTGAGCAGGCAGACCAGGCGGGCGAAGCCGACGCCGTGCCCGCACGGGATCCCCGGGCGGGCTTCAAGGGCGGTCGACTGATCGGGCCGCTCGAACGCATCCTCGTGATGCTCCTCACCTTGGCCGCCGCGTATCCGATTCTCGCCGCGATGCTGGCCGCCAAGGGAATCGTCCGCTTCCCCGAGATCTCGCGCGACGGCGAGACCGGGGCCCGCGCGGAGTACTTCCTCGTCGGCAGTCTCGTGAGCTGGGTCATCGGGTTGGGTGCAGCCTTCCTCGTGTGGTGGGCTGCGCACGTCTGATCGGATGCGATCACGGCGATTCCCGTGCCCCGACCGCTGATAGCCTGGGGCGCGTGTCGAATTCCGCTCTGACGACCGCCCCGCCGGCGATCGACCCCACGTTCGAGAACGTGTGGGACGAACTGCTGTGGCGCGGCCTCGTCCACGTGTCCACTGACCAGGAGGCGCTGCGCGCCCTTCTCGCCGGGGACCCGATCACGTATTACTGTGGTTTCGACCCGACAGCAGCCAGCCTGCACCTCGGAAACCTGGTGCAACTGCTCACGCTGCGTCGCATCCAGCTCGCCGGTCACAAGCCGCTCGGCCTCGTCGGCGGCTCCACCGGTCTGATCGGTGACCCTCGGCCCACGGCGGAGCGCACGCTCAACACCCGTGAGACGGTCGAGGAGTGGGTGGGGCGCCTGCGCAAGCAGGTCGAGCGCTACCTGAGCTTCGAGGGTGAGAACGCCGCGCGCATCGTCAACAACCTCGACTGGACGGCGCCGCTGTCGGCGATCGACTTCCTGCGCGAGATCGGCAAGCACTACCGTGTCGGCACGATGCTCAAGAAGGACGCTGTCGCCGCGCGTCTGAACTCGGATGAGGGCATCAGCTACACCGAGTTCAGCTACCAGATCCTGCAGGGGATGGACTTCCTCGAGCTCTACCGGCAGTACGACTGCGTGCTGCAGACGGGTGGCTCCGACCAGTGGGGCAACCTGACCAGCGGCACCGACCTCATCCGTCGCGCCGAGGGGGCTTCCGCGCACGCGATCGGCACACCGCTGATCACCAACAGTGACGGAACCAAGTTCGGCAAGAGCGAGGGCAACGCGATCTGGCTCGATGCCGAGATGTGCAGCCCCTACCGGATGTACCAGTTCTGGCTCAGCACGGCGGATGCCGACGTGATCGGGCGGCTCAAGGTGTTCACGTTCCTGACCCGTGCCGAGGTCGAGGAGTACGAAGCTCTCGTCGAGTCAGAGCCGTTCCGGCGTGCGGCGCAGAAGCGCCTCGCGCTCGAGGTCGTGGCGACCGTGCACGGGATCGATGCGACGGCCGCCGTGATCGCGGCATCCGAAGCGTTGTTCGGTCAGGGTGACCTGACCGCTCTCGATGCGTCGACGCTGCGCACCGCTCTCGAAGAGCTCCCGCACGCGACAGTCGAAGCCGGTTCACCGGTCGTGGATGCGCTCGTCGCCACCGGCCTGGTCTCCAGCCTGTCCGAAGCACGACGCGCGATCAGCCAAGGCGGGGTGTCGCTCGACGGCGCACGCGTGGAGGACGACTCGGCCACCGTGCAGGGGACTCTGCCGGGCGGGGTCTCCGTGCTTCGCCGCGGCAAGAAGACCCTCGCAGGAGTCTTCCTCGCCTGAAGGTCTGTCTCTGATCGCGTGACGGCGGTCGTCTGAGGAACTCTCGGATGACCGCCGTCACGCTTCTCACCACCCCGCTCGTCAGGAGAGCCGATGCCGTTCACGCCGAGTCACGCGCTGGTCGCCCTGCCCTTCATCCGCACTCCGCTCGTGCCGGCCGCGATCGCGATCGGCGCCATGACGCCGGACCTGCCCCTGTTCCTCCGCGGTGTCGGCCTCAGGTACTCGTTCACCCACACGTTCGGCAATGTGCTCTGGACAGCGCTGGTCGCGTTCGGGCTCTTCCTGCTCTGGCGCGTGGTGTTGCGCCCGACGGTCGGCGAGCTGTCTCCGCTGTGGCTGGCCCGTCGACTGCCCGCCGACTGGTCGCAGTCCGGCATCGACGCAGCGAGAACGGCCGTCGGCATCGGGGCGCAGAATCGGCTCTATCCCGTCATGCTCGCGGCGTCGCTGGTGCTGGGCGTCCTGACGCACATCGTCTGGGATCTCTTCACGCACGAGGGGCGATGGGGAGTGGATGCGCTTCCCGCACTGGACGACATGTGGGGCCTGCTCACCGGGTACAAATGGCTGCAGTACGGATCGAGCGTGATCGGGCTGCTCATCATCGGCATCTGGGCCATCCGCCGCCTGCAGCACGCCGATCCCCGCGAAGACGTCGAGCGCGCGACGCCAGGGGGTGTCCGCCTGGCGTGGTGGTTGTCGCTACCCGCCGTGCTCATCACTGCGTGGGTCATGGGATACCTGGCGTACGGGCCGTTCACCGAAGAGTTCACGTATCAGCATCTGGCCTATCGGGTGCTGCCGACGGCGTGTGCGCTGTGGGGTGTCCTCACGCTTGCGCTCTGCCTCTCGGTGCCGCTGTTCCGCCGTCTTCACCAGCGCGGCTGATCGGATCCCCAGCGATGGGGCGCTGCGAACTCGAGGCCGGGAAGCACCGACGCGGCGGTGGTGACCGTCTGCCCCGCGACGTCGAACGCGGCGGTGTGCGCGGCGAGATCCAACTCCGGTCCCGCTTGGGGCCGGGAGGATCGCGGCATTCCGAGAAGCTCGGCCGCGACTCGACGCAGTGAGGTTCGCACCACCCAGCCGCCGCCCTCTCGCCGCCGCCGTTCGAGCAGTGAGATGACCGCCGCCGCGAGAAGGTACCCCGTGCTGTGGTCGAGGGCCTGTGCAGGCAGAACTCCGGGGCGATCACCATCGAGGCTCTCGATCATGGCTATCCCGGACTCGGCCTGCACCAGACTGTCGAACCCGGCACGAGAGGGCTCGTCGATTCCCCATGCGCTGAGCTGGGCGATCACCAGGCCCGGATGCCGTTCGAGCAGTGCAGGTGCAGACAGACCGAGACGATCGAGGGATTCCGGCCGATATCCCAGAACGACGACGTCGGCCTCCGCGACCAGCTCCTCGAACCGATCGGTGCGGGCATCGAGCAGCGTCGTTCTCTTGCCGTGACCGGTGTCGAAGTGCTGCCACTCGGGTTCGCGCAGATGCGGCGGATCGACGCGAAGCACGTCTGCACCCAGAAGTGCGAGGGTGCGGGTGCATACGGGGCCGGCGATCACCCGTGTGAGGTCGAGCACTCGCACGCCTGCGAGCGGCGCGCGAAGGTCTCGAGCGCCCGATTCGTGTCGTCCATCGCGGGGTGAGAGATCGATCCGCTCGACCTGGAGCAGGGGAGTGGCGCGCAGCAGCGCATCGTGGTGCGGGTTCTCCCGCAGCACCCGCACCGCCAGCCCGCGCGTCGCCGTGATCCGCTCGACTGCCTCGGCGGCACTCAGCGGCAGGATGGCGGCCCGCACGTCATCGGCGTCGGAGTCAGCAGTGAGAGCGAGTCCGGACTGCAGGCGCATCGCGTGATGCGGGTAGTTGCCGTGAGTGCGGATCCACCCGTCGGCTGCGCGGAAGAACCCCGAGTAGGGCGACCAGACATCGGGGGAGAGTCCATCGATGGTGAGGGCCTGATCACTTCGATAGGCGACGGCGATGCGGTCGGGTTCTGGAGGGAGCCCGATGCCGGATGCCAGGGAGACGGCACGCACGCTCGCCCACGCCAGATCAGCAGTCGCGAGGCGCGACGGAAGAGGCACGGCATGAAGGGGTGCGGTGGCGGTGGATGCAGAGGCCGGCTCGATGCCGAGCTCTGCCCACACCCGCTCCAGCAGCACGGCAGCAGGGGCTCCATTCGGGGGCTCGTTCACGCTGTGATCGTACTCGTGGCGGCGATCTGAGACGAATACCCCCGCTGGACTGGGAAAACCTGCATCGAACGCGGGGGGCGACACGCCCGGGAGTGGTGGCCCGATTTGCCAGAACCCCGGAACCCACGTAACTTATTACTTGTTCGCCCCACAGGGAAGCGGAGAG
>NZ_JAVTIY010000013.1:0-66685 GCF_031843745.1 Microbacterium sp. WCS2018Hpa-9
GCACCGCATCGAGGTCGGCGATGACCCGATCCAGAAGCTCCGCGGTGCTGTTCATACCCCCTAGTCAACCGAGGGCCGCCGACATTCGAGACCCGAAACCACCCCTATTTACCCCAGTTCAAAGCCATATTCCAATCTCCCGGAATGCTGCGCGCACGACACGACACGACACGACACCGCACGGCACGGCACGGCACGGCACGGCAGAGCACAGCCCAGCTCAGCACGGCACAGATCGCACGGCCAAGCCCAACTCAGCCCGGCACAGCGCTGAGCACCAAGCAGAACAGCACCTACATCCCCGCCCGATCGAATGCGATCGTCGGCACGTCCACCACGTGGGATCCGCCGTCCGCCACGATCACGGCACCCGTGACGTACGACGACTCCCCCGACCCGAGAAACCGCACGACCGACGCGATCTCGGCTGGCCGAGCCGGTCGCTGCAACGGCACATCCGCCGTCACCGTCGCATATGCCTCTTCGCGCGACTCGAGGCCCGCCTGCGTGGCGAACTCGTCCATCTCGTCATCCGCCATCGGCGTCTGCACCCACCCGGGGCACACCGCGTTCACCCGCACACCCCGTCGCCCATAGTCGCGGGCGAGGGTCCGCGTCAGACCGATCAGAGCGTGCTTGCCCACCGTGTATCCGGCCACAGAGGGCCCCGCGAAGAGACCGGCGAGCGACGACACGATCACGATCTGCCCCTTCGCCTCGATCAGCGACGGCAGCGCCTCTCTCGCCATGACGAACGCCGTGGTGAGGTTGGCGCGGATCGCCGCATCCCAGCTGTCGTCGTCGGTGTCGGCGACGGGTGAGAAGCCGTGTCCACCGGCGTTCGCCACAAGGACGTCGAGACGCCCGAACGTCGCGAGCACCTCGGCAACCGCGGCCTGGGCGGATGCCGTGTCTGCGGCGTCCGCGATGATCGGGTGCGCTCCCACCGCATCCGCCACCGCACGCAACGGCTCGGGCCGTCGCCCGACCACGACGACGTGCGCCCCCTCTGCGGCATACCGCTCGGCGATCGCCGCGCCGATGCCGGTTCCACCGCCGGTGATGACGACGACGCGCCCCGAGACCGTCGATCCGACTGCAATTCCCATGTCCGCTCCTGTTCCTGGTGCGCTCGCGCGCAATCCATGCGCTGACGCGCCATCCATGCGCTCGCGCGCATCCATGCGCTCACGCGCCATCCGCTGCCCCCGAGGTCATCAGGCGGGGAATCCTGACCGGGCCGAATACCCGAAGTCACTGACGATCGTCGTGCCGTTGATCGCTCTGCTGCGTGGTGAGACGAGGTACAGCACGTGCGAGGCGACATCCTCCGGCGTCTGCACCGCGAACGACGGATCGACGAACGCCTCAGCGCCGAGGTCGCCCCGACTCATCGCAGTGTCGACGATCGACGGCGCCACCGTGTTCACCCTGATGGCGGTTCCGGCGAGATCGACCGACAGCGACCGCCCCAGCTGCACGAGCGCCGCCTTCGACGCGCAGTACGGCACCATGCCCGGTGACGACACGAACGCGGAATCGCTCGCGAGCAGCACGACGGATGCCGCAGCCGATGCGCGCAGCGCGGGAAGCGCCTGCGCGAGAACCAGGAACGCGCCCGTGACGTTGACCGCGAAGACGGCATTCCAGTCGAGAAGGGATGTCTCTTCGATCGGCGACCCGACCGGACCCGAGATTCCGGCACAGCAGACGACCGCATCCAGCCCGCCGAGCTCGTCGACGGAGGTCGAGACCGCATCCGCCACCTGTGCCTCGTCGGTGACATCCACCACGCGGACCACGGCGTCACGGCATCCGCGTGCCGTCTCAGCGAGCGCAGAGGCATCTCGATCGAGCAGCGCCACCCGCACCCCTTCCGCGGCGAGCGTGAGTGCGGTCGCCCGCCCGATGCCGCTCGCTGCTCCCGTGATCAGCGCGGTCGTGCCGCTCAGCTGCAGGTCCATGATCTCCCCGGGACTCCGCGGCCGCGCCGGCGGCGCTCTGTGAAGACCGCGGTGTCATCACGGTCATCCTGCTCTGCCGATCGCACCCCGGGAACACGCCCACGACGGCTGTGCGCGCTGGCACCATCGTCCTTCGCTCAGGGTCAACCGCCGGGCTCGCTGCGCGAGCAGACTCGCTCTATCGACGATCCCCCCTCATCGTCGATGCCGTTCGACACGGCCGTCACCCAGCAAAGGAGCCGACGTGGCAGACCCGATATCTGCGTCCACGACGCAGCAGGACCACACCTCTCTCCGACCCGGCGCACTGGGCGTCGCCGGGATCGTCTTCCTCGTCCTCGCCGCCGTCGCGCCACTGACCGGCATCGTGGTCGTCGCCTCCCTGGCGATCGCCCTCGGAAACGGTGGCGGCACACCGATGGCCTTCTTCCTGGTCGCCGCGATCCTGCTGCTGTTCGCCGTCGGATACGCGCAGATGTCGAAGCAGCTCGTGAACGCCGGCGGGTTCTATGCCTTCGTCGTGAAGGGCCTCGGTCGCACGGGCGGTCTCGTCGCCGGCCTCATCGCCACGCTCGGCTACAACTTCTTCGTGGTCGGCACGATCGGCACCAGCGGCTTCTTCATGCAGAACATCATCCGCGACCTCACGGGCCTCGACGTGCACTGGCTGATCTGGGGCCTGCTGTCGATCGTCGTGTGCTTCTTCCTCGCACGCATCGGCGTCGACTTCTCGTCGAAGATCCTCGGCGTGTGCCTCGTGCTCGAGGTGCTGATGCTCGTGGTCTTCGACGTCTCGGTGCTCGTGCAGACCGGATACGACGTGGCCGCCTTCAGCCCCGAAGCCGTGTTCTCGGGCTCCCTGCCGATCGGCCTGCTCCTGGCCGCGACGGGCTTCCTCGGTTTCGAGGCGACTGCGCTGTTCAGCGAAGAGGCGAAGCAGCCACTGCGCACGATCCCCCGCGCGACCTACACCTCGATCATCGCGATCGGAGTGATCTTGGGCGTCACCACGTGGGCCGTGGTGAGCGCGACCGGCGTCGCGCAGGCACAGGCAACGGCTCTCGAGCACCTGCCGACCGGCGACCTCATCTTCACCCTCTCGCAGCAGTACCTCGGAGGTCCGCTGACCACCGTGATGATGATCCTGCTGCTGGTCAGCCTGTTCGCGGCGATGCTCGCCTTCCACAACTCCGCCACGCGCTACCTCTACTCCCTCGGGCGCTCGCGGATCCTGCCGCATGCGCTGTCCCGCACGCGCAGCAACGGCGCGCCCCAGCTCGCCGGGATCGTCCAGGCCTCGTTCGCAGCGATCGTGGCGATCATCTTCGCGATCGCCGGCGCCGACCCCATCCTCACCCTGGTGCCGGCAATGCTCGGCTTCGGCACCCTCAGCGTGCTGATCCTGCAGGGACTCGCTGCGATCTCGATCGTCGTGTACTTCCGTCGCGCACACGACCCGCGGTGGTGGAGCACGTTCATCGCTCCGGGAATCGGATTCCTCGGCATCGCCGCGATCTCGGTGCTCGCGATCGTGAACTTCAACATCGTCGCCGGGTCCGAAGAGCTCGCCATCCGCCTCATGCCGCTGCTGCTCGTGGTCGCCCTCATCGGCGGCATCGTCTACGGCGCATATCTCAAGCGGTCCAGGCCCACCGTGTACGAGGGCCTCGCATCCGACCTCGAGCGCTTCAGCGATCGCTGACGACCCGCAACCACACACCCCCTCAAGGAGAGACATGACGACTCTGAACCCCGCCGACACCTCCACCTGGCTTCCGCTCGAGGGCCTCGCCCCCGGTTTCGACGCGAACAAGGCCCCGCATTCGACCGCGTTGAGCGGCCAGGAGATCACGGTCGTGGATGCACGCGGAACCCGTATCTCGCACCGCTTCGCCGACACCACGGTCGCCTGGGACTACCGCCCTGGTGCCGAGGATTCCACGGCGCCGGCATCCGACACCGACGACTACGAGGCATTCGAGGTCGATGACGACCTGTACTTCGTGCAGTTCCATCACCGCTACCTGCCGAACGAGGCCGTGTCGCTGGTCGTCGACCTCCGCCACGGGCGCGCCCTCGCCGTCATCTCGGTGATCCTGCCTGCTCCCGAGCAGGGGCGAACCCGCGTGCAGCACGTCTTCGCGCCGAGCGTCATCGAAGGCGCCGCCGTGACAGGCACCGAGCCCGCTGCGAGCACGACGCTCATCGGCCGCCGCGTCGAGTGGGTCTACAGCGAGGAGCACGCGTACGAGCACGTCTACCTCTCGGAGCGCTGGTACTCGTGGCAGTGCCTCGCCGGTCCGGAACGAGGACTCGCCGACACCGACGAGAACAGCGTCTGGGAGGTGCGCCCCGGCATCTACATCTTCGCGTGGCGCGAGAAGGTCATCCCGTGCGCGTCGGTGACGATCGCCGACCACCGCGACGTGAACGCGATCCGCTCGCACGGCGTGCTGTTCGGCCTCGATGAGTCGGGCGAGGTGCCGACGCACTTCACGTTCGGTGCGCACGGCCGGCTGCTCTCGACGACCCATCACGGCGCGGGGCTCGAGCCCGCCCTGTTCGGGACTCTCTGACATGGAGGCGGCGGACCTCATCGTCACAGGCTCGGTGATCCGCACGGCGGATCGCCGGACGCCGATCGTCGAGGCGTTCGCCGTGCGCGACGGGCGGATCCTCAGCGTCGGGACTAGGGTCGAGATGCAGACCCACCACGGGCCGGACACGCGGATGCTGGACGTCGGCGACGCCGCGGTCTACCCCGGCTTCGTCGACGTGCACAATCACCACGCCATGGCCGGCCGCACCGAGCTGTTCGAGCTCTCGCTGCCGCCGTCGCTCGCTCTCGACGACATCCTCGACCTCGTGCGCGACAAGGCGCAGACGCTGCCGCCGGACGCGTGGATCGTGGGTGGCTCGGTGTCGACCACGCTGCTGCCGGCCCTCGCGAACACCGCGACCAGGCAGCGTCTCGACGAGGCGGCGGGTGGCCGACCGGTCGTGCTCGTCGAGGACTCGCGGCACAACAGGTGGGCGAGCACCAGGGCGCTCGAGCTCGCGGGGATCACAGCCGACAGCATCCCGTCGGCCGGCATCACGATCCTCGATCCCGAGGACGGCACGCCCACCGGGGTGCTGCTCGAGGCAGCGGGAATCCCCGTGCAGGAGGCCTACGACCGCAGCGGCGGACTGACGGATGAGCAGCACATCGCCGCATCCCGCCGCGGCGTCGAGATCCTCAACTCCTTCGGCATCACGACGTTCCAGGATGCCGGGGTGTCGACCGACATCCTCGCCGCGCTCGCGGCACTCGACCGGTCGCAGGAGCTCAGCGCCTGGGTCGTCTCGTCGTTGCTGATCAACGACGAGATCTTCGGGTTCGATCCGATCGGCGCGGCACTCATCGATCTCGGCGAGCAGTTCCGCACTCGCCACCATCGACCCGACTTCGTGAAGATCTTCCTCGACGGGGTGCCTCCTGCGCGGACGGCGTCGTTCCTCCAGCCGTACGTGGCGGATGCCGTGCACGGCGCCCACTTCCACGGCGAGACGACGATGGACTTCGACGAGCTGCACACCTGGCTCCGGTCGGTCGCCGAACGTGGACTCGGCGCCAAGGTGCACTGCACGGGCGACGGGTCGGCGCGTCTCGTGCTCGACGTCGCCGAACGCATCCGCGCCGCCGGCTTCACCACCCCGATCCAGATCGCTCACGGGCAGTTCCTCGCCGACGACGACATCCCCCGGTTGCGGGCCCTCGACGTGTCGGCCGACATCTCGCCGTTCATCTGGTTCCCCGGCGTCATCCCGCGGGCTCTCGCCGAGGTGCTCGGCGATCGGGCCGAGCACTCGCAGCCCAATCGGGCCCTGCTCGATGCGGGCGCCCTGGTCGCCGGCGGATCGGACTGGCCGGTGAGCGAGTCCCCGAACACGCTCGAGGGGCTGCAGGGACTCGTGACACGCGCGGATCCGCTCGGACGCGCACCCGGCGTGCTCTGGCCCGAGCAGGCGATCAGCGCCGAGGAGGCGCTCGAGGTCTTCACGATTAACGCCGCCACCGCGATGGGTCTCGGATCGGAGGCCGGTTCGCTCGTGCCAGGCAAGTCGGCCGACTTCGTCGTGCTCGCGCGGGATGCGATCGCCGGCCCCGCCGACGAGATCGTGCACACCCCCGTGCGCTCGACGTGGTTCGCCGGTCGAGAGGTCTACAGCGCGAGCTGAGCCCGATCGCGTGCAACGCGCATCCTGCCAGCCGTCGTGCGCGCAGTTCTCCCGTGCAGCTCTCGCGCGCAGATCTCGCGCGCCTGGCTTTCGCGCGCCTGTCTTTCGCGCGCGCGGCTCTTGCGTGCGGGGTCAAAAAAGCACCGCTCAGGAGCGATTCGGATGCGTTTCTGACCCCGCATGCGTGGTGAGATGCGTTTCTGACCCCGCACTCGGGGACGAGACGCCGAAGCCCCCTCCCGAACTCGCAGGAGGGGGCTTCGAGCGTGCACAGCCGTCAGCGTCCGAGCAGGAACCTCGCCCCCAGCTCGCCGATCATCGCCGCGGGCGCATTGGTATTGCCCGTCGGAACGGTCGGGATCACCGATGCATCGATCACGCTCAGTCCCGCGAGGCCGCGGACGCGAAGCAGCGGGTCGACGACCGCTTCGGCATCCGACCCCATCCGGCAGGTGCCCACCTGGTGGTGGTAGGTGATGGCGGTGCGGCGCACCCAGTCCTCGATCCCGTCGTCCGGCACGTCGGGTCCTGGGTAGACCTCGGTCGCTCCCCACTCGTCGGCGAGCGCGGGCTGTCCGCCGATCCGACGACACTGACGCACGGATGCCGCGAGCGAGGCGACATCCCTCTCGTCCGCGAGCGCGGCGAGGTCGATCAGCGGCGGATCGTCGAGGTCGGGACCCGACAGGGTGAGCGTGCCCCGGCTGTGCGGCGTCACCAGGCCGGCCATGAGCGTGAATCCGTCATCTGCGCGAGGTTCGAGATCTCCCCACATCGGCACCGAGAAGTGGATCGGCTGCGTGTCGGGCTCGGCGAGGTCGTCGCGACTGCGCCAGAAGAGGTGCGACTGCGTGACCGAGACGCCGGGCTGCGGTGGACCCACCGGCCGCTCGGTCGTGAAGATGACCGGAGAGAGCAGGTGGTCGTGCAGGTTCTTGCCTACGCCGGGCGCATCGACCACGACGGGGATGCCCAGAGCGGCGAGCTCGTCTGCAGGGCCGATGCCGGAGCGCAGCAGAATCACGGGCGATCCGATCGCACCGGCGGAGAGCACCACCTCGTCGGCGAAGACATCTTCGGAGTCGGCGCCGGATCCGAGCCGGACGCCGACGGCGCGCCCCTCCTCGACGATCACCGAGTGCACCTCGCGCCCGGTCAGGATGGTGAGCCTGTCGGCGACCGGCTGCGCGTAGGCCATCCACGTGTTCACCCGACGTCCGTCACGGATGGTCACCTGCTGCTGCGAGACGCCGTCGAGGGTGCCGCCGTTGTAGTTCGGATTGCGGGGCAGCCCTTCTTCGACCGCGGCGTCGATGATCGACGCCTGAATGGGCGACAGCTCGTAGTCGTCGGTGACGGGCAGCACCTCGTGCTCGAGCGCGGCGAAGACGGGCTCGACAGTGCTCCATCCCCACCCGGTCGCGCCCGCGCGCTCCCATGCGTCGTAGTCGGAGGCCGCGCCGCGCACCCAGATCATCGCGTTGAGCGCGTGCGATCCCCCGGTGACCTTTCCGCGCGGAAGATGCAGTCGGCGACCGCCGGCGTGCTCCTGCGGCACGGTGAAGAAGTCCCAGTCGTCGGCGGAGTGCCAGAGCTCCCCCGCCCTCGACGGATCATGGATCGCAGGGTTCGAGTCATATCCCCCGGCCTCGATGAGCGTGACCTCGACGCCCGCATCGACCAGCCGACGAGCGACGATCGCCCCCGAGGTGCCAGCGCCGACGACGATCGCGGTCTTCATGCCTGAGCCTTCCGCCCAGGGCCAGACACGACCTGGGTCACGGCCACCGACTTGAGGCCCTCGATGCCGAACTCCAGACCGTAGCCCGAGCTCTTCACACCGCCGAACGGCACCATGGGATGCAGTCCGCCGTGCGAGTTGATCCACACCGTGCCCGACTCCATGCGCGTCGCCGCCTCGCGAGCGGCCTCGGGGTCGCTCGACCAGACCGATGCGCCGAGACCGACGTCGACCGAGTTGGCGAAGGCGAACGCCTCGTCGACGTCGCTGTACCTGATCACCGGAAGCGCGGGCCCGAACTGCTCCTCCTGCACGAGGGCGGCGTCGTTGTCGATGTCGGCGACGATCGTGGGCCGGTAGAACAGCTCGCCGAGTTCGGGCGCCCCCTCGCCGCCTGTCACGACACGTGCACCGCGGCTCTTCGCGTCGTCGACCAGCCGCGACACGATGTCGAACTGGGCGCGATTCTGCAGCGGACCCAGCACGTTGTTCTCGTCGAGCCCGTTGCCCATCGGCACGGATGCCGCGATCTCGGCGAGCGCGTCGACGACCTCGTCGTAGACCGAGTCGTGCACGTAGAGGCGCTTCATCGCCGCGCAGGTCTGACCGGTGTTGATGAACGCGCCCCAGAAGAGATCCTGGGCGATCGCCGACACCTCGGTGCCGGGCAGCACGATGCCTGCGTCGTTGCCGCCGAGCTCGAGGGTGAGGCGGGCGAGGTTGCCGGCCGAGCTCTCGATGATGCGGCGACCGGTGGCGGTCGATCCGGTGAACATGATCTTGTCGATGTCGGGGTGCGAGGCGAGGCGGGCGCCGACCTCGCGGTCGCCCGAGACGCCGATGAGCACGTCGGGCGGCAGCACGTCGTTCATCACGGCCAGCATCGCGAGCACGCTCAGGGGCGTGTATTCGCTGGGCTTCGCGACGACGGTGTTGCCCATCCGCAGCGACGGACCGATCTGCCAGATGGTGATCATCAGCGGCCAGTTCCACGGACCGATCGCGCCCACGACCCCGGCCGCCTTGTAGACGAGCTCGGCATGCAGGGTCTCGTCGTCGACCAGCACCTGCGACTCGATCGGGATCGCCGCGTTGGTGCGCAGCCACGCCGAGCATGCGCCCAGCTCGAAGCGCGCATTGGGGCCGTTCAGCGGCTTGCCCTGTTCGCGCGAGAGCAGGTGCGCGAGCGCCTCCGCGTTCGCGTCGATCGCATCAGCCGCCGCGATCAGCAGCTCGCTGCGCTTCGCGTGCCCGAGGGACTCCCAGCCGGGCTGAGCAGCTCTCGCCCGAGCGATCGCCTCGTCGAGGTCGGCGACCGAGTGCTCGGGCGCACGACCGATGACGTCACGTGTGGCGGCATCCGGGATGTCTCGTCCGGCACCCTCCGGCGCCTGGATGCGGTCGAGCAGCGCGGTGGCTGCGGATGCGGCGGATTCGGACATCGGAACTCTCCTTCGAGCGGGACGCGTGCCAAGGAACTGGCGGTCGTCTCATTGTCGGACGCCGTGGGGCGGTGCACTTGTCGAGGAGTGCGCCGCAGATGTCCGAGTGCGAAGGGATGACCTCGGCATCCCTCAGATCAGCGCGACGTCCTCGAAGATGAGGGTCGTGCGCGTGGAGCGGATCGAGGGGATCGCCTGGATGTCCTCCAGCACGATGCGCCGGAGGTCGCGCGCGTCGCTCGCACGCACGAGCAGGATGACGTCGAAGTCACCGCCGACGAGTGCCATGTGCTCGATCTCGGGGATGGCGCGCAGCCGGGCGCTGACCTCCTGCCAGGTCGCCTGCTCGATCGCGAGGGTGACGTAGGCGCTCGCATGGTGGCCGAGCAGCACGGGGTCGGTGCGCACGGTGTATCCGGTGATGATCCCGGCCTCGGTGAGGCGTCTGATGCGCGCATGCGCTCCAGCTCTCGAGATGTGCACAGCGTCAGCGATGGCCGTCATCGATGCTCTGGCGTCGCGCCGGAGTTCGTCGAGGATCGCGTGATCCGTCTCGTCGAGCGTTGTCATGGAACCCCTTCGTCCGTGCCTGAATTCTGACATTTCGTCGCGAGGATCGGCAACCGGGTCGCAATCATCCACGATCCGTCGATTGTTCTTGGACGACTGTCGGCAGGGGGCGCATGCTGTCCTCATCGGGTTCGGCAAGGAGGGCGAACGGATGGAACACGCAGATCTGCTGCCGCGAGACACGGCGGTCCAGCTCATCGACGCAGACGGCAGGGTCGTCGAGGACGAGCGCTACGCGCTGCCTGACGATGACGCCCTGCTCGCCGCCTATCGGGGTCTCGTCGAGGGTCGACGCATCAACGATCAGGCCAGCGCTCTCGTCCGGCAGGGTCGTCTGGCCGTCTACCCGTCGTCGCACGGTCAGGAGGCCTGCCAGATCGGCGTCGCTCTCGCTCTCGCCGATGACGACTGGCTCTTCCCGACCTACCGCGACTCGGTGGCGGTCGTCGCGCGGGGCGTCGCCCCGGCCGAGGCGATGGTGCTGCTCAAGGGCGACTGGCATTCGGGCTACGACGTGCGAGTGCACCACGTCGCCCCTCAGGCGACTCCCCTCGCCACCCAGCTGCTGCATGCGGTCGGCTTCGCGTATGCCGCGAAGAGGCGCGGAGAAGACACCGTCGTCATCGCCCTGTGCGGAGACGGCGCGACCAGCGAGGGCGACTTCCACGAGGCGATGAACTTCGCCGCCGTGTTCCGGGTGCCGGTCGTCTTCTTCGTGCAGAACAACGAGTTCGCGATCTCGGTGCCACTGAGCCGCCAGACCGCGGCGCCCTCCCTCGCGCACAAGGCGATCGGCTACGGGATGCCGGGGCAGCGCATCGACGGCAACGACGTCGCCGCGGTGCTGGCGGTGCTCGGCGAAGCGGTCGATCGGGCGCGCGCGGGCGGCGGACCGACGCTCGTCGAAGCGCACACCTACCGGATGCAGGCGCACACGAACGCCGACGACGACACCCGTTATCGCGAGCGCGCCGAGGTCCAGGCATGGGTCGCGCGTGATCCGCTGGCACGTCTGCGCGCACATCTCACACGCACGGGCGCGCTCACGGAAGAGCTCGAGGCCGAGTACGCCGACGGGGCCGAGCAGACGGCCGCGGCGATGCGGGAGGCACTCAACACGGATGCCGACATCGACCCCGAGGACCTCTTCCGCTTCGTCACCGAGTCCCGCTCGCCGCAGCGCGAAGAGCAGTGGCAGATGCTGAGCGGCGAGATCGAGCGCACTCACGAAACCGCAGGAGGTGCACGATGACCATCGCCCACGACGATGTCCGCGTCGACATGCGCACGGCGGCCGTATCGACCATGAGCATGGCCGCCGCTCTGAACCTCGCCCTCGCTGATGCGATCGAG
Source organism: Microbacterium sp. WCS2018Hpa-9 (assembly GCF_031843745.1). Classification (NCBI taxonomy): domain Bacteria; kingdom Bacillati; phylum Actinomycetota; class Actinomycetes; order Micrococcales; family Microbacteriaceae; genus Microbacterium; species Microbacterium sp. WCS2018Hpa-9. Next base: position 11,292 of record NZ_JAVTIY010000013.1, read on the forward strand.
AGCGACCCGGAGGTCGTGGTGTTCGGCGAAGACGTCGGCGCGCTCGGGGGCGTCTTCCGGATCACCGACGGACTCACCACGCGGTTCGGTGAGGACCGCTGCTTCGACACCCCGCTCGCCGAATCCGGCATCGTCGGCACGGCCGTCGGCATGGCGATGAACGGCATGAGGCCCGTCGTCGAGCTGCAGTTCGACGCCTTCGCCCTTCCCGCGTTCGAGCAGATCGTCAGCCACGTCGCGAAGCTCGGCAACCGCACGCGCGGCGCCGTGCGGATGCCGCTCGTGATCCGCATCCCGTTCGGTGGCGGCATCGGCGGGGTCGAGCACCACTGCGACTCGTCCGAGGCGTACTACGCCCACACTCCCGGGCTCACGGTCGTGAGCCCGTCGACGCCGCAGGACGCGTACTCGATGCTGCGCGCGGCGATCGCGTCGCCCGACCCGGTGATCTTCCTCGAACCGAAGAAGCTGTACTGGACGAAGGGCGAGGTCGACACCTCGGTCGTCGCCGAGATCGGCACCGCCAGGGTCGCTCGCGAGGGCACGGATGTCACCCTCATCGCCTACGGCGCCTCGGTGCCGCTCGCCCTCGAGGCGGCAGACGTCGCGGCATCCGAGGGGCGGAGCGTGCAGGTCATCGACATCCGCTCGCTGTCTCCCTTCGATGACGAGACGGTGACGGCCGCCGTGCGCGCGACCGGACGAGCGGTGGTGATCGCCGAAGCCCCCGGTTTCGCCAGCGTCGCCTCCGAGATCCAGGCGCGGGTGTTCGAGCGCTGCTTCGAATACCTCGAGGCTCCGGTCCGACGTGTCACCGGATTCGACACTCCGTATGCGCCGCCGAAACTCGAGCACTGGTACCTGCCCGATGTCGACCGTGTCCTCGACGCGATCGACTCCCTGCACTGGGAGGACGCCTCATGACCGCGCTCACCACCCGCGTGTTCCGGCTTCCCGATCTCGGCGAGGGTCTGACCGAGGCGGGCCTGGTGCAGTGGCTGGTCGCGGTCGGCGACACCATCGTCACCGACCAGGCGATCGCCGAGGTCGAGACGGCCAAGAGCATCGTCGAGCTGCCCTCACCTTTCGCGGGAGTCGTGACCGCTCTGCACGGAGAACCCGGCGAGACGATCGACGTCGGCGCCCCGGTGCTCGAGGTCGCCGATGCGACGCAGCCGGCGAGCCCGACCGACTCGGACGCAACGAAGAGGTCGGATGCCGCAGAGCACGCGGCCTACCGAGAGGAGGAGCGAGCGGGGTCGGGCAACGTCCTGATCGGCTACGGCACCTCCGATCGCGTGACGACCGGTCGTCGTCGTGCGCGGGCCACGCAGGTCCCCTCGCCGGGCGTCCGTGACGCGGCTTCCACGGTTCGAGCGACACCGCCCGAGCCGGCGCCAGAGGAGCGGGGTGATGCCACCCCGTCGAAGGCCGCCGCGCGACGCACGGTGGCCGTACGCTCACCGCTCGTCCGACGCCTGGCGCGAGATCTGGGTCTCGACGTGCACGACATCACCCCGACCGGACACGACGGCTCGATCACCCGCGCCGATGTCCTGGCCGCGGCGGTCGACGATGCGGTCGACGGCGCGGCGGCGCAGCACCGCAGCACGAGCGGGCAGAACCTCGACGGGCTCACCGTGGTCTCGCGCGAGCGTCTGTCGGCTCTGCGCCGCGCCGTGAGCGCGAAGCTCAGCCGCAGTCGCTCCGAGATCCCGGAGGCGACCGTGTGGGTCGACGTCGACGCCACCGAGCTGTGGGCGCTGCGCGCGGGTATGGCACCCGAACGGGGCAAGGCCCCCTCGCTCACGGCGCTCATCGCGCGCTTCGTGCTGCTCGCCCTCGAGGACCACCCGGTGCTGGCCTCTCGGCTGAGCGACGATGCGACAGAGCTCATCTCGTTCGAGGGGGTCAATCTCGGCGTCGCCGCCGACACCCCACGCGGGCTCGTGGTTCCGGTCATCCCGCGCGCGCACGAGCTCACCGTCGAACAGCTCGACGCGGCGCTGCGCGAGCTGACCACCGCAGCGCGCGCCGGGTCGATGCCTCCGGAACGCCTGCGCAGATCGACGTTCACTCTGAACAACTACGGCGGTCTCGGGGTCGACGGCTCAGCCGCCATCATCAACCACCCAGACGTCGCGATCCTCGGAATCGGTCGCATCATCGAGCGCCCCTGGGTGGTCGACGGGCAGATCGTCGCCCGCCGCATCGTGCAGATCTCGCTGGTGTTCGATCACCGTGTGTGCGACGGCGGATACGCCGCGAGCTTCCTGCGTCGCGTGACGGAGCTCATCGAGCATCCGCTCCGTGCGTTCGGCAGGGTGTGAGGGCCGCTCGCTTCGGACTGCACTGCTCTCTCGAACGCAGCGCTTGGGCCTCGCGTCCGCGTGCGCTACTCTCGTCAATTACTGACCGATCATTCGGTAAGTAGCTCGGGGCGACGCAGCGTCGCTCTTCCCCCACCCGCAGAACAACGGAGTTCTCATGACGTCAGCAGTCTCCGCCCGCAACTCGACGGCGCGAATGCCCGCCGAGGAACGGCGAGTCCTCGCCAGCACTTTGGTCGGCACCTCGATCGAGTGGTACGACTTCTTCATCTACGCGCAGGCCGCCGGCCTCGTGCTCGCTCCTCTCTTCCTCGCTCCGATCGCTGAGGAGAACCCGGGGTTCGCGCAGGTGCTGTCCTTCGCGACCATCGGAATCTCCTTCCTCTTCCGTCCCCTCGGTGCCATCGTCGCCGGGCACCTCGGCGACAAACTCGGCCGCAAGAAGATGCTGGTCTTCACACTCGTGATGATGGGACTCTCCACCTCCCTGATCGGCCTGCTGCCGACCTACGCGGCGATCGGTGTCGCCGCACCGATCCTGCTCATCCTGCTCCGCATCCTCCAGGGGTTCTCGGCCGGTGGCGAGTGGGGCGGGGCGGCGCTGATGGCCGTCGAGCACGCGCCGACCAACCGCCGAGGCCTCTTCGGCGCCTTCCCGCAGATCGGCGTTCCGATCGGCATGATCCTGGCCACAGCCACACTCTGGGTGCTGACGAGCTCGATGTCACCCGAGGCGTTCCTCGAGTGGGGTTGGCGGATCCCGTTCCTGATGTCGATCGTGCTGATCGCCGTCGGCTACGTGATCAGGCGCGCGGTCGATGAGAGCCCGGTCTTCGAAGATCTGCAGCGCCGCCGTCAGGAGGCCTCGGCACCGCTGGGCCGCCTGTTCCGCAAGAACACCAAGCAGGTCGTGCTCACCGCACTGATCTTCATCGGCAACAACGCCGCCGGCTACCTGCTCATCGCATTCTTCGCCACCTACGCCGTCACCGCCCTCGGCATGGAGCGTCCTCCCGTGCTGCTGGCCACGACGCTCGCATCCTTCGGGTGGCTCATCTTCACCCTCTGGGGCGGCCATCTGTCCGATCGCCTCGGGCGGGTCCGCACCTTCCAGATCGGATACATCGCGCTCGCGCTCTGGGCCGTGCCGATGTGGTTCCTGATCGACACCGCGAACATCTTCTGGTACTTCGTGGCGCTGTTCGTGATGACATTCGCACTCGGGCTCTCCTACGGTCCGCAGGCCGCCCTGTACGCCGAGATGTTCCCTGCCAATGTCCGATACTCGGGCGTCTCGATCGGGTACGCACTGGGCGCCATCCTCGGCGGAGCCTTCGCACCGATGATCGCCGAGACGCTGATGAATCAGTTCCAGGCGGCGTGGACGATCGGCGTCTACATCGCCGCCACGGCGTTGATCTCGCTCATCGCCGTATCGATGGTGAAAGAGACGAAGGGCGTCGACCTGCGGGCCTGACCGACTCCTTCACACAGGCACGCAGAGGGCCGGTCGGTCACCCGACCGGCCCTCTGTCGGTCACCCGAAGACGGCGCCCTTGCGGGCCGTGGCGTCCTCGACCGTGATGCCGACGATCGTCGAGCCCTCTTCGACGACATCGCGGTCGGCCTGGAACCGGAAGACCTGACCGTCGCGCGTCGTCACGGCGTAGTAGTCATCGCCCGACGATGAGACGTCGACCACGGTGCCCCCGGGGTAGGCGGCCATCGCATCGGCCACGGCAGCGCCGAGACGAATGTCACCCCGATGCGGCAGTGCGGCTCCGTCATTGACCGCGTCTGCGCCGCTTCGGTCGTTCCCGATGGTGATCGACTGCACGGTGTCGCCGGCCTCGACCGGCTGCACCAGGATCGATCCGGCGTCCTGCGGTGCGATGAGCCTCCACGGTCCACCGTTGTACTCCGGCTCCACGATCTGCGCATCCTCGCCCACTGCGGCGAGAGCGGCATCGACCGAGTCGCCGAGACGAAGCGGCCCCACCCCTCCGACACCGATCTGCCACTCGCTCCACACAGCTCCTGGGTCGCCGGACGGGTCGGTCTCGGCGACAGGCGGGTTCTCGGTGAGCTCGTCGATCAACCCCGCCCTCGCCTCCTCTGCGCGGGTCTGCAGCAGCAGCGCGGCGGCCTCGGCGTCGAAGGTGCGATCGCCGGTGAAGGGCTGCCAGAGCTGCACGATCACGTTTCCGGTGGCGGCGAACGCATCGAACGTCTGCCAGCCGAGGCCGCGATCGACGAGGGTTCCGGCAAAGGCTCGGACGTCACCGGATGCCTCGGGGATCACTGCATCGAAGGTGACGGGCCCACCCTTGGTGAACGCTGCACACTGCTGCGCCGCCTGCAGGAGCTGGTCCATCCGCGCCTGCGCTTGCGCCTCGTCGGCGAACTGCAGCACGTGCAGGCGCCCGAAGCCGTAGCGGGGATCCGCCGGCACCTTCCACTCGACCGTTCTCGCACCGACCGTGCCGAGCGACTGCTCCGCGTAGAGGGCCTCGCAGATGGCGGGATCTGCGGGTTCGCCACCCCCGTCCGACACCTGCTCGAGCACCGGAGACGGTTCGCCGACCTCGGTGGCTTCGGGGACGAGGCCGACGATCTCCTCAGGGGTGAGCGCGAAGGCGTCGAGCTCGTCGCCGACGAACACGATGGGCCCCGCGTACGGCTCAGGGGCGGCTGTCGTCTGCGACGGCGAGGGCGTGGGCGGAGACGAGGTCTGAGGGGTCGGGGCGCAGGCGGTCAGAGCGACGAGAGCGCCGATCCCGATCGCTCCGAGCATCACGCGCGCCCGCTCAGTGGTGAAGATGTGCATGTCAACCCTCCGACTTCGTCACGCGTCGCTGTGAACGCACCCTCCCCGAATCCTAGGGGCGCAGCGGCACCCCTGCCGCGAGCGCCCGCATGTCGATATCAGAATGAGAGAAATTGCATGCCGCAAAACGCATACGTCCCGCGGGCGGGGTGCGGGACCCCTCATTCTCTGCCGAGGGCGGCAGCCGCAGCGACGCGCGCATCGGCCGCCGTCGCGGCTCGCAGCACCGCGTGCGCGGCGGCATCGCACTGCTCGCCGGTGACCTCGGCCAGCGCTGCCGCGACGCGGCCCAGTGCACGGGGCGTCATCGAGAGCGAGGTGACTCCGAGGCCCACCAGCACGGCGGCCAGAGCGGGATCGGCAGCGGCCTCGCCGCATACCCCCACCGGCAGGTTCCACCGGAGTCCGGCCGCTCCGGCCTGGCCGATCAAACGCAGCACAGCCGGCTGCCACGGATCGTTCAGGTCACCCAGCTCTCCGAGCAGACGATCCGCCGCGAGCGTGTACTGCGCAAGATCGTTGGTGCCGATGCTGACGAAGTCGACGACTTCGAGCATCTCGGAGGCGAGAAGTGCGGCTGAGGGTGTCTCGACCATCACCCCCACCTTCTCGAGTCCGGCAGCCCGCGCACGGTCTGCGAAGTCTCTCGCCTCATCGACCGTCGCGACCATCGGCGCCATCACCTCGACGAGCGCCGACTCCGCCATCGCTGCGAGTGCGAGCGCCCGCAGCTGATCATCCAGCAGCGCTGGTGTCCGCCGTGCGATCCGCAGTCCGCGCACCCCGAGGGCAGGGTTCTCCTCCTCGTCGTCGTTGGCGAACGGCAGCGGCTTGTCACTGCCGGCGTCCAACGTGCGCACGACGACCCTCCGCCCGGGGAATGCCGCGAGGACGCCTCTGTAGGCCTCGACCTGCTCGTCGATCGACGGTGCATCGATGCGGTCGAGGAAGCAGAACTCGGTGCGGAAGAGACCCACTCCCTCGGCGCCCGATTCAGCGGCCGCCGAGGCTTCGGCCGCACCGCCGACGTTGGCGAGCAGTGCGATCCGGCGTCCGTCTGCCAGCACGCCCTCTCCGTCGAAGGGCACGACGATCGCCGCGGCCTTGGCCTCGGCGATCCTGGAGGTGCTCGGGTCGACCTCGACCGTGCCCCGGTCACCGTCGACGAGCACGGTGGCGCCCGAGGCGATCCCCATCGCCCCGCCGACGCCGACGACCGCGGGGATCCCGAGCGAGCGCGCGATGATCGCGGTGTGCGATGTGGGCCCGCCCTGCTCGGTGACGAGCGCGACGCAGTTGCCGCCGTCGAGGGCTGCGGTGTCCGCGGGCGCCAGGTCGGTGGCCACGAGCACGAAAGGCTCATCCCGTTCCGGAACACCGGGCATCTCGACTTCGAGGATCTCGGCGATGATCCGGTCTCGGACGTCACGGATGTCGGCTGCGCGCTCGGCCATCCGGCCGCCCAGAGCCTTGAGACCCTTTTCGTGCGCGACGGCCGTCTCCCAGACCGCGCGGGCGGCGGTGCGTCCCTTCGATCGGACGAGCGCCGTCGCGTCGGCGACGAGTTCGGGGTCGGAAGCGAGCAGACGTGAGGCATCGAGAATCGCCCGAGCCTCTCCGGTCGCCGTCGACGTGCGGCGGCGCAGCTGATCGGCCACCGCCACGGCCGCCTTCTCGATCGCCGACACCTCGCTCTCGCGCTCACCCGCGTCGACCGTCGTGCTCGGGTCGGGCTCGTCGAGTGGTGCAGCCAACAGCACGGCCTGCGCCGCGACCCGCCCTGCGCTCACGCCTCGCCCTCGCAGCACCGCCCCGGACTCCACGGGTGGTGCCACCGCCGACGAAGCAGTCGACCGGGTGCGCACGAGCTCTTTCGGTGGCGTTGCAGCCTCGGTTCCTTCACCGAATCCCTCGTCGAACAGCACGACCAGCCGATCGAGTGCAGCCTCGGCGTCCGCCCCCGTCGCTGCGAGTCGCACCTCGTCGCCCTGTCTGGCGCCGAGCATCAGCAGCCGCGACAGACTGGCGGACGCGGCCTCCGGCCCGTCCGGCAGCCGCCTCAGCCGCACATCCGCCCCCGAGGAGGCCTCTGCGATCAGCGCGGCCGGACGAGCATGGATGCCGAGCGGATTGCGCACGGTGACCACGCGGGTCACCGCATCGCTGTCTGAGAGTGTCGGTGCGAGTGTCTCCGCCAGCGCCGGTGCGGCGATGGACGCGGGTTCGTCCTGGTCGCGCAGCTGGCCGGTCTTCGCGCTCAGCGCCGCGGAGGCCTCCTCGGCCACGACCTCGAGCGATCCGCCGGCCGCCGCAGACACGACTGCGGCGAGCAGCCCTTCCACGAAGGGCGCCGGCGTGAGGCGAACATCGACGTCGCTCATCCGCAGCTCGAGCGCGAGCTCAGCGCTCAACACGGCCGAGCCGAGGTCCATCAGCACCAGCACCCCGTCGCAGTCGGCGGCCAGTTCGTCGATGGCCGCGGCGACGGCCACGGCATCCGTTCCGAGGATGTCGGCGCCGTCGGCATCCGTGCCCGCACCCGCCGCCACCCGGACGCGCACTCCCCCGCCCCGCACCATCTGCAGGGCAAGCTCCAGGGCCGCCTCCCCGAGTCGAGCACTGTGGGAGACGGCGACGATGCCGATCATCAGGACGATTCCGCGGTGGTCTGTGCAAGCGCCTCGAACAGCAGCGTCGTGGACGCCGCACCCGGATCGATGTGCCCGGCGCTGCGCTCACCGAGGTAGCTCGCTCGTCCCTTGCGTGCCACCAGGGGCTCCGTGGCGTCACGCCCTGCAGCCGCAGCGACGGAAGCCGCTGCCGTCGCCGCCGCGAGATCCGCCCCGCCCGCGATCGCCGCGTCGAGTGCATCCACCGCGGGTGCCATCGCATCGAACATGGTCTTGTCACCGGCCTCGGCCTTGCCCCGAGCGACGATCCCGTCGAGACCCGCTCGCAACGAGGCTGCGAGCCCGGCGGCATCGAGTTCGGTCACGGGCCCGGCCGCCATGCCCATCCGCAGGAACAGGGTTCCGTACAGCGGACCGCTGGCACCGCCGACCGAGCTCACGAGAGTCATGCCGACGGTCTTCAGCAGCTCGTCGACGGTGGGCGGCACCCCCGAGTCGAGCTTGGCCACGACCGCATCCATGCCCCTGGTCATGTTCGCTCCGTGGTCGGCGTCGCCGATCGCCGAGTCGAGCTCGGTCAGCCATTCGCGCTTCTCGGTGATCACGTCGCGGAAGCGGTGGATCCAGTCGGCGAGGGCCGCGGTGTCGACGCTCGCCATCATGCTCCCCACCGCAGGCCGGGCGTGTTCACGGGGGCATCCCAGAGTCGCAGCAGCTCGTCGTCGGCCTTCAGGACCGTGAGCGAGCATCCGGCCATGTCGAGCGAGGTGATGTAGTCGCCGACCAGGTTGCGCGCGATCTGCACCCCGGCCTTCTCCAGCAGGGGCACGACCTCGCCGTACATCAGGTACAGCTCGATCAGCGGCGATCCGCCCATGCCGTTGAGCATCACGATCGCGGGTCCGGCAGCATCCAGGTCGGCGAGGATCGGCTCGACGAGCTGTCGGGCGATCTCGGATGCCGGGGCCAGCGGCTCGCGATGCCGACCGGGTTCGCCGTGGATGCCGATGCCGATCTCCATCTGGTCCTCGGGCAGGTCGAACGTGGGCTTGCCTGCCGCGGGAACCGTGCAGCTCGTGAGCGCCATCCCCATCGAGCGACCCTGGCTGTTGATGCGCTGGGCGAGCGCGACGACCGCGGCGAGATCCTGCCCCTCCTCGGCCGCCGCGCCGACGAGCTTCTCGAGCAGCACGGTCAGCCCGACGCCACGACGCCCTGCTGTGTAGAGAGAGTCCTGCACGGCGACATCGTCGTCGACGATCACGGTGCCGACCTCGATGCCCTCCATCGAGGCAAGCTCGGCGGCCATCTCGAAGTTCAGCACGTCACCGGTGTAGTTCTTGACGATGTGCAGCACGCCGGCGCCGCGGTCGACGGCCTTGGTCGCCGCTTGCACGCGGTCGGGGGTCGGTGAGGTGAACACCTCGCCGGCGACGGCAGCATCGAGCATGCCCACCCCCACATATCCGCCGTGCAGCGGTTCGTGTCCTGACCCGCCACCCGAGACGACCGCCACCTTGCCCTGCGCCTTCGGCGTCGCGCGCGTGATGACCTGGGTGTCGTGGTCGACCGACAGCTCCGGATGCGCGAGGGCGACGCCCCGCAGCGATTCGGCCAGCACATCGGCGGGGTTGTTGATGAGCTTCTTCATCGTTCGATCTCCCTTGATCTCTGCAGTGGCGATCTTTCGCAATATTGGAAAGTTATTCGTCAATGTCGAATATGCTCGGGCCCAGTCGAGTTGTCAAGATCGACTCGGACAAACGACATGACGGCCCGGCTCGACGACGAACCGGGAGGGAGGACGCACCGTGATCCAGGCCATCGATCGCGCCGCGAAGGTGCTCGAGCTGCTGCAGGGCGCGCGCCACCTCGGCATCACCGATCTCGCCCTTGCTCTGAGCCTTCCGCCGTCGACCGTGCACGGGATCGTCAAGTCATTGCGGGAGCACGGGCTGGTCGCGAAAGAGCGCGGCGGTCAGCGCTACATGCTCGGCCCGACACTGCTGCGACTCAGCAACGTGTACCTCGACACGCTCGACGTCAGGGCACGGGCGATGCGGTGGACGCAGGAGCTCGCGCGCCGTACCAATCTGCCTGTGCGGCTCGGCGCCCCGCACTTCCACGAGGTGCTCGTCATCCATCACGACCTGCGCCCGGACGACAGCCAGCAGATGCTCGAGACCGGCGTCGCGATCCCCGCCCACGCCTCGGCGATGGGAAAGGTGCTGCTCGCGCACGACCTCGGCTTTCAGCGCACCGTGTTCGAGCGCCCCCTGACCAGCCTCACCGGCGACACGATCACCGACATCGCCCGGCTGATGCTCGAGCTGCCGGCGATCGCGGAACGCGGCAGTGCGTCGGAGATCGACGAGGCGGTGCTCGGCGAGTCGAGCGTCGCCGCACCGGTCGCCGACGCGTCGAACGACATCGTCGCCGCGGTCGCCGTCGTGATGCCCACGTCGCGGGCTCCCGCCTCGGACGCCGTGCTGAACGCGCTCCGAGAGACGGCCCGCAACATCTCGCGGGAGCTCGGAGCGACCAGCTGGCCTCCCCGGGTGGCGCCGGCCGACGACTAGTCGGCTCAGCGCGACTGCAGTCCGTCGAGGCTCACTCGCAGGATGTCCTCGCCGAGCTCATCGGGGTCGACGGGTCCGCCGGGGCGATACCACTCGACGACCGAGTTGATCATGCCGAAGATGAGCCTGGTCGCGACCGCGGCATCCACGTCGTCGCGGATGAGCCCCTCGGCCTGGGCTTCGGAGACGATCGCCGTCACTCGCTGATCGAAGGCCCGTCGACGCACGAGCGCCGAGGTCTCGACATCGCCGTTGCCCCGCACACGAAGCAGCAGCGTGACCGAGGGCAGCTTCTCGGTGAGCACGCGCACGGCCCCGCGGATGATCGACCGCAGGCGATCGGAGGCGAGCGGATGCCGCGCCGTCGCGTCGTCGACCACAGCCTCGAGAGCGTCGAGAGCGTCGTCGAGCGCGAGCTCGAGGATCGCCGACTTGGACTCGAAGTGGTGGTAGAGCGCCGACTTCGTCAGCCCGAGGGTCGCGCTCAGGTCTGCGACGCTGGTCGCGTCATAGCCCTGCTCGTTGAACACCTTCACGGCGACCGCGAGCACCTGCTCACGGTCATAACCTGGCCGGCCCCTCTTGGGAACCGGCGCCTCGAATCCGAGCTGCACCATGAGCCAAGTCTGTCATTGCCGGTGAGTTGCCATCCGCCCGAGGATCTGAGATCGTATTCCTGACCGATCGGTCTGAAATTATCGCCAGCGTGGGCGTTCGAGAGGATGACGATGTCCGAGGCCTATCTCGTCGACGGGGTCCGCACCGCCGTCGGTCGCTACGGGGGTGCACTCGCCGGGATCCGTCCCGATGATCTGGCAGCCCTCGTGGTCAGAGAGACCGTCACCCGGTCGAGGATCCCCGCTGAAGCGATCGACGAGGTCATCCTCGGCGCCGCGAACCAGGCAGGCGAAGACAACCGCAACGTCGCCCGGATGGCCGTTCTCCTCGCGGGCCTCCCCGACTCGATCCCCGGCCTGACCGTGAACCGGCTCTGCGCCTCGGGCATGTCTGCCATCGCGATCGCCGCGAATGCCGTGCGCGCGGGCGACGCCGATCTCATCCTCGCCGGCGGCGTCGAGTCCATGACACGAGCCCCCTGGGTGCAGGCGAAGCCGGAGCGCGCATGGGCCAAGCCCGGCGCGGCCTTCGACACGTCGATCGGCTGGCGCTTCACCAACCCTCGACTGAGCGAGCGCGACAAGGCGACGTTCTCGATGCCCGAGACGGCAGAAGAGGTCGCCCGCGTCGACGGCATCAGCCGGGCGGACGCCGACGCATTCGCGCTGGAGAGCCACCGGCGGGCCGTCGCCGCGATCGATGCGGGGCGCTTCGCCGACGAGATCGTCGGGGTCGACACGGGCCGCGGCATCGTCGACACCGACGAGGGCCCGCGCCGCGACACCACCCTCGAGGCACTCGCGAAGCTGCGCGCCGTCGTGGCCGGTGGCGAGGTCGTCACCGCCGGCAATGCCAGCTCTCTGAACGACGGGGCCTCCGCGATCGTCGTGGCGAGCGCCGAAGCCGTCGAGCGACACGGACTGCGACCGCGAGCGCGGATCGTCGCCTCGGCCACAGCCGCACTCGCACCCGAGATCATGGGCCTCGGCCCCGTGCCCGCGACGCAGAAGGCGCTCGCGAAGGCGGGTCTGCAGATCGCCGATCTCGGCGCCGTCGAGCTGAACGAGGCCTTCGCCTCGCAGTCCCTCGCCTGCATCCGCCGACTGGGTCTCGACCCGGCGATCGTCAACGCCGACGGCGGCGCGATCGCGCTCGGGCATCCGCTCGGCTCGAGCGGGTCCCGCCTGATCGTGACCCTGCTCGGCCGCCTCGAACGCGAGAACGCACGCTATGGCCTCGCCACCATGTGCGTCGGCGTCGGGCAGGGCACGGCCATGATCGTGGAGCGTCTGACGTGAGCCTGCAGATCGAGGAGCTCGACGACAGGGTCATCGCCACCCTCGACCGCCCAGAGAAGCGCAACGCGATCGATCAGCAGACGGTCGACGCGCTGCATGAACTGTGCGCGCTGCTCGAACAGACGCCGCGCACGCTCATCCTCACCGGATCGTCCGGCGTCTTCGCAGCCGGTGCCGACATCGCGCAGCTGCGTGATCGCACCGCCGACGATGCCGCGAAGGGCATCAACGCGATGGCGTTCATCCGCATCAACGAGTTGCCGATGCCGGTCATCGCGGCGGTCGACGGCTACGCACTCGGGGGCGGAGCCGAGCTCGCCTATGCCGCCGACATCCGCATCGCGACGCCCGCGCTGCGCATCGGCAACCCCGAGACCGGACTCGGCATCATCGCCGCGGCGGGTGCGACGTGGCGTCTGCCCGAGATCATCGGGGCCGCCAGGGCGAGCGAGATGCTTCTCACCGGGCGAGCGCTCGATGCCGAGGAGGCGCTTCGGTGGGGGCTCGTCTCGTCACTGCATCCCTCAGACGAGCTGCTGCCCGCAGCACACGCGATCGCCGATCGCATCGCGACGAACGATCCACTCGCGACGCAGTACACGAAACGCGCTCTGCGCACTCCCCGGGTTCAGCATCCGGCCATCGAGCTCGAGCTGCAGGCCGAACTGTTCGAGTCTCCGGAGAAGCACCGCCGCATGACCGCGTTCCTCGAGAGGAAGAACCGATGAGCGAGCAGCACCCCCGGTCGTCGAGCGAGCCCACCGAGACGACACGCTCAGACCACACACCCGCGACCGTCGGTGTGCTCGGCGGTGGGCGAATGGGCGCCGGCATCGCGCACGCTTTCCTGATCGCAGGTTCCCGCGTCACGGTCGTCGAGCGCGATGGGGAGAGCGCGGATGCCGCGCTGCAGCGGATCCGCGAGAGCATCCGTCGATCCGTGGAGCGCGATTCCGCGCTCGACGAAGCCGAGATCGGCTCGCGCCTCACGACCGGCACCGACATCTCGTCCTTCGCCGACAGCGACCTCGTGATCGAGGCCGTTCCCGAGGACCGCGCCCTCAAGGACGACGCCCTCGCCCGCGCCGAAACGGCGATGCCCGACCACGCCACTCTGGCGAGCAACACCTCGTCGATCTCGATCGACGACCTCGCCGCGACTCGGCTTCGCCCCGAGCGCTTCCTCGGCCTGCACTTCTTCAACCCTGTGCCGGCATCGGCCCTGGTCGAGATCGTGCACGGGACAGCGACCGATGCCGTCGTCACCGAAACCGCCGGCCGCTGGGTGAGAGCCCTCGGCAAGACGCCGATCGTCGTGAGCGACTCCCCCGGATTCGCGTCGTCGCGCCTCGGCGTGATGCTCGGGCTCGAGGCGATCCGCATGCTCGAAGAGGGCGTCGCATCGGCTGCGGACATCGACGCGGCCATGACGCTCGGATACCGACATCCGATGGGCCCGCTGCGCACGACCGACGTGGTCGGTCTCGATGTGCGCCTGGGCATCGCCGAGGAGTTGGAACGCACGCTCGGCGAGCGGTTCGCTCCGCCGGATCTGCTGCGGCGCATGGTCGCCGAGGGAAAGCTCGGCCGCAAGAGCGGCGAAGGGTTCTATTCATGGAACGAGGAGAGATGACCGAGTATCTGCCGAGCTACGTTCAGGGCGAGTGGTGGACTCCCTCGTCTCCCGCGCGGTCCACGGAGGTGCGTGACGCGTCCACCGGCGATGTGGTCACGCTCGTCTCCACCGAGGGCCTGGATCTGGCCGGCGCGCTCGAGCACGCCCGCACCGTCGGGCAGAAGACCCTCGGTGCGCTCACCTTCCATCAACGCGCGGTGCTGCTCAAGCAGTTCGCTCTGGCACTCACCGAGCGCAAGGACGAGCTGTACGCGTTGTCTTCCCGCACGGGGGCGACGAAGACCGACTCGTGGGTCGACATCGACGGCGGCATCGGCGTGCTGTTCTCGTACTCCGGCAAGGGGCGACGCGAGCTGCCGAACGGCCGCGTGCACGTCGACGGCCCGGTCGAGCCGCTCTCGAAGGACGGGTCGTTCCTCGGACGCCACGTCTATACGACGCTGCCCGGAGTGGCCGTGCAGATCAACGCCTTCAACTTCCCGGTCTGGGGGTCGCTCGAGAAGTTCGCTCCGGCCTTCCTCGCCGGCATGCCGACGCTCGTGAAGCCCGCGACGCCGACGGGATACCTCGCCGAGGCGATGGTGCGCATCCTCGTCGAGTCGGGTCTGCTGCCGGACGGATCGCTGCAGCTGGTGAGCGGCAGCGTCCCCGACCTCTTCGAGAACCTTCGGCTCGGCGACATCGTCGGCTTCACCGGCAGCGCGTCGACGGCCGAGAGTCTCAAGGCTCACCCTACGGTGCAGACGGGTGGAGTGCGGTTCACCGCGGAGACCGACTCGATCAACGCCTCGGTGCTCGGCACCGACGCCGTCGAGGGCACACCGGAGTTCGACGCCTACGTCCGCCAGCTCGTCACCGAGATGACGACCAAGGCCGGGCAGAAGTGCACGGCGATCCGCCGGGCGATCGTGCCCACCGATTCGGCGGATGCCGTGATCTCGGCGGTCCAGGCGCGCATCGCGACCAAGACGGTGCTGGGCGACCCCCGTGCCGAGGGGGCGACGATGGGCCCCCTCGCCTCGACCGCACAGCGCGATGAGGTGCTGCGTCAGGTCGCGAAGCTGCAGGGCGCCGGCGGTCAGATCGTGGTCGGGTCGACGGATGCTCCCGAGGTGCGCCTCGCCGACGGAACCACCGGGCTCTCGCCCGACGGCGCGTTCGTCTCGCCGCTGCTGCTGCGCTTCGACGATCCGCAGTCCGACGCCGCGCACTCGATCGAGGCGTTCGGTCCGGTGTCGTCGCTGCTCACCTACGACACCATCGCCGAGGCCGCCGCACTCGTCGCCCGAGGCGGCGGCTCGCTCGTCACCAGCAT
Source organism: Microbacterium sp. WCS2018Hpa-9 (assembly GCF_031843745.1). NCBI lineage: Bacteria > Bacillati > Actinomycetota > Actinomycetes > Micrococcales > Microbacteriaceae > Microbacterium > Microbacterium sp. WCS2018Hpa-9. The sequence goes on from NZ_JAVTIY010000013.1 coordinate 26,525, forward strand.
CGCGACGCATGATCCGGTGCAGGCGGTGGAGTTGGCCACCCGCATCGCGCCGTTCAACGGCCGGATGCTGCTGCTCGACCGCGACGACGCTCGTTCCTCGACCGGTCATGGGTCTCCGCTGCCGAACCTTGTGCACGGCGGGCCCGGTCGCGCAGGCGGCGGGGAGGAACTCGGCGGCATCCGCGCGGTGCTGCATCACATGCAGCGCACTGCCGTGCAGGGATCGCCCGAGATGCTCACGGCGCTGACCGGTGTCTGGCACGCGGGAGCCGCAGCACACAGCGACGGCCGGCATCCGTTCCGCAAGTCGCTCGCGGAGCTCATGATCGGAGACCAGATCGTCTCGGCATCGCGCGAGGTCACCCTCGACGACATCGAGACCTTCGCGCACTTCACCGGTGACACGTTCTACGCGCACATGGACGAAGCGGCGGCCGCGGCGAACCCGTTCTTCCCCGGCCGTGTGGCACACGGATACCTGCTGGTCTCGTGGGCGGCCGGTCTGTTCGTCGACCCCGAGCCGGGTCCCGTGCTCGCGAACTACGGTCTCGAGAATCTGCGGTTCATCACTCCGGTCTCGCCCGGCGACACGATCCGCGTCGAGCTCACCGCCAAGCAGATCACCCCGCGCGAGACCGACGAGTACGGCGAGGTGCGCTGGGATGCCGTGATCCGCAACCAGGCCGACGAGCTCGTCGCGACCTATGACGTGCTCACGCTGGTCAGCAAGGAGCCCACGCCCGAGGTCGCAGCCGCATGAGGCCGATGATGCAGCGCGATGCCGCGTCGGCGATGCTCGGCATGATCATCGAGCTCGACGAGCCCGGAGAGGCGGTCGTGTCGATGACGGTGCGCGACGACATGCTGAACGGCTTCGCGATCACACACGGCGGACTGGTGTTCACGCTCGCCGACACGGCCTTCGCGATCGCCTGCAACGAGGACGAACGAGTCACGGTCGCGGGCGGCGCGGACATCACGTTCCTCAAATCCACGACGGCGGGGCAGCAACTCACAGCACGTGCGCGTCGCCGCGTCGTCAGCGGTCGCAACGGCATCTACGACGTGACGGTGACCGATGAGACCGGCGACGTCGTCGCAGAGGTGCGCGGTCGATCGCTCACGACGAACCGATCTCACCCGGACTGAGCAACCGCACCCTCAGAGCCCGTTCACCACGAAGGAGTCGACGATGACTGGAACACGTGCCGAGATCGGCACCGAGGCGGAGCTGCATTCGCCCGACATGCTCGCCCGGTTGCAGCTGGAGCGCCTGCAGTGGACGGTGCGGCACGCCTACGAGAACGTGCCGACCTACCGGCGCAAGTTCGACGAGCACGGTGTGCACCCCGACGAGATCCGCACCCTCGACGACGTGCAGAAGCTGCCGTTCACCACCAAAGCCGATCTGCGCGAGAGCTACCCGTTCGGCATGTTCGCGGTGCCCATGCCCGACGTCCGGCGCATCCATGCGTCGTCGGGCACGACCGGGCGGCCGACCGTCGTCGGTTACACCGAGGGCGACCTCGACCGGTGGGGCGACCTGATCGCGCGGTCGCTGCACGCCGCGGGGATCCGCGCCGGCATGAAGGTGCACAACGCCTACGGCTACGGGCTCTTCACCGGCGGACTCGGGGCGCATGCCGGCATCGAGCGGCTGGGCGCCACGGTGATCCCGGTCTCGGGCGGTCAGACCGCTCGGCAGGTGCAGTTGATCGCCGATTTCGAGCCGGACGCCATCCTCTGCACGCCGAGCTACCTGCTCACGATCGCGGACGCGATGGAAGCCGCGGGAATCGACCCCACGCAGACGTCGTTGAAGGTGGCCGTGCTCGGCGCCGAGCCGTGGACGAACGAGATGCGCCGCGAGATCGAGCGACGGTTGAACATCGATGCGGTCGACATCTACGGCCTCAGTGAGGTGATGGGGCCTGGCGTCGCGAGCGAGAGCGTGCTCACGAAGGACGGCCCGCACATCTGGGAAGACCACTTCCTGCCGGAGATCATCGACGGCGACACCGGTGGGCGGATGGCTGACGGCGAGCTGGGCGAACTGGTGTTCACCTCACTGACCAAGGAGGCGTTCCCCGTCATCCGCTACCGGACCAGGGATCTGACGCGTCTGCTTCCCGGAACGACGTATCCCGCGCTTCGACGCATGGAGAAGATCACCGGGCGCAACGACGACATGATCATCCTGCGCGGCGTGAACCTCTTCCCCACCCAGATCGAGGAGCTGGTGATGGGCATCGAGACGCTCACGCCGCACTTCGTGCTCGAACTTCACCATGTCGCGCACCTCGACTCCATGACCGTGCGCATCGAGCGGCATCCGTCGTTGAGCGTCGAGGAATGCGACGCCGCAGCCGCGGTGCTCACGCATCGCATCAAGATGCACATCGGCACGAGCGTCGACGTGAAGGTCGAGGAGCCGGGCACGCTGCCGCGCAGCGAGGGCAAGTACAAGCGGGTCTACGACCTGCGGTGAATCACCGTGAGTCGCCGCCCGTGAGCCGCCGGCGTCAGCCGCGCAGCGCGAGCACGAACGGCAGCACTTCGGTGGCGCCGGCCTGGCGAAGCGTGCGGGCGGCGACGGTCGAGGTCCAGCGACTGTCGGCCAGGTCGTCGACCAGCAGCACGGGGCCCGCGGGTACGTCGAGGTTCTGCGCACTGAACCTCTCCCACAGCCCGGCGAGACGGAACACGCTGTTGCCGCCGGGCTGACCGCTCGGGCCGCCGTTGACCGGCTCGAGCGCGCCGAGGTAGGGAAGCCGTCCGATCTCGGAGATCCCGCGGGCGAGCGAGTCTACGAGCAGAGGATGCGACCGCGAGGGCATCGCTATCACCGCGACAGGGCGTTCCGCCCAGCCCCAGTCGGCGAGCACTCGCACGCATCCGCCGAGCACCTGCGGAGTCACGGCGGCATCGGGAGCCCCTGCAGCGAAGAGCTCGCGCAGGGTGCCACCCCAGCCGAGATCGGTCAGGCGAGCGAGAGCCCGTCCTTCTCCTGCCTGCTCCCCCGCCGGAATGCGCCCCTTGACGGGCACGTCGAGCTTGTCGGCACCGGTCGGCCAGGCGCGGCGTGGCTCGACGGGAACCCCGACTCGGTCGAGCGACTCGGCCGCCTGAGTCGTCGCAGATTCGCCGATCTCGCGGGGGAACCAGATGCCCGCGCAGTTGTCGCATCTTCCGCACGGCGCTGCGGTGTCGTCATCGAGCGAACGCTGGAGGAACTCCATCCGGCACCCGTCGGTCTGCTCGTAGTCGATCATGTGCTGCTGCTCGGCTCGGCGCTCGCCCGCGATGCGCTCGTAGCGCTCGGCGTCATAGGTCCACGGCTCGCCCGTGGCGACCCAGCCGCCCTGCACGCGCCGCACCGCGCCGTCGACATCGAGCACCTTGAGCAGCAGCTCGAGCGGCGTGCGGCGGATGTCGACCATCGCCTCGAGCGCCGGCGTCGAGATCGGCTGATCGCCGAGCGCGGCGATCACCCTCTCGGCGCGCTCGCGATCCGGCATCGACGCGGTCGCGAAGTAGTGCCAGATGTCGCGGTCTTCGACACCGGGCAGCAGCAGCACGTCTGCACTCTCGCTGGCGCGGCCCGCGCGGCCGACCTGCTGGTAGTACGCGACAGGCGACGACGGCGCACCGAGGTGCAGGACGAAACCGAGGTCGGGTTTGTCGAAGCCCATGCCGAGCGCGCTCGTGGCGACGAGAGCCTTGACCTCGTTGCGCTTCAGCATCCCCTCGGACTCAGTGCGCTCGTCGGTGTCGGTCTGCCCCGTGTAGGCCCGCACCTCGTGGCCGTGGTCGCGCAGCAGCCGGGCCGTATCGACCGCAGCCGCAACGGTGAGTGTGTAGATGATGCCCGACCCCGGAAGGTCGTCGATGTGGCTGAGCAGCCAGGCGAGCCGGCTGGCCGAGTCACGCAGGCGCAGCACACCGAGGCGCAGCGACGTGCGGGCGAGCGGCCCGCGGATCGTGAGCACCTCAGCGGCCCCGTCATCCGATGACCCTCCCGTGCCGAGCTGCTCGGCGACGTCGGCCACGACCCTGCTGTTCGCCGTCGCTGTCGTCGCGAGCACCGGAACCTCTGGCGGCATCTGCTCGATGAGGTCGCGCAGCCGTCGGTAATCGGGCCGGAAGTCGTGACCCCAGTCGCTGATGCAGTGCGCCTCGTCGACTACGAGCATCCCGATCCGTCTCACGAGTGCCGGCAGCTGCTGCTCGCGGAACGCCGGGTTGTTGAGTCGCTCGGGAGAGACGAGCAGCACGTCGACCTCATCTCGGTCGAGCTGCTCCATCACCTCCGACCACTCATGCGCGTTGGTGGAGTTGATGGCCACGGCTCGGACGCCCGCACGCTCGGCGGCGGCGATCTGGTCGCGCATCAGAGCGAGAAGTGGCGACACCAGCACGGTCGGCCCCGCCCCCTGCCGACGCAGCAGCAGCGTCGCGACGAAGTACACCGCCGATTTGCCCCACCCCGTGCGCTGCACGACGAGCGCGCGGCGGCGCCCCTCGACCAGCGCCTCGATCGCCTCATATTGACCGTCGTGGAAGTCGGCGTCTGAGCGGCCCACCAGTTCGCGCAGCGCCGAGAGCGCAGCCGTGCGGGTGTCGACAGAAGAGGGGGATGTCATCGCTCCACTGTGCCTCATGCCACCGACGTCGGGCCCAAGGCCGCCGACACCGGGGGCATCGTCATCCACAGGCAGATCCGCGCCGCCACCTGACCCCGTCGTCTAGCGTGGAAAGATGATCACCCGAGAACTGGCCGTATCCCTGCGCGATGCCGGACTCGTGTGGCATCCATCCGAGGGCGATCGCTTTCAGCTCGACCTCCCGAACGACGTCGAACTCGAAGCCGAGGCCGACGTCTTCACGGTCAGCGCGATGACGATCGAGGCGCGCCAGACCCCGAGCGGCACAGACCTCGCCTTCAACGGCACCACCGAGTGGGCGCTCGACGCGGTCACCCTCGCGGACGCGGTCTGGCTCCCCCGCGAAGACCAGCTGCGTGAGCTGCTGCGCGGCACGTTCCGGGCACTGACCCGTCTTTCCGACGCCTTCGTCGTCGAGGTCGAGATCGCCGGCGATGCCCTGCGTTTCGAGCATCCGGATCCCTCAGAGGCCTACGGACTCGCCCTTCTCGACCTCGTCTCGCGCTCCCGCTGAGCGCCGCTTCTTGCGCACGACGGACGGGCATGTCAGAATTACCTAACGACCGGTCAGTAAAGCGGATCGGATACCGAGGAGTCGATGATGACCAGCCCCGCAGATCTCTCCCTCGTCGATGGCGAGCTCTCAGACGATGAGCGCCTGTTCGACGAGCTCATCGCCAACGAGCAGCGCATCGAGCCCCGCGACTGGATGCCCGACGCGTACCGCAAGACGCTGATCCGTCAGATCTCGCAGCACGCGCACTCCGAGATCATCGGCATGCAGCCGGAGGGCAACTGGATCACCCGCGCGCCGAGCCTCAAGCGCAAGGCGATCCTGATGGCCAAGGTGCAGGACGAGGCGGGCCACGGCCTCTATCTCTATTCCGCCGCGCAGACCCTCGGCATCACACGCGACGAGATGATGGACCAGCTGATCAGCGGCAAGGCCAAGTACTCGTCGATCTTCAACTACCCCACCCCGACCTGGGCCGACATGGGCGCGATCGGGTGGCTCGTCGACGGAGCCGCGATCTGCAACCAGGTGCCGCTGTGCCGCGCGTCCTACGGCCCGTACGGTCGCGCCATGGTGCGCGTGTGCAAAGAGGAGTCGTTCCACCAGCGGCAGGGTTTCGAGATCCTGCTCTCCCTGATGCAGGGAACCGACGAGCAGAAGCACATGGCGCAGGATGCCGTGAATCGCTGGTACTGGCCGAGCCTGGCGATGTTCGGCCCGCCCGACGACCAGTCGCCGAACTCCGCCCAGTCGATGAAGTGGAAGATCAAGCGCTTCACCAACGACGAGCTGCGTCAGCGCTTCGTCGGGATGCTGGTGCCGCAGGCCGAGATCCTCGGCGTCACCCTGCCAGACCCCGATCTGCGCTTCGACGAGGAGACGGGCCAGTACGTGATCGGCGAGATCGACTGGGATGAGTTCTTCGAGGTGCTTCGGGGCAACGGCCCGTGCAACGCCGAGCGTCTCGAGCGCCGACGCACCGCGCATGACGAGGGCGCGTGGGTGCGCGAGGCCGCGGCCGAGTACGCGCGCAAGCAGGCGGTCAAGGCGAAGGCTGTGGCGTGATGGCGACGCCCGGCGCCGACGAGCGCGAGCCCTGGCCTCTCTGGGAGGTCTTCGTGCGCGCGAACCGCGGTCTGAGCCACGTGCACGTCGGATCCCTGCACGCCCCGGATGCCGACATGGCGATCCGCAACGCCCGCGACCTCTACACGCGCCGCGGCGAGGGTGTGTCGATCTGGGCCGTACCCGCCGATGCGATCACCACGAGCGACCCCGACGCCAAGGGCGCATACTTCGAGAGCCCCGCTGGCAAGAACTACCGGCACGCCGTCTACTACACGGCGTCCGAGGGGGTGCCGCACCTGTGAACGACATCCACGGAGACGTCTCGGTCGCCGAGCTGCGACTGAGCGAGGAGCTCACCGGTGCAGGAGCCACGGCCGCATCCGCAGACATCGCCGAGTACGCCCTGTGGCTGGGCGATGACGCGCTGATCCTCTCGCAGCAGCTCGGCGCCTGGATCTCTCGCGCTCCCGAACTCGAAGAAGACGTGGCTCTGGGCAACATCGCGCTCGACCTGCTCGGCCACGCCCGCTCGTTCCTGCACTTCGCCGGCTCGTTCGACGGACGCTCCGAAGACGATCTCGCGTACTTCCGCGATGAGCCCGAGTTCCGCAGCGCCTGGATCGTCGAGCAGCCCAACGGCGACTTCGCGCAGACGATCGCACGGCAGTTCGTCGTCTCGACCTACATGTTCGAGCTGTACGCGGCTCTGCGGGCGAGCACGAACGAGACGTTCGCGGCGATCGCCGAGAAGTCCCTCAAAGAGGTCGACTACCACCGCGACCACGCGGTGCAGTGGGTGCTGCGGCTCGCCGGAGGCACCGACGAATCACGGCAGCGGATCATCCGCGCGCTGACCGACGTATGGCCTTACGTCGACGAGCTCTTCCGCGACGAGCGACTGATCGATCGTCTCGGCGATGCCGCCGTGCGCCCGTCGAGTCTTCGCGCCGGCTTCGACGCGGTGGTCGACACGGTCTTCACCGAGGCGGAGCTGACGGTGCCTGCGGTGGCGGCATCCTCCGCGGGCGGCAGACACGGGGCGCACGCCGCTCCACTCGGCCATCTGCTCGCCGAGATGCAGGTTCTCGCGAGACGGCATCCGGGGGCATCATGGTGATCGACACCCTCCAGACCGAGTCCCAGGCTGCCGCCTGGCGGATCGCCGCCGCTGTGGCGGATCCCGAAGTCCCTGTGCTCACGATCGAGGACCTCGGCGTGCTCCGCGCCGTCACGGTCGACGGCGACGTCGTGCGAGTCGACATCACGCCGACCTACAGCGGGTGCCCGGCGATGGACACGATCCGTGACGACGTCATCCTGGCCCTCACCGCGGCCGGGTACGCGCAGGTCGAGGTGCGCCTCGTGCTCTCCCCCGCATGGACGACGGACTGGATGTCGGATGCCGGCAAGCAGAAGCTCTCGCAGTACGGCATCGCGCCTCCGTCGGGGCGCTCCGCGCTCTCGTCCGGCCCGATCCGCCTCGCGATCAGCGTGCGCTGCCCCCGGTGCGGTTCGCTCGACACCCGCGAGGTCTCGCGTTTCGGATCCACCTCGTGCAAGGCGCTGTTCGAGTGCCGCGCCTGCCTCGAACCCTTCGACCACTTCAAGGTGCACTGATGTCGCTGTTCGCCCCGTCCGGCGCCGTCGCACCGGCATCCGTTCGTTCGCCCTCTGCAGCGACCACGAAGAAGCGCGCCCGCTTCCACACCCTCACCGTCGAAGAGGTCCGGCCGCTCACCGACGACTCGGTCGAGGTGACCTTCGCCGTGCCCGCCGAGCTCGCCGACGACTACGACCATCTGCCGGGCCAGTACGTGGCGCTGCGCACCACCCTCGAGGGCACCGAGGTGCGCCGGTCGTATTCGCTGTGCCGCGCCCCCGAGCATCGCACGGCGGAGCAGATCGCGGCGGGCACGCCCACCCGCCTGAGCGTCGCCGTGAAGCGCGACGAGGGCGGCCTCTTCTCCACATGGGCGCAGACCGGGCTGCACGCCGGGTTCGAGATCGATGTGATGAGTCCGCAGGGCACGTTCACCTCGGGGCTCGACGATCTCGATCACCGCCACGTCGTCGGCATCGCCGCAGGCTCGGGCATCACGCCGCTGATGGCACTGGCGCACACCGTGCTGACCCGCTCGGACTCGTCGCGCTTCACCCTGCTCAACACGAACCGATCGACACTCGACGTGATGTTCCTCGAGGACCTCGCCGACCTCAAAGACCGGTATCCGACGCGAGTGACGCTGCACCATGTGCTCTCGCGCGAGCAGCGCACGGCTCCCGTGCTGTCTGGACGGATCGACGAGGAGAAGCTGCGCACCATCCTGGGGAAGCTCATCGACCCGAGCGACGTCGACGAGTGGTTCCTCTGCGGTCCGCTCTCGCTCGTCGACCTGTGTCGCGAGGTGCTCGCCGACGTCGGCGTGCCCCGAGAGCACATTCGGTTCGAGCTCTTCACCACCGGCGATGAGCCCGTGCGCGCCGCACGCCCTGTCGAGGTGCGGGCCGGCGAGAAGACGATCCGCATCGAGGTGAATCTCGACGGCGTCTCGTCGACGGTCGAGAGCCCTGTCGATGCACACGAGTCGGTGCTGAACGCGGCTCTGCGGGTGCGGCCCGACGCCCCCTTCGCCTGCGCCGGCGGTGTGTGCGGCACGTGCCGCGCCAGGGTCGTCGAGGGCAGCGTGACGATGACCGAGAACTATGCGCTCGAGCCGGACGAGCTCGCACGAGGCTACGTGCTGACCTGCCAGTCGCACCCGACGAGCGACCGCATCGTGGTCGACTACGACGTCTGAGGAGCATCCGATGATCGATCTCACCATCGCCGACGACGTCGCGACGGTCGTGCTGAATGCACCGGCCAAGCTGAACTCGCTCGACGAGCAGGCCCTGCGCGATCTCGGTCGCGCCTATGACGAGGCCGATGCGGCCGGCGTGCGCGCGCTCGTGCTGCGCGGCGAGGGACGGGCGTTCTGCGCCGGACGCGACATCTCAGCGGTCGACCCACGCGACGACGACGTGATGGGCTACCTCGGCGGACTCGTGACGCCCCTGCTGCAGCGGATGGCGCGTTTTCCCGCGCCGACTTTCGCGGTGGCTCACGGTGCGTGCCTGGGCGTCGGACTCGGGCTGCTGATCGCCACGGATGTCGTCTATGTCGCGGAGTCGGCGAAGATCGGCTCGCCGTTCGCGGCACTGGGCGCCACGCTCGACTCGGGCGGACATGCGCTCTTCGTCGAGCGTCTCGGCGCGCACAAGACGCTCGACCTCATCTATACAGGGCGCCTGATGAGCGGTGCCGAGGCCGTGAGCTCGGGCCTCTTCTCACGTGTTCTCCCCGACGACGAAGTGCTGCAGACGGCGACGGATGCCGCGGCGACCGCCGCGCGCGGTGCCACCGCCGCATTCCTCGCGAGCAAGCAGCTCGTCTCTCGCATCCGCGACGAGCGGATGGCGCTGTGGGACTCGATCGACATCGAGAACGCCGCGCAGGCCGCGCTGTGCGACACCGACGACTACCGCGAAGGGTTCGCGGCTTTCCAGGAGAAGCGCAAGCCCGAGTTCCGCGGGCGCTGAGCCCATCCGCTTAGTGCGGCAGGCCGGGCGAAAGCAAGGCCGTCGCCGATGTCGGATGCCAGTGCCAGACTGCATCCATGTTGCTCTCGGACCTCGTCTCGACCGCTGAAGAGGTCACCGCCACCGCATCGCGCCTCGCCAAGATCGATGCGCTGTCACAGCTGCTCGCGCGTGCGGACGCGGACGACGTCCCCGTCCTCGTCGGGCTGCTCCTCGCGACACCGCGTCAGGGACGCCTGGGGGTGGGCTGGCGCGGGATATCCGCCCTCGAGGTGATGCACGCCGATGAGCCGTCGCTGTCGATCAGTGACATCGACGCGGCGTTCGAAGCGCTGGCGAGCGCTTCGGGCTCGGGGTCTGCGGCCGCCCGGACCGATATGCTCTCCGCTCTCGCCAGCCGCGCCACGGCCGCCGAATGGGATTTCCTGTCGCGCGCGATGCTCGGCGAGCTGCGCACCGGTGCGCTCGGCGGCGTGCTGCTCGACGCGATCGCTCGCGCCTCGGATCGCCCTGCGGCATCCGTGCGACGAGCAGCGATGCTGTCCGGTGACCTGGGTGACACGGCGGTCATCGCCCTCACAGGCACCGCGGCCGAACTCGACGCCGTGAGCCTGGTCGTCGGCCGGCCCGTGCTGCCGATGCTGGCCTCGACCGCGGCGACTCCCACCGCTGCCCTCGAGGTCACGGGCAGGGCGTCCGTCGAATACAAGCTCGACGGTGCGCGCATCCAGGTGCACCGCAGCGGCGACGACGTGAGCGTGTACACCCGCAGCCTGGCCGACATCACCCACCGTGTGCCCGAGATCGTCGAGATCGTGCGCGGTCTTCCCGCCCATGACCTGATTCTCGACGGCGAGACCCTGTCGCTCGATGAAGACGGCGGCCCCCGACCGTTCCAAGAGACGATGTCGCGGTTCGGAGCCGACGTCTCGCGCGAGCTCGTGCTGCGCCCCTGGTTCTTCGACATCCTGCACGTCGACGGACGCGATCTGCTCGACGAGCCGCTCTCGACCCGCCTGGCCGAACTCGAGAAGGCCGTCGGCGAGTGGCGCATGCCGGGCGTCGTCACCGACGACCCCGAGGCTGCCGAGCAGCTGTCACGAGAGGCGCTGGCGGCCGGGCACGAGGGCGTCGTCGTCAAGGGCGTCGATGCGCCCTATGCGGCAGGCAGGCGCGGCAAGTCCTGGGTCAAGGTCAAACCGGTGCTCACTTACGACCTCGTCGTGCTCGCGGCCGAATGGGGCTCGGGCCGACGGCAGGGGTGGCTCTCGAATCTCCATCTGGGCGCACTGGATCCGAGCGGAGAGTTCGGCGAGCCGGGCGGACTCGTGATGGTCGGCAAGACCTTCAAGGGCCTGACCGACGAGCTGCTGCGCTGGCAGACCGAGCAGTTCCCACTTCTCGAGACACGACGCACGCAGTCGACGGTGTTCCTGCGCCCCGAGTTCGTGGTCGAGATCGCGATCGACGGCGTGCAGCGATCGCCCCGCTACCCCGGTGGCATCGCTCTGCGCTTCGCACGCGTCAAGGCGTACCGGCCAGACAAGACCGTCGCAGACGCCGACACGATCCAGACTCTGCGCTCGCTGCAGCGCGGCTGAGACGACGTCAGGCCGACGGCGCGAGCCCGAGATCCTCTTCGCGCACCGTGCCCTGGAACGACCACGGGAAGTTGATCCACAGATCGGTGTCCTTCCACGCGTAGTCGGGCTGGATGATCGTAGACGGCTTCGTGTAGATCGTGACCGATCGCACCTCGGCGCCCTTGTCCTTCAGCAGCTGCACCGCCAGTGCGAGCGTGCGGCCCGAGTCGGCGACGTCGTCGACGAGCAGCACGCGACGACCGTCGAGGTAGGCCATGTCGAGTTCGGGCGGCAGCACCTCCGGGGCATCGAGCACCGTGCCGATGCCGGTATAGAACTCGACGTTGATCGCGCCGCAGTTCTTGGCGCCGAGACCATACGCGATGGCGCCGGCCGGCAGCAGACCACCGCGGGCGATGGCCACCACGACCTCGGGCACGAAGCCGCTCTCGAGGATGCTGCGCGCGAGATCTCGCGTCGCGGATCCGAAGCCGTCCCAGGTGAGCGTCTCGCGCTCGATCGATGCATCCGTCATCGTCTCATTCTTCCCCACTGCCTCGCGTCGTTCGGCCATGCCGGCGCCTCAGCCGAGGCGCGTGATCTCCACCGAGACGAACAGCTCGGACGCGCTGGGCCCGGCGTACACCCCGCGGAGCGGAGCGACGTCGGCGTAGTCGCGGCCGTGGCCGACGTAGACGTGGGATTCGCCGATGTCGACGAGGTTGGTGGGGTCGTATCCGCGCCACTCACCCGAGTACCACTCCACCCACGCATGCGACTCCCCCGTCACCGACTGCCCGATCGCGGCCGTCGGGTCGGGGTGCAGGTACCCCGACACATAGCGCGCGGGAATCCCCGCTGCGCGCAGCACGCCGAGCGCCACGTGAGCGATGTCCTGACAGACCCCTGATCGCGCCGGCCAGGCGTCGCGAGCCGTCGAGCTCACGCCCGTGACGCCGCTGCGGTACTCCATCGCCTCACCGACCGCGCGGCAGATGTCCAGCGCGGTCTCGTCGACGCCGCCGCCCTCCGCTTCGATGTGCAGGGCGAGATCGCGCATCTCCTCATCCGGAGCGGTGGCAGGAGTCTGCGCGACGCATTCGGCGAGCGCGAGCGACTGCCGAATCTGGGCTTCGAGCTCATCCCAGTCGATCCCGGCGGTCACCGTCGGCAGCGGCCTGACGTCGACCACGCTCGTCGCCGTGACCGAGAGCATCTGATGAGGGGTCAGCAGCTCGAACGTCGATACCCGCGTGTCCCAGTAGTCGGAGTACGAGTGCTGGGTGGCCGTCGGCGAGATGTCGAGCGTCGCCTGCAGCACGAACTGCCCCTCTCGGGAGTGCGGCAGCATGCGCGCCTCGTTGTACGACGCCGTGGCCGGCTGCTCGTAACGGAAGCCTGTGCGGTGCACGATCTTGAGGCGACTCACAGTGCCTCTCCGATCCACACCGGCATCGCGATCGACGGGAAGTACCGCTCCCTGATCGCGTCACTCGCCACCGACATCCCCACCTGGACCTCCTCCATGCTCTCCGACAGCCGGTGCACGGTGTCGCCGATCGGTCGGTACTCCAGCTCCGATCGCAGGCGACCGAGCACGCGATGAGCCCGGTCGGGCACCCCGAACGCGCCGGCCGGATCGATGCCGCGCAGACACTCCTCGGCCTGCAGGATGCTCGAGAGCACAGAACGAGGGAAGAGCCGGTCGATCAGCAGGAACTCCACCGCGGACGCGCCTGTCGGCACCGCTCGGTGGCTGCGCAGATGGGCTTCGTAGGCGCCGCAGCTGCGCAGCAGCGTCGTCCAGCTCGGCCCGCCGGCCTCGGTCAGCGACCGCGTCGCGAGCAGACGCGCGGTCATGTCGGCGCGCTCGATCGAGCGGCCGAGCACGAAGAAGTGCCACGCCTCATCACGGCTCGTCGAGGAGTCGACGACGCCGAAAGCCAGCGCCGAGCGGTCGCGCACCCAGCGGAAGAACGGATGCGTCTTGTCGGAGGCGATACGACGGGGCATCCGCGCATTCGACTCGTTGAGCGTCTCCCAGAGGTCGGTCGAGATGATCTCCCTGGCACGCCGAGCGTTCTCCCTCGCCGCCGCGATCGAGTGCGCGATCGACGCGGAGTTCTCCCGGTCGAGAGCGAGCAGCCGCACCACATCGTCACGGCTCAGCACCGAGTCGCCATCCGCCGTCGTCCCCATCACCGAGAGCAGCGCGCGGCACGCCGTGTCCTCCTCGACCCACGGGTCTTCGAGCAGCAGCTGCAGGTGCACGTCGAGGATGCGCGCGGTGCCGTCGGCCCGCTCGACGTAGCGGCCGATCCAGAACAGCGCCTCGGCGATGCGGCTCAGCATCCTGCCCCTCCCTGCTGTTGCTGCTGTTGTTGTTGCTGTTGCTGGTGGTGGCGCAGCTCGAGGTCCTCGTCCTGCGGCGACGAGAGGAACGGCGGGTGCGCATCCTCGCGCGCCGGCGCCACGATGGCGATCGCCCCGGTGGCGAGCGACACCTCGTCTGCCGCCGCATCCGCGTCGCCCTCCACGGTCGTCGTCGGCCCGGTGAACAGCGACGGATCAAGCACCCAGGTGTCCTTCGAGCCGCCGCCCTGACTGGAGTTCACAACGAGCTGCCCCTCGGGCAGCGCGACCCTGGTGAGACCGCCGGGAAGCACCCAGATGTCGTTCCCGTCGTTCACGGCGAAGGGACGCAGGTCGACATGCCGGGGGCGGAATCCGTCTTCCACGAGGGTCGGAATGGTCGACAGCTGCACGACCGGCTGGGCGATCCAGCCTCGGGGGTCGGCCCGCAGCGACCTGCGCAGATCGTCCAGCGTCTCGCGCGACGCATCGGGCCCGACGACCAGCCCCTTTCCGCCCGAGCCGTCGACCGGCTTCACCACCAGCTCGTCGAGCCTGTCGAGCACCTCCTCGAGCGCGCCCGGGTCCTCGAGCCGCCAGGTGTCGACGTTCGGGATCACCGGCTCCTCACCCAGGTAGTAGCGGATCAGGTCAGGGACATATGTGTAGACGAGCTTGTCGTCGGCCACGCCGTTGCCCACCGCGTTGGCGAGCGTGACGTTGCCGAGGCGAGCAGCGAGCATCAGCCCCGGGGCGCCCAGCACGGAATCGGGTCGGAAGTGCTGCGGGTCGAGGAACTCGTCGTCGACCCGACGGTAGATCACGTCCACACGCGTGGGGCCGGCGGTCGTGTGCATCCACACCCGCCCGCCCGAGCAGAACAGATCACGCCCCTCGACGAGCTCGATGCCCATCATGCGCGCGAGCAGCGTGTGCTCGTAGTATGCCGAGTTGTGCACGCCGGGGGTCAGCACCACGACCGTCGGATCATCGACGCCATCAGGCGCCGCGGCACGCAGCGCCTGCAGGAGGCGGCCCGGGTAGTCGACGACCGGGCGGACTCGGAGACTCGTGAACAGCTCGGGGAGCGTCTGCGCCATCACCCGGCGATTCGCGAGCACGTAGCTCACGCCGCTCGGCACGCGCACGTTGTCTTCGAGCACCCGCCAGGCTCCGAGCTCGTCACGGATGACGTCGATGCCGGCGACGTGGATGCGCACCCCGTTCGCTCCGACGATCCCGGCCGCCTGACGGTGGAAGTGAGCGGACGAGCTGATCAGCGACGCGGGGATCACGCCGTCCTGCACCGCGAGCTGCGGTCCGTAGACGTCGGCGAGGAACGCCTCGAGAGCCCGCACACGCTGCTTCACCCCCGACTCGACATAGCGCCAGTCATCGGCGGCGACCACCCGAGGAACCACATCGAGCGGGAATGGACGCTCCTCCCCGGCGAAATCGAACGTGACGCCCTGAGCGAGATACGAACTGGCGAGGGCGTCGGTGCGCGCCCTCAGCTCTGCGTCATCCATGGCCGCGAGCGCCGGATACATGTCCTGATAGGGCAGGCGCACGCCCTCACCGCCGGGCGCCGCGTCTGAGGGGAACATCTCGTCCCACGGTGCGGCGCCCGCTCGTTTCGGCGACCGGCGCGAGGTGTATCCGTCGAACAGTGACTCCATGACCGCATGTTTCCGCGTCACCGTTTCGGCGGTGTTACACGCGCAAGTCGGCGCCGCGTCGGCGTGGGCGCGATAGGATCGACCCGTCCGGCGCTCTCTGCCGCCGGTGCCTGAAAAAGAGGCACGAAGCTCCCCACGATGACGCGGGGGCGAGACACATACGGAATACGAATGTTCTCCGTCCCTGTCTCGAAAGGCTTTCGCATGCCCACCGTCTCCGCGCACGTCGCACTCACCCTCGCCCAGCACATCGACGCCGTCTTCGGCGTGATGGGCAACGGCAACGCCTACTTCCTCGACGCGATCGAGACCCAGACGGATGCGGTCTTCACCGCCGTCCGTCACGAGCAGGGCGCCGTGGTCGCCGCCGATGCGCACTTCCGCGCTTCCGGGCGGATCGCCGCCGGCACCTCGACCTACGGCGCGGGCTTCACCAACACGCTCACCGCCCTCGCCGAGGCCGTGCAGGCGCACGTGCCGCTCGTGCTCGTGGTCGGTGACGAGCCCACGTCCGGTCCGCGCCCGTGGGACGTCGACCAGATCGCCCTGGCCTCCGCTGTCGGCGCCCGCACCTATACCGTCGGGCGCGCGGATGCCGCAGCGACCACCGTCATCGCGATCGAGCATGCCCTGACCTACCGCGTGCCGGTCGTGCTGGCCATCCCCTACGACGTGGCCGCGCTCGAGGCGGGCGCTGTGCCCGAGGCGCCGGCCCCCCGACTCCCCGCGCCGCTCGCCCCTCGCGGGGAGTTCGCCGAAGGCACGCTGGGTGAGATCGCCGCGGCCCTGGCTGGAGCATCCCGCCCGTTCCTGCTCGCCGGTCGTGGCGCCTGGCTGGCCGGCGCGGGTGACGCGCTGGGCGAGCTCGCCAGCCTGACCGGTGCCCTCACCGCATCGTCCGCACTCGGTCGCGGCGTGTTCCCCGAGTCGCAGTACGACCTCGGCGTCACGGGTGGGTTCGGCGCAGACGGCGCGATGGAGCTCGTGCGCACGGCAGACGTCGCCGTCGTCTTCGGCGCATCCCTCAACCAGTTCACGATGCGCTTCGGGGAGCTCTTCGCTCCGGGCACCCGCGTCTTCCAGATCGACATCGCCCCGGCTGCCACGCATCCCCACGTCGGCGGCTTCGTCCGTGCGGACGCCCGCCTCGCAGCCGAGGAGCTCGTCACGCGCGTCGGCTCGCTCGGCTCCCCTCTCGCCCCCGCGGCCGAGCACAACTTCGGAGCAGCACCCCGCCCCGCCGAGACGACGGCGGTCGCGCACGGCGCGTCGACCCCGGCATCCGAAGCTGTGCCCGTGCAGCCGTGGCGCGAGTCCGTCGACGTCGCCGCGGCACGCACGTACGACGAGGGCGACGACCTCGCCGCAGACGGGCGCCTCGACCCCCGGTCGGCCGCACGCCGCATCGCGGAGCTGCTGCCCAGCGACCGTGTCGTCGTCTCCGACGGCGGACACTTCATCGGCTGGGCGAACATGTACTGGCCGGTCGAGGCCCCCGACCGCATGATGATGGTCGGCACCGCTTTCCAGTCGATCGGACAGGGCTGGCCGAGTGTCGTCGGCGCGGCTCTCGCCCGCCGCGAGTCGACCGTCGTGCTGACCTCGGGCGACGGCGGCGGCCTGATGGCGATCGCCGACCTCGAGTCAGCCGTCCGTGCCGCCCAGGGCCGCGGCATCGCGGTGATCTGGAACGACGCGGCCTACGGCGCCGAGGTCAACCTGTACGGCCTCAAGGGACTCGCGGAGGGGCCGATGATGATTCCCGAGGTCGACTTCGCGGCGTTCGGCGCTGCGGTCGGCGCCGAGGGCGTCGTCGTCAGGTCCCTCGGCGATCTCGATCGGCTCGGCGCGTGGGCGCAGGAGGATGCCGCGACGCGGCGCTTCCTGCTGCTCGACCTCCGGATCTCGGGCGGGGTCATCGCGCCGTACCAGCAGGAGATCATCCGAGTGAACTCGTGACCCCGCCGCCTCCACCGGGGCCTACCTGCGCACCCTCGGCCACTCCGAGACGACCGTGCGAATCCACCAGGGTGCCCATGTGCGGCGACCGAGCCTGCTCACCGTGACGATCCCTCCCCGCGGCGGGATCGTCGGGTCCGGAGGCGCGACGCAGATCATCTGAGCGCCCGCAGACATCGGCCGTGCGTTAGCCTTCCGGGATGCCCGCCATCCGCAACATCGCCGTCGGTCTTCCCCTCAAGGACGGTCACGTGCTCGCGCTCGAAGGTCACGACGATTCACGCGAACTCGACTTCCTCCGTGCGATCGGCGGGGGCATCGAGTTCGGCGAAACGGCCAGCGACGCGCTGCGCCGCGAGTTCATCGAAGAACTCGGGGTCACACTCGAGGATGCCGAGCCCCTCGGCGTCTTCGAGAACATCTTCACCTACGAGGGTGCGCCCTGCCACGAGTACGCGCACGTCTTCGCGGTGGCTTCCGCAGCGCTCGATGCTGTGCCGCTCGACGCCGAACTCCGCATCCTCGACGAGGGCAGCCCGGTGCGCTGGGTGCCCATCGATGACATCCGCTCCGGCGCGCGCGTGCTGTTCCCCGCCGGCGCACCCGAGGTGCTGTTCGCACTCACCCAGCGCTGAGCGCCACGGGCGCGCCGAGAGCTCAGGCCTGAGCGCTGTAATCAGGCAGTTCCTGCAGCGTCCATGTGTTTCCGTCGGGGTCGTCGAAAGTGACGAACCGACCCCACGCCTGCTCATCGACGCCCTGTGCTGCGACCCCGAGCCCTTGAAGATGGGCGAGCGCCTCGTCGGCATCCGGAACGACGACCTGGATCGTGTTCTGCTGCCCGGGCAACAGCCCCTCGCCCAGATTGGTGCCGAAGGCGATCGAGCAGGCCGACCCTGGTGGGGTCATCTGCACGAACCGCAGGCCTTCATACGGCACCTGGTCGTGGTCGGCATGGAAGCCGACCTTCTCGTAGAACTCCTTCGACCGGTCGACATCCGAGACCGGGACGAAGATCAGCTCGATCTTCCAGTCCATCACGCACTCCTCCTGTCGGGGCGGCATCGCCCATCGGCCCTCAGAGTACGCGGGGCCTCCGACACCCGCCAGAGGTATCGCTGCGGACTCAGGATGCCGGCACCAGCGCTCCGTCGAAGAACGTGGCCAGCTCGTCCGTCGCGTCGAGCGGCAGGATCGCGGCGACGTACTGATCCGGGCGCACCACGATCACGACACCCTCCCGCGACAGCTCGCGCGCCTCGAAGATGTCGGTCTCGGTCCACTTCGACGGCCCCGCCGCGTAGACCTTCTCCCAGTCGGTGAGCCCGAGCGGACCGGTCTTCGGCTGGAACAGAGTCGGAGCCGAGGTCACCTCGACCTCTTCATGCGGCTGCTGGTAGACCGCCTTCACATCGAACACCGCGTCGGTGTCGGCATCCGCGGGCGTGAACCGGTCGAAGACCGGCGCCGCCTCTGCCGCCCAGGCGTCGAGCGTCGCGGCATCCCGACCCCCGAACGCGTAGACGCGCCAGCGTCCGTCGGCCTTGGCGTGGTGGCCGAGGTGCACGACGTTGCCGTCGCCCACCCGCACGACCTCGGCTGACTTGAAGCGCTTGCCGAGCGGGAACCCTGCGGCGAGCGCCT
Organism: Microbacterium sp. WCS2018Hpa-9; assembly: GCF_031843745.1. Lineage (NCBI taxonomy): Bacteria > Bacillati > Actinomycetota > Actinomycetes > Micrococcales > Microbacteriaceae > Microbacterium > Microbacterium sp. WCS2018Hpa-9. The sequence goes on from NZ_JAVTIY010000013.1 coordinate 45,567, forward strand.
GGTGCGCGTCGGAACCAGTGATCATCGACGAGGTGTACTGGGTCATGAATCCGGAGGGGAACTCCGCCGTCGCGAGGTAGTAGGTCGCGAGGTCGCTGGGGTCGGTGATCTCCGAGGGCTTGCGCGCCATCAGGGTCGACCATTCGCGGTCGAAGTCGATCAGCTGCTGAGCGACCGGTCGACGCTCGGCGCCGTACGTCGCGAGCAGCGCCTCGGGGGCCCGCCCGGTGAGCACCGACCCGAGCTTCCATCCGAGGTTGAACCCGTCCTGCATCGACACGTTCATGCCCTGGCCCGCCTTGGCGCTGTGCGTGTGGCAGGCATCTCCCGTGAGGAACACGCGCGGCGTGCGGCCGGACCCGTCGATCACGTCGTCGAACCCGTCGGTGACCCGGTGCCCGACCTCGTAGACGCTGTGCCAGGCGACCTCCTTCACGTCGAGCGTGTAGGGGCTGAGGATCGCATTCGCCTTGGCGATGATCTCCTCGATCGGCGTCTGGCGCACGCGGTGGTCGTCGTCCTCGGCGACCTCGCCGAGGTCGATGTACATGCGGCTCAGGTACCCGCCCTCGCGAGGGATGTGCAGAATGTTGCCCGCCTCCGAGTTGATCGCGCACTTGGTGCGCCAGTCGGGGAAGTCCGTGTTGACGAGCACGTCCATGACGCCCCAGGCGTGCGCGGCGCTGCCGCCGACATGCGTGCGTCCGATCGCCTGACGCACGCCGCTGCGCGCGCCGTCGCATCCGGCCACGTACTTCGCTCGGATCGTGCGCTCCTCTCCGGCCCGCTCGCCCGCGACGTAGCGGATGGCGACCTCGACCGGGTACTCGCCCTCGCCGTGCACGGTGAGTCCTGCGAACTCGATGCCGTAGTCGGGCGCGATGCGTCCGGGGCCGTTCGCCGCGGCCTCGGCGAAGTAGTCGAGCACGCGCGCCTGGTTGACGATCAGGTGCGGGAACTCGCAGATGTCGTAGGCGTAGTCGGCGGTCCGCGAGGTGCGCACGATCTCGTTCGGCCGCTCGGGGTTCGGTCCCCAGAAGTTCATCCAGCCGATGTTGTACGCCTCGGCGATGATGCGCTCGGCGAAGCCGAACGCCTGGAACGTCTCGACGCTCCGCGGCTGGATGCCGTCGGCCTGCCCGAGCACCAGACGACCCTCGCGCTTCTCGATGATGCGGGTGGACACCCCCGGGTACTGCGACATCTGCGCCGCGAGCAGCATGCCGGCGGGGCCGGAGCCGACGATCAGCACATCGATCTCGTCGGGGAGGTCTGCGGGCCGCTCGGTGCCGATGCCCGCGGCATCCTTCACACGCGGGTCTCCCGAGACATAGCCGTGGTGGTGGAACTGCATCGTCGTCGATTCCTTCCGGACGTCATTGTCGGGTATTGCCTTCGAATCAATCGTGTTCTATATTCGAACACAACGTTCTACTATTGAACACAGCTTAGGGACGCCTGTCCCGAAACGCAAGGGAGCGCACGCATGCCCGAAAGCCCTCCGGCATCGCAGACCCTCAGCCGCGGCATCCGGATCCTCGAAGTGCTCGCCGACGCGCGGATCCCGCTCACGATCGACGAGATCGCCGTGAGACTCGAGGTCCACCGCTCGGTCGCGTACCGCCTGCTGCGCACGCTGGAGGACCACCGGCTCGTCGGGAGAGACGCGTCAGGGGCCGTGACGCTGGGCCCGCGCATGGCGGCGCTGGCGGCCGGCGTCGCCCACGACCTGCAGGCCGAGGCGATCCCCGAGCTGACCGCGATCGCGAACGAACTCGGCATGACCTGCTTCCTCGGCGTGCTCGACGGAGACGACTGCATCACGCTCGCGAGCATCGAACCCCGTCATGCGATCGCGAGCGTCGCTCAGCGTCCGGGTGCCAGGCACTCGGTCACGGTCGGGGCACCGGGCAAGGCGATCCTCACGCAGCTGCCGATGTCGGAGTGGCCGGGCGATGCACGCGCGGCCCTGCACGCAGAGGTCGACGAGGCGCGCGTGCGCGGATACGCGACGAGCCACGACGAGGTCATCCCCACCGTGCAATCGGTCGCGGTACCGCTCGCGCTGCGCGGTCAGCGCCCCGCGGCGATCGCTGTCGTGCATGTCGCCACCGACCTCGACGACGCGGAGATCGCGGTGCGTCTGCGGCGTTCCGCGTCGGCGATCCGCGAAGCACTCGAAGGCTGAGCGCAGATACGCAGAACGCACGCCCGCGAGGCGGACGTGCGTTCTGCGTGCGGGCGTATCTCAGACCTTGGCGAGCCCGCGGATCGGGCTCACGGACTGCTCCTCCTCGTGATCCGGACCCAGCGGGATGCCGGAGCGATCACGCAGCAGCAGCGTGGCGACGAGGCCGAGCAGCGTCATGCCGGCGAGATACCAGGTGACGGCCTCCGTCGATCCGGTGGCCTGCACGATGGCCGTCGCGATGGTCGGTGCGAACGCGCCACCGGCGATCGCGCCGATCGCATAGGAGATCGAGACGCCCGAGAATCGGATGCTGGCCGGGAAGAGCTCGGTGTAGAGCGCCGCCTGAGGTCCGTACGTGAAGCCGAGACCGATCGTCAGGATCGCGAGGCCGGCGAAGAGCAGTCCGACGTCGCCGGTGTTGACGAGCGGGAACAGCGTGAACACGCCGACGAGCTGCATCACCCAGCCGATGATGTAGGTGGTGCGTCGGCCGATGCGGTCAGACAGCCACCCCGCGATGAGCGTCGTGATGAGCCAGGTGACGGCCGAGCCCGTGACCGCCCACAGCACGGGTCCGCGCTCGAGGCCGATGGGCCCCTCGGGGTTGGTGGCGTAGCCCTGGATGTAGCCACCGGTCGTCATGTATCCGACCGCGTTGTTGCCGGCGAAGACGAGTGCAGCGACGATCACGAGCAGCAGGTGCTTGCGGAACAGCTGCACGATCGGCATGCTCGCCTTCTCCTTGCGCTCGGCGAGCTCGATGAAGACGGGGCTCTCCTCGACCTTCCGGCGCACGTAGTAGCCGACCAGGATCAGGACGACGCTGAGCAGGAACGGAATTCGCCAGCCCCACTCGAGGAACTGATCTCCCGGTGCGATCGCCGTCATCAGCGCCATCACTCCCGACGCGAGCAGCAAGCCGAGCGGCACGCCGATCTGCGGCGATGCGCCGAAGATCCCGCGCTTCGCCTTGGGAGCATGCTCGACGGCCATCAGCACCGCACCTCCCCACTCGCCACCGGCCGAGATGCCCTGCAGGATGCGCAGCAGCACCAGGAGGATGGGCGCGGCGACGCCGATCGCGTCGTACGTCGGCAGCACACCGATGAGGGCGGTCGCGGCACCCATCAGAATCAGGGTCCACATGAGCACGGCCTTGCGTCCGTACTTGTCGCCGTAGTGGCCGGCGAGGAACGCCCCGAGCGGACGGAAGAGGAAGCTCACGCCGACGGTCGCGAACGCGACGATGGCGCTGTTCGCTCCGAGCGGCTCGAAGAACAGCTGCCCGAAGACCAGGCCGACGGCCGTGGCGTAGATGAAGAAGTCGTACCACTCGACGGTGGTGCCGACGACGGTGGCGAACACGACACGGCGCCGATCGGCCGGTGTCGCGATGGTTCCGGTGGGTGTGAACCCATCCTGTGACTGCCCGCTCATAGGGGTGTCTCCTTTGATTGTGACCGCATTGTCACGGCTCGCGCACGAGGTGTTCGAGTTGCTTGCCGAGGGGTGACTCGATGATATATGATTTCGAATACGACGCACAAGGCGTCGACGCAAAGCGCGAGGAGGCGCCCCGTGACGGCATCCATGACCCGCCCCGGCAAGATCATCGCGATCCACCTGAGCTACGCCTCGCGTGCCGATCAGCGCGGCCGTCGCCCCGCAGCCCCCTCCTACTTCTTCAAACCGGCCAGTTCGGTCGGCGCCACGGGCGGCACGGTCGAGCGTCCGGCCGGCACCGAGCTGCTGGCCTTCGAAGGCGAGATCGCCCTCGTGATCGGCACCGCGGCCCGTCGCGTCTCGCTCGATGACGCCTGGAGCCACGTCGGCTGGGTCACCGCCTCGAACGACCTCGGGCTCTACGACCTGCGCGCCAACGACAAGGGCTCGAACGTCCGCTCCAAGGGCGGCGACGGCTACACGCCTCTCGGCCCGGAGCTCATCGACGCCCGCACCGTCGACCCCGCCGCCCTGCGCGTGCGAGCCTGGGTCAACGGCGAGCTGCGTCAAGACGACACCACGGCCGGACTCATCTTCCCGCTGGCACAGCTCGTCGCGGATCTCTCTCAGCACTTCACGCTCGAACCCGGCGATGTCATCCTCACCGGCACCCCCGCAGGGTCGTCCGTGATCGTCCCGGGCGACGTGGTCGAGATCGAGGTCGATGCTCCGGAAGCCGAAGGCACGCCGTCTTCCGGTCGCCTCGTCACCACGGTCACGGAGGGCGACGTGCCTTTCGACCAGGAGATCGGATCGCTGCCGGCCGTCGACGACCTGCAGCGCACCGAGGCCTGGGGCTCGCGCGAAGCGGCCGGCCTGCCCGCCGAAGAGACAGCGCCCACCCTCTCGCCCGAGCTGCGCGCCAAGCTGCTCGAGGCGCCGACCGCAGGCCTCTCGGCTCAGCTGCGCAAGCGCGGCCACCACTCGTGCTTCATCGACGGCGTCTCCGTCAACATCCCGGGCAGCAAGATCGTCGGCACCGCCAAGACGCTGCGCTTCGTGCCCTTCCGCGAGGATCTGTTCAAGACCCACGGCGGCGGATACAACGCGCAGAAGCGCGCGTTCGACGCGGTCGACGAGGGCGAGATCATCGTGATCGAGGCCCGCGGCGATGCGACCACCGGCACCCTCGGCGACATCCTCGCGCTGCGCGCTCGTGCCCGCGGCGCGGCCGGCGTGGTCACCGACGGCGGTGTGCGCGACTTCGACGCGGTCGCCGAGATCGGGCTCCCCGTGTTCTCGCAGGGTGCGCACCCCTCGGTCCTCGGTCGCAAGCACGTGCCGTGGGACTCCGACATCACCATCTCGTGCGGTGGCGCGACCGTGCAGCCCGGCGACATCATCGTCGGCGACAGCGACGGTGTCGTCGTGATCCCGCCCGCTCTCGCCGAGCAGGTCGCCGACGACACTCTCGCGCAGGAGATCGAGGACGCCTGGATCGCCGAGCAGGTCGCAGCCGGACACCCCGTCGACGGACTCTTCCCGCTCAATGCGGAGTGGCGCGCCAAGTACGAGGCCGCGACGGGCGCAGGGTCCGACGAGGGGACCCGCTCATGACGACGGTCGCGAATTCGAGCAAATCGGAGCAGGCGTACGCCTGGATCCGCTCGCGCATCTCCGGCCACACGTTCGGCCCCGGCTATCGCCTCGTTCTGGGGTCGCTCGCGGAAGAGCTGGGCATGAGCGTGGTGCCGGTGCGCGAAGCCATTCGCCGCCTCGAAGCCGAGGGTCTCGTGACGTTCGAGCGCAACGTCGGCGCCCGCGTCACCCTCGTCGACGAGAGCGAGTACGCGCACACCATGCAGACGCTCGGCCTGGTCGAAGGCGCCGCCACCGCCCTCTCGGCACCGCTGCTCGACTCCGAGACGCTCGACGCCGCAGAGGCGGTCAACGAGCGGATGACGCAGATGCTCGAACACCTCGATGCGCATGCGTTCACCGAGCTCAACCGGCAGTTCCACTCGCTGCTCTTCGAACCCTGCCCGAACCCGCATCTGCTCGACCTCGTGCACCGCGGCTGGGCACGTCTGTCCGGCATCCGCGACTCGACGTTCGCCTATGTGCCGGGCCGCGCCCAGCACTCCGTCGAAGAGCACACGCAGATCCTCGAGCTCATCCGTGCGGGTGCCGACCCGCTCGAGATCGAGCTCGCCGCCCGCAACCACCGCCTGCGCACGAGGGATGCCTTCCTCGACGCCCTGCACGCCCGTTCTCACCACAACTCAGGAGACGAGTCATGACCGATTCCCGCATCCCCGCAGATCTGCCCGACCACATCCAGCACTACATCGACGGCGCCTTCGTCGACTCGGTCGACGGCGACACGTTCGATGTGCTCGACCCCGTGACGAACAAGACCTACACGTCGGCCGCCGCCGGCAAGAAGGCAGACATCGAACTCGCCGTCGCCGCAGCGAAGCGCGCGTTCGAGGAGGGCCCGTGGCCGCGGATGCTCCCCCGCGAGCGCTCGCGCGTGCTGCACAGGATCGCCGACCTCGTCGAGTCGCGCGACGCCCGTCTCGCAGAGCTCGAGTCGTACGACTCGGGGCTGCCGATCACCCAGGCGCTCGGACAGGCCCGCCGTGCCGCCGAGAACTTCCGCTTCTTCGCCGACCTGATCGTCGCGCAGTCCGATGACGCCTTCAAGGTGCCCGGCAAGCAGATGAACTACGTCAACCGCAAGCCGATCGGTGTCGCCGGGCTCATCACTCCGTGGAACACGCCGTTCATGCTCGAGTCGTGGAAGCTCGGCCCCGCGCTCGCGACGGGCAACACCGTCGTGCTCAAGCCCGCCGAGTTCACGCCGCTCTCCGCCTCGCTCTGGGCCGGGATCTTCGAAGAGGCAGGGCTCCCCCAGGGCGTCTTCAACCTGGTGAACGGTCTCGGCGAAGACGCCGGCGACGCCCTCGTGAAGCACCCAGACGTGCCGCTCATCTCGTTCACGGGTGAGAGCTCGACGGGGCAGCTGATCTTCGGCAACGCCGCCCCGTTCCTCAAGGGGCTCTCGATGGAGCTCGGCGGCAAGTCGCCTGCCGTCGTGTTCGCCGATGCCGACCTCGAGGCCGCGGTCGATGCGACGATCTTCGGCGTCTTCTCCCTCAACGGCGAGCGCTGCACCGCAGGATCCCGCATCCTGGTCGAGCGCTCGATCTATGAGGAGTTCGTCGAGAAGTATGCCGCTCAGGCGAAGCGCGTCAAGGTCGGCTACCCGCACGACCCCGCGACCGAGGTCGGAGCTCTCGTGCACCCCGAGCACTACGACAAGGTGATGAGCTACGTCGAGATCGGCAAGACCGAGGGGCGCCTCGTCGCCGGCGGCGGCCGCCCCGAGGGGTTCGATGAGGGCAACTTCGTCGCTCCGACGGTGTTCGCCGATGTCTCCCCCGATGCGCGCATCTTCCAGGAGGAGATCTTCGGGCCGGTCGTCGCGATCACGCCCTTCGACTCCGACGAGGAGGCGCTCGCGCTCGCGAACAACACGAAGTACGGGCTCGCCGCGTACATCTGGACCAACGACCTGAAGCGCGCCCACAACTTCGCGCAGTCCGTCGAGGCCGGCATGGTGTGGCTGAACAGCAACAACGTGCGCGACCTGCGCACCCCGTTCGGCGGCGTCAAGGCGTCAGGTCTCGGTCACGAGGGCGGCTACCGCTCGATCGACTTCTACACCGACCAGCAGAGCGTGCACATCACGCTCGGCGGCGCCCACAACCCGACCTTCGGCAAGAACTGAGCAAGGACCTGACATGACCGACAAGACTGCGAAGACGCTGACCTCATCGGGCTACTACGTGAGCCAGGAGGCTCCGATCCAGACCGACAATCCCGTCGCGACGCCCGAGAGCACGCCTCCTGACGTGCTCCGCTGCGCCTACATGGAACTGGTCGTGACCGACCTCGCCGCCTCGCGGGTGTTCTACGTCGACGTCCTGGGGCTGTACGTCACCGAAGAGGACGACGAGGCGATCTACCTCCGCTCGACCGAGGAGTTCATCCACCACAACCTCGTGCTGCGCAAGGGCCCGATCGCGGCGGTGGCCGCATTCTCGTACCGAGTCCGTGGTGCCTCCGACCTCGACCGGGCCGTGGAGTTCTACACCGAGCTCGGCTGCGATGTGCGCCGCAACCCCGACGGCTTCGTCAAGGGAGTCGGCGACTCGGTGCGCGTGGTCGACCCGCTCGGCTTCCCCATCGAGTTCTTCCACCAGTCCGACCACGTCGAGCGGATGTCGTGGCGCTATGACCTGCACATCCCCGGCGAGCTCGTGCGTCTCGACCACTTCAACCAGGTCACCCCCGACGTCCCCCGTGCGGTCAAGTTCATGCAGGACCTGGGCTTCCGCGTCACGGAGGACATCCAGGACGACGAGGGCACCGTCTATGCGGCCTGGATGCGCCGCAAGCCGACCGTGCACGACACGGCGATGACCGGTGGCGACGGACCGCGCATGCACCACGTGTGCTTCGCGACCCACGAGAAGCACAACATCCTCGCGATCTGCGACAAGCTCGGGGCCCTGCGCCGCTCCGACGCCATCGAGCGCGGCCCCGGCCGTCACGGCGTCTCGAATGCGTTCTACCTCTACCTGCGCGACCCCGACGGCCACCGCGTCGAGGTGTACACGCAGGACTACTACACCGGCGACCCCGACAACCCCGTGATCACCTGGGATGTCCACGACAACCAGCGTCGGGACTGGTGGGGCAACCCGGTCGTGCCCTCCTGGTACACCGAGGCCTCGCTCGTGCTCGACCTCGACGGCAACCCTCAGCCCGTCGTCGCTCGCACCGACAACTCCGAGATGGCAGTCACGATCGGCGCGGACGGGTTCTCATACACCCGCCCGGACGACGACAAGGACATGCCCGAGTACAAGCAGGGCGAGTACAAGCTCGGCCACCAGCTCTGAGGAGGACACGGATGCTGTCAGCAGACACCGTCGCGCAGATCGCCGCGGAACTGGCCGAGGCCGACCGGAACCACGCGGTGATCCCGCGCATCACGGCGCGCTACCCCGAGGCCACGGTCGAGGACTCGTATGCGATTCAGGGCGTGTGGCGCGACTCGCAGATCGCCGTGGGGCGTCGTCTCGTGGGTCGCAAGATCGGGCTGACGTCGAAGGCGATGCAGCAGGCCACGGGCATCACCGAGCCCGACTACGGCGTGATGTTCGATGACACCGTCTACGAGTCGGGCGCCGAGATCCCGGTCGACCACTTCTCGAACGTGCGCATCGAGGTCGAGCTCGCGTTTGTGCTCAAGCATCCGCTCGAGGGTCCGGACTGCACGCTCGATGACGCGCTCGCGGCGATCGACTACGCGGTTCCGGCGCTCGAGGTGCTGAACTCGCACATCGAGCTCGAGGGTCGGACGATCGTCGACACGATCAGCGACAATGCCGCCTACGGCGCGATGGTGCTCGGCACCGTACGCAAGCGTCCTGACGAGATCGACCTGCGCTGGGTGCCCGGTGTGCTGTCGCGCAACGGCGAGATCGAGGAGACCGGCGTCGCGGCCGGCGTGCTCGGCCACCCGGCAACGGGTGTCGCGTGGCTCGCGAACAAGTTCCACCAGCACGGCGCGCGACTCGAGGCCGGGGAGATCATCCTGGCAGGATCATTCACACGCCCGATGTGGGTGTCGCGCGGCGACGAGGTGCTGTGCGACTACGGACCGATGGGAACGATCGCATGCCGCTTCATCTGAGCCCCTCCTTCCGCGAGCAGCTCGCGGCCTCCGACCGATCGCTGATCGGGATGTGGGCGTGCTCGGGCAGCCCGCTCGTCACCGAGGTCGCCGCCGGATCCGGACTCGACTGGCTGCTCATCGACATGGAGCACTCGGCCAACACGCTCGAGTCCACGCTGCTGCAGCTGCAGGTCGCGGCCGCCTACCCCATCGTTCCGGTCGTGCGCGTCCCGTTCAACGATGCCGTCGCGATCAAGCAGGTCCTCGACCTCGGCGCACAGAACATCATCGTTCCCATGGTGTCGTCGGCCGACGAAGCGCGCGCCGCGGTCGCTGCGACGCGATACCCGCCGCAGGGTGTGCGCGGAGTCGGCAGCGCTCTCGCCCGCAGCGCCCGTTGGAACCGCGTCGACGGCTACCTGCAGGACTCGGCGCAGCACACCTCGCTGACCGTGCAGATCGAGACGGCGGCCGGGGTCGAGGCCGCCGCCGAGATCGCCGCAGTCGACGGCGTGGATGCGGTCTTCGTCGGCCCGTCCGACCTGTCGGCATCGATGGGGCTGCTCGGTCAGCAGACGCACCCTGATGTCGTGGCCGCGGTCGAGCGGGTCTTCGCTGCGGCCAAGGGGGCAGCCACGCCCGTGGGCGTGAACGCCTTCGACCCGGCCGCCGCCGATTCGTACATCGCCGCCGGGGCCGATTTCGTGGCCGTGGGCGCCGACGTGGCGATGCTCGCACGAGCATCCGAAGCTCTCGCAGCCCGCTTCATCACGGCATCCGACGACACCTCACGCGCCAGCTACTGACGCCTCCTGCCATCTCCCGCCGCCCCGCGGGGCGTGGCAGGATTGACGGATGCGCAGACGCGAGAAGCCGAGGTGATCCGCGCGCTCGCCGCCATGCAGGACCGAGGGTTCCGCTGGTTCTTCCTCGCCCGCGCGATCACCCTGGTCGCCGGCTCTATGTCGTCGATCGCGCTCGCCTTCGCCGTGCTCGAGATCGACAACGACGCGCGGTCGCTGTCGCTCGTGCTGGCCGCGTTCACGGTCAGCAACATCGTGTTCCTGCTGTTCGGCGGGGTGGTCGCCGATCGCCTCCCCCGTGCGCTCATCATCCAGTCCTGCTACGTCATCGACATCGTCACGGTCGGGGCGATGGCCGCGCTTCTGTTCACCGGCACCGCCACGGTTCCGCTTCTCGCGCTGCTGTCGGTGGTGAACGGCGCATCGACCGCCTTCGTGCTGCCGGCGATGCAGGGCATCATCCCGCAGTTGACCTCCGCAGAGCACCTCCAGCAGGCCAACGCGATGCTCTCGTTCGTGCGCTCGGCGACGACGATCGGCGGGCCCATCATCGCGGGCATCGTGGTCGCCACCGCCGGCCCCGCCTGGGCGATGGTCGTGCAGGCGATCGGATGGGTCATCGCGATCCCCGTTCTCGCGATGGTCCGGCTGCCTCCACCCGACCACGGTGGCGGAACAACGATGTTCCACGATCTCCGCGTCGGCTGGCAGGAGTTCTGGAGCCGCACATGGCTCTGGGTCATCGTGATCGCGTTCATGGTGATGAATGCGATCCACATCGGGGCGTGGGGTGTCGTCGGCCCGTACATCGCGAAGAACGACGAGCGCCTCGGCATCGCGGGCTGGGGGTGGGTCGTCAGCGCCGAAGGCGTCGGCATCCTGTTGATGACCGTGATCCTGATGTGGCTGCCCCTGAAGCGACCGCTGCGCTACGGCATGATCGGCATGGCCGCGTTCGCCATCCCGCTGACGGTTCTCGGCGTGCACCCGGCAGTGGTCCTCCTGGCGATCGCCGCGTTCATCGCCGGCGCAGGCGTCGAGCTGTTCAGCACCGGCTGGAATCTCGCGATGATGGAGAACATCCCCGGAGACAAGCTCTCGCGCGTCTCGAGCTACGACATGCTCGGCAGCTACGTCGTGATGCCGATCGGCACCCTCGTGTACGGCTGGCTGATCACCCACAGCGATGTCGAGACTGTGCTCGTCACCTCGGGGATCATCTACGCGTCACTCGCCGTCGCGACGCTGATCGTTCCGAGCGTCTGGCGCATGGGGCGTCCGGCAGGTGCCCTCTCTGCACACGAGAAGTTGGCGGATTCATAGCAATCCGGGCGAGACTGTGGGCATGACCTTCGCCGCGCTCCAGCCGCTCGCAGACCGTGCTGCACTGTTCTCCGCCCTCCGTCAGGATTCCCTGGCCACCGCCCTCGAAGACCTCGGCGACAACCGCTGGGATGCCGACATGGCGGCGGGAACGCTGACGTTCACGTCGAACGCCGACACCACCCGCCAGCTCGTCTCCCGCGCCCACCTCGTCGCGACGATCGCGCCGGGTCCGCGCTCGCTGCTCTGGGCGTGGGCGCATCCGCAGGGCGACCCGGCCGGTATCGCAGCCCAGCTGCGCGAGTACGGAACCGAGCACGGCATCGTCGAGCTGAGCGAGACCGAGCTCCCGTTCCCCGAGGATGCCGCGGGCGACGCCGATTGGATCGCCGCCGCCGCTCACACCGTCGGCGCCGTGGCCGTCGAGCTCACCGGCCGCGCGCCGTACTACCTCGCTCCCGTCGGCGGCGGCACCTACGCGGTGTTCCTGCTCGATGCTCCGCTCCCGCCGCTCACGGTCGCCTCCGCCGCGATCGTCCTCCCCCGCATCCTCTCGACCGTGACTCTGCCCGACGCCCGCACGGCCGTGTGGGATGCCGCTCGCCTTGCCGGCTGGAACCTCACGTGGACCGACGAGTCCTTCTCGGGTGCCACGGTCGCCGATGCATCAGGCACCGCGACGTTCCGCTTCGACGAGCAGGCACGCATCACGAACATCGAGAGCAGCCTGCACCCGCAGGCCTGACTTCTCCAGAGAACAGCGCGTCAGCGACCCAGTCGCTGGCGCGCCGTCTTCGTTCCGGAGCCGACCGGCGCATGCGCGGTGGCGGCCGCGAGCCCGAACGCCGGCATGTCGACGTACACGGCCTCGAGGTCGGCGACGGGCACCTGGTAGGTCTCGTGCCAGACCCCCACACTTCCCGTGCCCTGCAGCGACCGCATGAAGTCGCGCCAGGGCTGCAGATGCGGAGCATCGCGGTCGGCGGCGAATCGCTGCAGGTGCTCCGGGCTCTCCCAATACGACAGCAGGATCGTCGTGCGCCCGAACCAGCTGTGGGCGCCGAGCATCCCTGCATCGGGATGGGTCGCGAGGTGCTGCAGCATCGGCGGCATCTTGCTGGCGGTCCACCACACCTTGCCGAGCTGCCACCACCGGTTGGCGCGCATCCCGATCAGGAAGACCGTGACGTCCGATCGGTCGGGGGCTGCGGTGAATCGACCGGGGAAGACCTGCTGAGCCATGAGCCACTCCTTGGAACGTTGTTACGTAACTGCGTTATGCAACAACGTTACGATAGGATCGATCGCATGGCAAGACCTCCTCTGTACGACGACGCGCTGCGCGATCGCCTGCTCGCCGCGACAGCCGAGATGGTCGACGACAAGGGGCCGGAGCGAATCAGCCTCCGCGACATCGCGCAGAACGCCGGCACCTCGACCTCGGCCGTCTACGCCCTGTTCGGCGGGAAGACCGAGCTGCTCGTCGCCGTCATCGAGCACGGCTTCGCCTCGTTCGGCGCGGCGCAGGCCGCGGCCGAATCCGAGGGACTGCGCGCGCTCGGACTCGCCTATCGGTCATGGGCGATGGCCAACCCCGCGCTCTACCGCCTGATGTTCGGCGGGGGCGTGGCGACTGAGGACTGCCGACCCGACGAAGCGACCATGAGCACGGCGATGGCTCCGCTGATGCGCGCACTCGCGGCACGTGTCGACGAGTCAGGCGTGACGGCCGCCGCGCTCACCGTCTGGGCACAGGTGCACGGCGCCGTGAGCCTCGAGCTCGCCGGCGTCACTCCCCCACTCGTTCCGTGGGACTCGGTCTACGGCGCGGTGGTGGATGCGGTCGAGCGCGCCTTCCCCGCTCGCTGACCTCCGGCCTGCACGCCTGCTCGGCGCCACCGCCACCATGGCCTCCTGGAATGTGGAATTCTGGTCGCATGAAGAACGGAATCGTCCGGTTCGCCGCGCTCTACGTGTTCAATGTCGCCGTGCTGCTGCTCATCGGCCTGCTGTCCGCCGGTGTCTCGGTCGGATTCAACGCACTCTGGGCCGCGGTCGTCCTGACCCTGGCGGCGCTCTTCGTGAAGCCGCTGCTCACCGGCGCGTTCCGCAAGGCCGCGGCCAAGTCTGCCGCCGACCGCACGAAGACCGGCGAGAAGGTCGTGCAGTACGTCCTCGTCTACCTGGTCGAGCTCATCATCTGGGTGGCTGTCGTGTGGCTGAGCGGCGTCCGCGCCTCCGGTTTCTGGAGCTACGCACTTCCTCCGCTGTTCCTGCTGTTCGGCTGGATGATCTACGACCAGGTCGACGACAGGCTCCGCGCGAAGGCGGGCGAGCTGTACGACGCCGTGCAGGGCAGAGTGACCGGATCGCGTGCGAAGGCCACGCCCGCATCGTCGGCCCCGCCGACTGAGACCGCCAGCACGGCCGATGCCCGAGCCGAGCTCAACGATGGCCTCACCCCCGAGCAGCGTCGGATGCTCGACGAACTGGGTTGACGGCCGGGCGGGCGGAGCCTCGGCATCCGCGTCGCCTCACAGACATGCAGAGAGGTCGCAGGGATCCGTGGATTCCCTGCGACCTCTCTGATCGTCTGCGGCTGCGGGACCGCCCAGCGACTCAGACCAGCCGCTCGGCCGCCTCGACGACGTTGGTCATCAGAAGCGCGACGGTCATCGGCCCCACACCGCCGGGGTTCGGCGAGACCCAGCCCGCGACCTCTGCGACACCGGGATGGACGTCTCCGAAGACCAGGTTCTTGCCCGTCTCAGCGTCGGTCTCGCGGGTCACTCCCACGTCGAGCACGGCGGCTCCCGGCTTGACGTCCTCGGCGCGGATGAGGTGCTTCACACCCGCAGCCGCGACGATGACATCGGCCTCGCGCAGGTAGCGCGGCATGTCGACCGTGCCGGTGTGCGTCAGCGTGACCGTCGCGTTCAGATCGCGCCTGGTCAGCAGCAGCCCGATCGAGCGCCCGATGGTCACCCCGCGCCCGACGACCACCACGTGCTTGCCCTTGAGGTCGTAGTCGTTGCGCAGCAGCAGCTCGATCACACCGCGCGGCGTGCACGGCAGCGGCGTGTGGATCGGGTTGTTGACGTTGAGCACGAGTCGGCCGAGGTTGGTCGGGTGCAGACCGTCGGCATCCTTCGCCGGGTCGATCCGTTCGAGGATCGCATCCGTGTCGATGTGCTTCGGCAGCGGCAGCTGCACGATGTACCCGTGGCACTCGGGGTCGGCGTTGAGCTCGTCGATCAGCGCTTCGACGTCGGCCTGCGTGGCGTCGGCCGGCAGCTCGCGCTGGATCGAGTTCATCCCGATCGCCTCGGACTGACGGTGCTTCATGCCGACGTACAGCTGGGATGCCGGATCGGCGCCGACCAGCACGGTCGCGATGCCCGGCACGATGCCCTTCGCCTTCAGTGCGGCGACACGCTCGGTCAGCTCGGCCTTGATCGCGGCCGACGCCGCCTTGCCGTCGAGTATCTTCGCGGTCACTGCTGCAGGTCCGGGTAGAGCGGGAAGACTGCGGCGAGCGCGTCGACACGAGCACGGAGCGCCTCGACGTCGGCACCGGGCAGCAGCGCGAGGGCGATCACGTCGGCGACCTCGGTGAACTCGGCGTCGCCGAAACCGCGGGTCGCGAGCGCCGGAGTTCCGATGCGCAGGCCCGAGGTGACCATCGGCGGACGAGGGTCGTTGGGCACCGCGTTGCGGTTCACGGTGATGTGGATGTCGTGCAGCAGGTCTTCGGCCTGCTTGCCGTCGATCTCGGCGTCACGAAGATCGACCAGCACCAGGTGCACATCGGTGCCGCCGGAGCGCACCCCGATGCCGGCATCCTTCACATCCTGCTGCGAGAGACGCTCGGCGAGGATCGATGCTCCGCGCAGCGTGCGCTCCTGGCGCTCCTTGAACTCGGGGGTGCCTGCGAGCTTGAACGCGGTCGCCTTGGCGGCGATCACGTGCATGAGCGGGCCACCCTGCTGTCCCGGGAACACGGCCGTGTTGATCTTCTTCGCGATGTCGGGGTCGTTCGTCAGGATGAAGCCCGAACGGGGACCGCCGATCGTCTTGTGCACGGTCGACGAGACGACGTGTGCGTGCGGCACCGGGTTCGGGTGCAGGCCTGCGGCCACGAGGCCGGCGAAGTGCGCCATGTCGACCCAGAGCAGCGCGCCGACCTCGTCGGCGATCGCGCGGAAGGCGGCGAAGTCGAGCGTGCGGGGGTAGGCGGACCAGCCGGCGATGATGACCTTGGGCTTGTGCTCGATCGCGAGGCGACGCACCTCGTCCATGTCGATCGTCGAGGTCTCGGGGTCGACGCCGTAGGCGACGATGTCGTAGAGACGGCCCGAGAAGTTGATCTTCATGCCGTGCGTGAGGTGGCCGCCCTGGTCGAGAGCGAGGCCGAGCAGCGTGTCGCCGGGGCGGGCGATCGCGTGCAGCACGGCGGCGTTGGCCGACGCTCCCGAGTGGGGCTGCACGTTGGCGAACTCCGAGCCGAACAGGTCTTTGGCGCGCTGGATGGCCAGCTCCTCGGCGACGTCGACCTCTTCGCAGCCACCGTAGTAGCGGCGCCCGGGGTATCCCTCGGCGTACTTGTTGGTGAGCACCGAACCCTGCGCCTGCAGCACCGAGACGGGCACGAAGTTCTCGGATGCGATCATCTCGAGGAACGTCTGCTGACGCCGGAGCTCGCGGTCGAGAACCTGTGCGATCTCGGGGTCGACCTCGGCGAGCGGGGCGTTGAAGTAACGATCGGTCATGACTTGCTCCTCTGACGACGGATTCGAAGGGGTATACCTATCGGCCCAGGCGCGCGGTCGAATTCCGTGGTCAGTCGCTCCCCGGTGGTAGTCCACCCAGACGCCAGTCGCGACGAGTGAAAGCATAGCGGATTTCCCTGTGCTGCCGACTCTGCGCAGGGTAGGTTTTGTTCATGGTCCTTCCCCATTCCATGCCCCTTGTCCCCCTTCCCGCTTCCGCCATCGCCGGCGATGGTCGGCTGGCCGTCTCCGAGAGCACGCGAGTCATCGGCGACTCCCCGGCCGCGCACCAGCTGATCGATGCCGCAGAGCGGCGCAGCGGCATCCGCTTCTCCCACTCCACCGACACGGCAGCCACGACATCGGCGATCGTGCTGCGCGTCGATCCCGCCATCGCATCCGAGGGATACACGCTCAGGGTCGCCGACTCCGTCGAAGTCGTCGGCGGCGACGAGGCAGGACTGTTCTACGGGGTTCAGACCCTGCTGCAGCTGCTCCGTGAGGGCGACGAGGGCTGGGCACTGCTGCGCTCCGAGATCACGGACGCACCGCGATTCGAGCGCCGCGGCGTGATGCTCGACGTCACGCGGCACTTCTTCGACGTCGACGAAGTCAAGAAGTTCATCGACAGCACCAGCGCATTGAAGTTCAACCACCTGCACCTGCACCTCAGCGACGACCAGGGCTGGCGCATCCAGATCGACTCATGGCCGAAGCTCACCGAACTCGCATCGTCGACCGCATCGCTCGGCGACCCCGGGGGCTTCTACACCAAAGACGATTATCGCGAGATCGTGGCGTACGCGGCCGAGCGGCACATGCTCGTGATCCCCGAGATCGACCTTCCCGGCCACACGCACGCCATCGGCGTCGCGTACCCCGAGCTCGTCGAGGATCCGGTCATGAACGACAGCCTGATCGCGGAGTCCGCGCGCCTCGGCCAGCCGCTCCCCGTGGCCGGCGAGCCCTATCTCGGATGGGGCGTCGGACACTCGAGCGTCCGCATCCACGAGGAGCGCACGTACGAGTTCGTGCGCGACGTCGTGCGAGAGCTCGCCGAGATGACACCTGGTCCGTTCATCCACATCGGCGGAGACGAATCACTGGGCACCCCGCAGGCGGATTTCGATCACTTCGTCGAGCGCGCGACCGCGATCGTTTTCGAAGAGGGCAAGATCCCCCTGGCATGGCACGAGGTCGGCGCAGCGAAGGACATCGCCGAGGGCACGATCGGTCAGTACTGGGGCAAGACGACACCCGAGGGCTCGCATGCCGCCGAGGCCGCGCACTTCGTCGAACGCGGCGGCGCGCTCATCATGTCGACCGCCGACGTCGCCTACCTCGACATGAAGTACGACGCCGACTTCCCTCTCGGGCTGACCTGGGCCGCGATCATCGACGTGCGCACGGCATACGAGTGGGAGCCGACCGCGGTGCTCGACGTACCCGAGGCCGCGATCCTCGGCATCGAGGCTCCGTTGTGGAGCGAGACCACTCGCACCCTGAGCGATGTCGAGCAGCTGGTGTTCCCTCGGGCCGCCGCTCACGCCGAGGTCGCCTGGTCGCCGCGCAGCACTGCCGGTCGCGACTGGGAGTCGTTCCGCGCACGGCTCGGTGGGCTGGCCCCGCTGTGGAAGGCTGAAGGCGTCGACTTCCACCCCGCAGCCGAGATCCCCTGGAGCGAACGATGACACCCGATTCCGCAGCGACAGGATCGCTCGTCATCCACTCAGCCCGACTGATCGACCACGGGGCCGAGGTCGCGGACTCCTGGGTGCGGATCGAAGACGGCCGGGTCGTCGCCGTCGGAACCGGGCGGACGTGGGCCACAGCAGACGAGGTCGTCGACGCGACCGTCGTCGCCGGACCGGATGCCGTGCTCACGCCCGGATTCATCGACATCCACTGCCACGGAGGTGCCGGCGCCTCGTTCGACGACGGCGCGGAGGCGATCCGCAGGGCTCGCGCTCTGCACCGCGCCCACGGCACCACACGATCGGTGATCTCGCTCGTCACGGCGCCGGTCGACGCCCTCGCAGAGCGCGTGGCGGAGATCGCCGACCTGATGGAGACAGATGCCGACATCCTCGGATCGCATCTGGAAGGGCCGTTCCTCGACCCGGCGCACCACGGAGCGCATGAGCCGACGCTGCTGCTGGCTCCGGCCCGCGACGATGTCGCTCGACTGCTCGACGCCGGCCGTGGCACGATCCGGCAGGTGACGATCGCGCCCGAACTCCCCGGCGGCCTCGAGGCGATCCGACTGATCGTCGACGCCGGGGCCGTGGCTGCGGTGGGTCATACGAGCGCGGATGCCGCGACGGCGGTCGCCGCGTTCGACTCAGGTGCGTCCGTGCTGACCCATGCCTTCAATGCCATGCCCGGAATCCACCACCGCGCGCCGGGGCCGGTGCTGGCTGCAGCCGCCGACCGCCGCGTGGTGCTCGAGGTGATCGCCGACGACGTTCACCTCGATCCGCACGTGGTCAAGCTCGTGTTCGACTCGGCGCCCGGCCGCGTGGCGCTCATCACCGACGCCATGGCTGCCGCGGGCAGCGCCGACGGACACTACGACCTGGGCGCCGTCAGTGTGACGGTCGACGACGGCATCGCGCGTGCGGACGACACAGGCTCGATCGCCGGGTCGACCCTCACGCAGGATGTCGCGCTGCGCCGGGCGACCGCTGCGGGCGCACCGCTTGCGGAGGCGGTGCGCGCGCTCACCGAGACTCCGGCTGCCGCCATCGGGTACGGCGACAGACTCGGCCGTCTCGCGGCCGGGTACGTCGCTGACGCCGTGCTTCTGGATGCCCAGCTGCACGTCGTGCGCGTGTGGGTGGGCGACCGCCCGTAGTCGGATGTCGCGAGCGCATCGAGATGCGGACGCGCTCTCTGCGGACACGCTGTCGGAGTGGGTGAGGGGCCGCCGTTCCCCAGATCGGCGGCCCCGTCACATTTCCCTCCCATGTGCGAGAGCTGGCGGGCCGAGCGCTCCTCCCCCGAGGTGCCCGACCCGCCATGCCGGTGCACTTACCCCTTGCACCAGCGCCTGAGCTCCGCCCCCCGGTGGAGCTCCATGGCTGTCTCTAGTGATGAGACGAAGGGGATGCCGATTCATTACGCGATTTCCCAGATCCTTTTTCGAGATCGCTCTCCAGGATCGACCGATCTGCGTGTGACCAGGGGTTTATCGGAGTCAGGAAATTTGCGACCAGTTTCTCGGAAGGGGTGGCAAGCCTGAGAGATTGGAGAGAGAATGGAGATGACGCGTGATGAAAATGGGGTTCACGCGTCTCTTCATGTGGAGGCGCACTCGCGCTCCACGACAGATGGATGACAGTGGATCAGGACAGCACTTCGCACGACGAAACGATCGCCGACGCCGATCTCGTCCTGCGCACCCGCTCGGGTGACGCAGCGGCCTTCGGCGAACTCTGGAGGCGGCACTATCCCTCCGGCATGTCCGTCGCCCGGTCGATCACGTCGTCGATCGACCCCGACGATCTCGTGCAGGAGTCCTACACCCGCATCTATCAGGCGATCATCAAGGGCGGCGGGCCCAACGGGTCCTTCCGCGCCTACCTCTTCACGAGCATCCGCAACACCGCCGCCGCGTGGGGCCGCTCTCGCCGCGAGTCGGCGATCGACGAACTCGACAGCGTCGCCGACCCCGACAGCACAGACCAGGCGGCCAACGAGGCCCTCGATCGCAGCCTGACCGCGCAGGCATTCCGCAGCCTTCCCTCCCGTTGGCAGGAGGTGCTCTGGTACACCGAGATCGAGCAGATGAAGCCGCAGGAGGCCGCGACCCTTCTCGGCATGAAGGCGGGCGCCGTCTCGCAGCTCGCGTTCCGGGCGCGCGAAGGGCTTCGCGAGGCGTGGATCCAGGCCCACCTCCGCAGCGCGTCCGCAGGCTCCGACTGCCAGTGGTCCATCGAACATCTGGGTGCCTACTCACGCGGGAATCTCAGCACACGAGACCACAACCGTCTCGAGCAGCACCTCGAAGAGTGCGCACGCTGCATGATCGTCGCCGCTGAGGCCAAGGACGTGTCCAAGCGTCTGGCCCTGGTGCTGCTCCCGCTCGTCCTCGGCGTCACGGGTTCCGCAGGTTATCTCGCCACGTTGCAGGGTGGCGGCACTCCGATCGTCGCGCTCGCGGCCATGCCCTCGGGAATCACCGAGGGTGCGGTCGTCGTCGCAGGAGGGGCAACGGCAGCATCGACCGGTTCCTCCAGCGGTGCAGCAGGCGGTGGCGGTACAACGGGCGGTGGCAGTCCAGCAGGTGGTGGCGCCGCAGGTGGCGGAGCCGGTGGCACGGCCAGCGGCGGCATCTTCAGCGGTGTCGGCGCGCTCGTCGGCGCGGGATCAGCCGCTCTGGTGGTCGCCGGTGTCGTTGCAGCCGCCACCATCATCCCGAGCCTCACCGGCGCCGTACCGGCGGCATCGCTGCCCAGCGCCGGCGACAGCGACTCCTCGTCGATCAGTGCAGACGTCGGTCCCGACGAGTCGATATCCGACGACAAGACTGAGGTCGTCGACGACGTGGAGCCTGATCCCGAACCGGTCACGCCACCCGTCGAAGCACCCGTCACCCCTCAGCCGGCCGAGGACATCGCGCCCGCTATCGCTGCACCCGCGGCTCCCGTCGAGACATCGAAGCCGGCACCCGAAGTCGAGAACCCCGAAGAAGAAAACCCGGGCGAAGATAACCCCGGTGAAGAGAACCCGGGTGAGGAGAACCCCGGCGGGGAAACCCCCGGAGAAGAAAACCCCGGTGAAGAGAACCCCGGCGGGGAAACCCCCGGAGAAGAAAACCCCGGTGAAGAGAACCCCGGCGG
>NZ_JAVTIY010000014.1:0-58061 GCF_031843745.1 Microbacterium sp. WCS2018Hpa-9
CGGGGTCACTTGTGCATCGGAAACCGGCGGTGCGGATGCGTTTCTGACCCCGCACGCGAGGGCTCGCCACCGCCACACCATTGAGCCCTCCCCGCACCCGTGCCAGGATTGCCCCGACTCGGCCCACCGGGGGCGGGACGAAAGGATTCTCATGCAGCTGGCGATGATCGGACTCGGCCGAATGGGTGCCAACATCGTGCGCCGCCTCATGCGGGCGGGGCACGAGTGCGTGGTCTATGACGTGAATGCCGATGCGGTGCAGGCGCTGGTCGCCGAGGGAGCCACGGGCGCTGACAGCATGGCCGACCTGGCGTCGAAGCTCGAGGCGCCGCGGGCCGTGTGGATGATGGTGCCCGCATCACTCACGGGAATGGTGGCCGATCAGGTCGCGGAGGTGCTCGACGAGGGCGACATCCTGATCGACGGCGGCAACTCGAACTACCGCGACGACGTGCGGCGGGCCAAGGCCTTCCGCGAGCGCGGCATCCACTACGTCGATGTGGGCACGAGCGGTGGAGTGTTCGGACTCGACCGCGGATACTGCCTGATGGTCGGCGGACCGGACGAGGCCGTGCAGCGCATCGAGCCGGTGCTGCGCACGATCGCTCCGGGGGTCGGCGAGATCGAGCGCACCCCTGGTCGCACCGGAGACCTCACTCCCGAGGAACAGGGCTATCTGCACTGCGGTCCGTCGGGTGCGGGGCACTTCGTGAAGATGGTGCACAACGGCATCGAGTACGGCATCATGGCGTCGATCGCCGAGGGCCTCAACCTGCTGCACAACGCGGATGCCGGAGTTCGCGAGGCCGAGCACTCGGCCGAGATCGCCCCACTGGAAGAGCCGGAGTTCTACCAGTTCCCCATCGACACGTCGAAGGTCGCGGAGCTGTGGCGGCGCGGATCGGTGATCTCGTCGTGGCTGCTCGACCTGACCGCCGCCGCACTCTCTGAGAACCCGCAGCTCGACGGTCTCGCCGGTCGGGTCTCCGACTCAGGTGAGGGCCGCTGGACGGTCAAGGCCGCGGTCGACGTGGGCGTGCCCGTGCCGGTGCTCGCAGCGTCGCTGTTCGAGCGCTTCGCCTCGCGCGATGAAGACAAGTTCGCGAACCAGGTGCTGTCGGCAATGCGCCTGCAGTTCGGCGGACACCAGGAGCTGCCCGCCGGCGACGTGCTCGAGGCCGGTTCACGAAAGGCCGACTCCGACAGCGCCTGACCCGCCTCCCTCCTCGTTCGTTGAGCGAGGCCCGCGGAGCGGCCCGAGACGAAACCGCACCACGACACAGGAACGGCATCCGCATGACCTCAACCTCCCGCATCCGCCGGGCCGATCCCTCGGATGCCGAGCGCATCGCCGAGCTGCTCGATGCGTTCAACACCGAGTTCGACACCGAGACGCCCGGGGTCGCGGTGCTCGCGGAGCGATTGCGGATGTTGCTCGCCGGACCGTCGACGTTCGCCGTGCTCGGCGGCGAACCCGCGACCGGCGTCGCGCTCGTGACCCTGCGTCCGAACGTGTGGTCTGACGGGCCGGTCGCGCTGCTCGACGAGATGTACGTCGAGCCCGAGCAGCGCGGCACCGGCCTCGGGAGCGCGATCCTGCAGCACATGGTCGAGATCTGCAAGGAGCTCGGCGTCGCGGCGATCGAGATCAACGTCGACGAGTCGGATGCCGGGGCGATGCGCTTCTACGAACGCCACGGGTTCAGTGGCGTCGACCCCGATTCCGGCGAGCGGGCGTTCTACTTCTACAGGTCGCTGGATGCGGACGGCTAGCTGCCCCGCGCACCCCGATGGCTATCCTGACGCCATGGACCCTTTTCTCACCGTCATCCTCCTCTACGTCGGCGGTCTGCTCATCGGCCTGCTGATCCTGTGGCTCGTGATCTACACGGCTGTTCGATCGGCGCTGACGTCGCACCGCCAGGCGTTGGCTGAAGAGTCTCGACCGGCGCGGCCCTACGTCGGGCGGTGAGCGTGCCCACGCTCGTCACGCTCTCGGGCGCCGAAGCCGCCGGGCTCGACCCTGAGATCCTCGAAGTCTGGGCTGCAGTCTTCGGTGAGGTCGCGGATGCCGACGAGTGGCGAGCATCCGTCTGGAACCGGCATCGATCGCGGGCGGGCTTCCGCCTGGTCGCAGCGCGTGACGACGAGCGGATGCTCGGCTTCGCATGGGGATACACCGGCGAGCGCGGGCAGTACTGGTCTGATTTCATCTCACGCGAGGTCGGCTCGAGCGTCGACGACTGGATCGGCGGTCACTTCGAGTTCGTCGAGCTCGCGGTGATACCTGATGCGCGGGGCCGCGGAATCGGGCGTCGATTGCACGATGCGCTCGTCGCCGACTTGCCGCATGAGCGAGCGCTGCTGTCGACGTCGGCCCGCTCGGATGATCCGGCCGTTGGTCTCTACTCGTCAAACGGATGGGTCGCCCTCGCGACGTATGGAGAGGACCGGCAGGTCATGGGGCGGGTCCTCGCCTAGGCCGGGCGCGCATCGACTCGAGAGACTAGTCGCAGGCGATCCCGTCTCCGTCGCGGGCGAGGTCGTAGATGTCCGAGCCGACGATCTGCACGGGACCCTGCACATATCCGGGTCCGTCTCCGCTGCCACCGGCGCAGTCGACGTCACTGGAGATCGGCACGCATGCGCCGGTGTAGTTCGAGTCGCAGCCACCACCGCCCTGCTGCACGAGCGGCACGGGAGCTGGCACGGCAACCGGCGCGGGAGCCTTGCTTCCGATCGCTGTCACCTCGGCCACCGGCGGCACGGAGACCGCCTCGCTGACGATCTCGCGAGACACTTCCACACCGTCGACAAGGGTCACGCGGTATGTGATCACCTTCATCCCGTCCACGCCGGCGGCGACGAGCGTCGTCGCTCCTTGATCGAGCTGAGGATCGTCGACGGAGGTCGCCGCGAACGGCACGGGAACCTCTTCGGTCGCCGTCTCGAAGGTGGTCGGAGTGGGGGTCGGGCTGGGCTTCGGAGTCGATGTCGCCACCGCGGCGAAGTTCTGAGGCTCGGATGCCGTCGGGGTGCCTCCGCTGTTCGCACTCGCGATGCCACCACCGGTGATCAGCAGCGCGGCCATGCCCAGAGCGACCACACCCGACATCCGCGACCGGAGTCCCAGTGCCGGGAGAGGGCGCGCGACCATCACATAGAGAGCGACGCCGACCACGGCCGTGGCGACCAAGAGGATCGCGATCGGCGACAACCGGGCGAGCACCCCGCCGACCACGAGTGCGGCGACGACGATTCCGGCGGTGCGCCAGCCCGTCTTTCGCTTCGGCGGAACGGATGATGAGGGCGTGGCAGGGGGTGCCGTCTGCGTCGTCACGGCGGCAGCGGGCGACGGTGACGTGGCATCCGTCCAGCGATGGCCGTCCCACTAGCGGAGCTGATTCGGATTCTCCGGATCTGGATGCCAGGAGGCAGGCGGAAGTGACATGAGAGTTCCCCTCGACAGTGAGGCGACGAATCGCCAGCGCCCCCAGAGCGCTTTGACCTGTATATCGGTTGCTGGACCCGGCCGACAAGTAACGATTCAGACCGGAATGGCGCCTCGGTCGGCGAGAGCGTCGGCGGTGGAGCGGGACCGCGTCACACTCCCCGGTCGTACGTCGATGTAAGATACTGCACTGTCCTCATATGTGTGCTTTGCTACGTCATGCGGTCGCGAAGGCGGGCAACGGCGCCGATTGACATGTCTCCCGACCGTTCGAGCGGACCTCGAGCGCTCGCACTCTCCCGGGGTCCGCTCGACAACGTCTTGCGATGTGAGTTCCGACGAAGGGGACGGATATGGATCAGATCGACCGGGTGCGGCACGCGCGGCTGCGATTGCTGGCACGCACGGGGATCGCGGCCTCCCTCGCGATGGTCGCCCTCGCCGGGTGCACGGGGACGGTGACGAGCATCGAGACTTCAGGTGCGTCACCGGAGGCTCGTGACACCCTTGACTTCTCCGGGCCTTTCGCATCGGACTATGCCGAAGCGTGGGTGGAATCGGAGTCGGATTTCGTGCGCCTCGTGATCGAAGACGAGAAGATCTCCGAACAAGAGTGGGCCGCGGTCGAACGACGAATGGCCGCCTGCTTCTCGAGTAAGGGCGCGACGTTCGAGGGGTACACGCGGGATGGCGGCTACGAGGCGCAGAGAAACTCTCTGTCGGTCGATCGTCTCAGCGAAGTCATGGGCGAGTGCGAGCGATTCACGGGCGAGGCCTGGCTCGGCTTCCTCTGGTTCTGGCCACAGAAGAATCCGCACAACCTGCCCATCGAAGAGATCGTTTCTGAGTGCCTGATCCGCAACGGCATCGTCGCTCCTGACTACACGCCCGAGGACTTCCTCCGTGACAATCCGACCCTGTCCTTTCCCTACCTGCGTTCTGGTGAGGGGGAGCGGGGTGCGCTCGAATGCAACGCAGACCCGAGGGTCAATCTGTAGGCGCGGTTCCAGAGGCCCGGCTCAGTCTTCCCGAGCCCTCTCCCACCCCGCCCAGTCCGGCCGGTCCACGACACAGAACCGGTTGCCCTCGGGGTCTTCCATGATCACGTAGTCGGCATCGTCGGGCCGGTTGTCCCAGTGCACCTCCCGGGCGCCGAGTTCGGCCAGGCGGCGCACCTCGGCATCCTGATCCTCGGCGTAGATGTCGAGGTGGATGCGGGGCGGCAGCACTCGCTCGGACTGGTGCGCATCGAGGGCGATGCAGGGGGCGTCCGCGTCGCGCGGTTTCAGCACGACCCAATCGTCGGATGCCGGGTCGCGCTCGACATAGTCGAGGGCCGCCTGCCAGAAGCGAGACTGCGCGGGCAGGTCGTTCACGCGGATCACGATCGACACGATCTTCAACATGGCGGCCAGATTAGAGTGACCGGCACGTGCTGAACAGGGGCTTGCTCGCCTCCCGCGATCACCTTTCCGACGGACGTTCGCTCCGCCCGAAGTCGCTCACCAACCACTCCTCGATCGACGCGAACGGGAACTCCCTAGGCGCGTGCACGCCGGGAAGGATGCTGGTCGACTGCATCCGATCCAGCCGGTGCCTGGCGAAGCTTTGGAGAACATACCAATATGCAGTCATATGTGTGCTTTTCTTACTCGAAAAACACATATTCGACTGATTGGAACAGCAATGAAGAGGCAAGCATGCGTCACACCGACCGAGGTCCCCAGCAGGCTGCGCGTGTGGGGCGTAGTGGCCGCGGTGGTGGCGCTGACGGCGACCATAGTGTCGCCCGCTCACGCATCGGAAACGACGGACGACGCTGACGCGATAGCTTCGCTGATTCAGGACGCTGCTCCGGCGACGGAGCTATCCGAACCAGGGCATCTCGTCGAAGGTGAACTGACTACCGACGCCGGGGACGTCCAGTCCACCGTGCCGATGTCCGCCGAGGAAGAGATCACCGTGACGTCGGCGATCGGCAGCGGGGAGCGAACGGCGACCATCGATCTGCCCGACGAGATCGACGTCAAGGACGGAGTGGTGGCAGATGATGGGACGGTGGTCTTTGCCGCCACCGACGACTCTGGCGATGCTGTGGCAGTTCAGACGCTCGACGATGGTTCAACTCGGATTCAGACCGTCATCAGCAGCGGATCGAGTGCGCATGAGTTCGGTTACCGTATGGCCGGCTACCAGCCTTACCAGAGCGACACCGGCGAGGTGATGTTCGTGAGCGAGGACGGTCACTACGTACCGGTCGCGGCACCCTGGGCGACGGATGCCGACGGAAACCCGGTGGAGACCCGGTACGAGATTCGCGGGGACGAGCTCTTCCAGATCGTGGTTGCAGATGGCTTCACCGCCTACCCGGTCGTCGCCGATCCGAGCTGGCAGTGGTACGGGCCGATCTGGGGGTTGAAGCTCACTCGAGCTGAGACCTCTCGGGTGCGGGATTACGCGGCTGCCCTCGGAATGTGTGCCGTCCTTGCGAAGCGAGCGAGTGTCGCATGCTCTGCGTTCGCGTCATACATCATCCTTCAGGCGAACCTCGCTCAGGGGGACACACCGGCGAGGACCTGCCTGTTCTTCACAGCTGCCCCGGTCCCCGGCGTGATCTTCAGACTCTCATGCTGATGGCTGGAGGGCACACATGACCGTCGGAGCCACCGAAGAGATCATCGTCTACGTGCTCGCCTTCGCTCAAGCCGTGAGCGTCGGCCTGATATCCGCATCTGCCTCCAGCAGCAGACATCGATCCGCTCTTTACGTCGCCGGACTTCTGATGATCGGCGTGACGGTCGTGGCCGGATTCGTTCTCGGTGCCAGAGCCCCATGGATCGGACCGATCTTCGCGATCGTCGCAGCGGTGACCGGCACTCTTGCTGCGGCCCGGTCGCTCGGCGACGATCCAGCGATGCGTGGCGAGTCTTACGGGCAGCGGATCGTCTTCGTACTGTCTCGTCGCTCGAATTCGCGCGATGACGACGACGAGAACGCATCCTGAAGCGGCCGGCTGGAGTCCGGTGCAACTGGCTCGAGCGCATTGCTCACCTCGCTCCGCCCGAAGTCGCTCACCAACCACTCCTCGATCGACGCGAACGGGAACTCCCTAGGCACGTGCACGCCGGGAAGGATGCTGGTCGACTGCATCCGATCCAGTCGGAAGAGCCGCCAGTCGTCGCGGTCGATGTCGAAACCGACGACGTACCACTGCCGTTCTCGCAGCACGTGCCGATGCGGCTCGATTACCCGCGCCGACGTCTTGCCGAACTCGGCGTCGCGGTACTACTTCTACCGCGCGCTGTCGGCTGAGGGCTGAGGCGGCCCGCGCCGCGCGCAGCGCCCGAACAGCTCGCCACCCTGCGCCCCCGGCCGACTCACCGCGCGTCGAGCTCGCTCCAGAACGCGACGATCCCATCCGCGAGCGCATCGGGCTGCTCGACGGCCACCAGGGTTCGGGCCCCCGGGATCACGAGTGACCGGGCGTCGGGAATCTCCGCTGCCGCCGCGTGCATCTGCTCGGGTGTCCACTCGCCGCGGTCGTCACCGGTGATCAGAAGGGTGGGTGCAGCGATCCGCGGCAGGCGGTGAGTGGCGTCAGCGCGATTGATGATGAACGAAGTGACCGTCTTCGCGATGCTCTCGCGGGGCACTCTCGTCAGAGCGCGGTCGATGACATCGGTCATCGGGCGGAGCTTGGCGTGCGCCGGTATGAGCTGGGCGTCGTGGATCACGTGCCGGAGGTGCGCGATCGGGCCGAATCGAGCGAGGATCTGGTTCGCGATGATCAGCTTGATGCGGAAGACGGGGTCGATCGGCTCGACGGGCGAGCTCACCGCGACCAGGGAGCGGATCAGGTCAGGGGAGAGCGCAGCCAGCGTCATGCCCACGTGACCGCCCCACGCGCCGCCCACCCAGTCGACGCCGCCCCCAGGCGCCAGTTGATCGATGATCTGCGCGCCGACCTCGGCACACTCCTCAATGGACGAGAGGCGTGTCAGCGGCGCACTGTCGCCAAAGCCGGGGCCGTCGATGACGACGAGTGTGCGGTGCGGAGCCAGCCGTTCGATGGTGCCTCCCCAGGAGTCACCGTCGACGAACATGCCATGCCACAGGAGTGCGACGGGCCCTGCGCCGAGGATGGTCGCGGAGATATCGCCGAGTGATGTGCGGAAACTGGTCTTGATCGGGTTTTCGGTGTGCGTCATTTCTCCAGCCTGAGGCTCGGCATCCGGCGTTTCCGTGGGTCTCGATCGGATGCAACGTTCGTGCAATGATCAGCTGTGGCCACCGCGCGCGTGCAGCTTCTCGACAGGGTCGACGCCGACGTCGACGGAGTTGTCGTCGAGCTGCGCGGCAGGCTTCCGCGGGCGCTGCTGGCCAGGCTCGCGCTCGAGCGAGGGGCCCCGGTGGCCGTCGCCGACCTGGTCGTGGACCTCTGGGTCGATCCGCCCACGCAGGCGAAGACCACCCTGCGCGCCTACATGTCGCGTCTTCGGGCGACCGCCCTGGGGCCGTGGCTCCACGGAGGTCGCTCGGGGTATCGCCTGGTCGACGACTCGGCGCTGCACGTGGACCTGTGGGAGCTGGAGGATGCGGTGAGATCGCCGCTCTCCTCCGATCTCGGTCATGCGCGGTCGCTGCTGAGTCGATGGCGGGGCGCGCCGCTCGAGGGAATCGGAGAGCCGCCTTTCGTCGGTGCGGCTCGAGACCGAATGCGCCGGGGAGCCAATGCAGTGCGATTCGAGGGCGCCCGACTCGACCTCGATGCGGGGCGTCATGCGGACGCACTGATCGCTTTGCTCGAGTTGCGGGGAGAGCATCCTGACGACGACGATCTGCTGGCGCTCGTGCGGGTCGCGGAGGCACGCGCCGACATGAGGGAGCGCGCTGTCGTGCGAGTGCGCGGAGGAGAGGTTCTCAGCTCAGCGCGAGTGCCTCGCCGAGACCCCGATCGCGGACCGGACAGGCGGGGTCGCGTGTTCGGCGTGCCGGCACCGATCGCGAAGATGGTGGGTCGACGAGACGAGCGCGCGGCTCTGACTGCGGCGCTCGACGTGGCGCGACTGGTGACGCTCACGGGTGCGGCCGGTGTGGGCAAGACGCGGCTCGTCGTCGATTGGCTGGGCGGCGGCGCTGCCTCTCGCGAAGAGCACGTCTGGTTCGTCGGTCTGGGTGAAGCCGTGGCGACCGCGGAGGCGACCGCCGAGGTGATCGCGTCCGCTATCGGTGCCCCGCACGCATCGGTCGAGGCGGTCGCCGAGCATCTGGCGGATCGCAGCGGCATCCTGGTCATCGACGGAGTGGATGCCGCGAGCGACGCCGTCGCGTCGATCGCCAGCACGGTGCTCGCCCGCGCGAGGGGCATTGCGATCCTGTCGACGTCACGACGCCAGCTCGGCGTGCCCGGCGAGAGCGTGATGCGCCTCGATCCGCTGCCGGTGTCCGAGGCGTGTGAGCTCTTCGAGGCGAGGCTGGTGCCGGAGGCTCGAGCGGTCGACAGCACAGCGGTCACTCGACTTGTCGACGTGCTGGGGCGGTTGCCGTTGGCGATCGAGTTCGCGGCGGCGCGGGCGGCGTCGATGCCGCTGGAAGAGGTCGCGAGCTCGCTGCTCCGAGACATCGGGCGGTCTGCGCAGGTGGGGGAGCTGCCGTTGGCGGGTGCGCTGCGTTCGTCGCTCGACCTTCTGTCGGCAGATCAGCGAGACACACTGCGCAGCCTCGCCGGGTTCAGGGCTCCGTTCACTCGCGAGGCCGTCGCAGCGGTGTGCGGAGGACGCTCGCGGGATGTCGATCTCGACCGTCTCGTTGCCTACTCGCTCGTGTCCGCCGAGGAGCGGGCGGGTGAACCCGTGTTCCACGTGGCAGAGCTGATCCGTCGTGCTGCCCTGGGCGACGCCGCGCCAGACGAAGCATGGCGTCGGCGCCACCGCGAGTGGTTCGGCGCCAGAGCAGCCCTCGCATCGGTCGCTCTCACGGCTCACGGATCGTCCGCTGAGGTGCTGCGTCTAAGCACCGAGTGGCCCGACATCACTGCCGCATTCGACTCCGCCGTCTCTGATGGCGACAAAGAGACGGCTGCGACGATCTCCGGAGGACTCCTGTGGTTCGGGGTGCGCGCAGGGCGTCAGCAGGAGCTGATCGCGATGACCCGTCAGGCGTGCGCCCTGCCCGGTGCGGTCGACGTCGCCCTTGAGGCCGGACTCTTCTCGACCAGAGGCTTTCTCGCCTACCAGCTCGGGTGGATGGACGAGGCAGAGGAGTGGATCTCGGCTGCACGCGCGCGCGCGGAGCGTTCGGATGATCACGCACTCAGGGGGCTCGCTCGGGCGTTCTCGGCATATCTGCTCACCCTCAGTCCGACACCGTCGCGCCACCCGGCACATGAGGTGGAGGCGGCGCTCGCGGCCATCGATGAGATGCCGGATGCTGCCGCGGCCATGGTCCTGCTGATCACGGGTCAGGTGCAGCGAGCATCCGGGCGCTCGCAGGCGGCGATCGACCTTCTCGAACGTGCGGGTGCTCTCGCATCGCGATGTGGGCACGAGTGGGTGGCGCTGATGGCTCCGGTCATCGCCGCGAAAGTGCATCTCGATCTTCGGCACGGAGCACCCGCGGTGGCGACGTTGCTGCCCGTGATCCGTCGAGCGGCCGCACATGACGATCCGGTGTCGCTTCTGATCGCCGTCTCGGTCGCCGCAGGTGCTGCCGCAGCGCTCGGTGCCGATGCAACGGGCGCGCAGATCATCGGCGCCGTCGACGCCATCGGACGACGCTACGGCTTCGATCCCCGCGCCAACGAACCGGCCGACTTCGAGCTGTATCGGCGGAGGGTGCGTGAAGGTCTCACCGAGGCCGAGTGGCAGACGGAGTATGTGTCGGGGCTGCGGCGGGAACCCGGCGAGCTCGTCGAGCTGGTGCTCGGTCTTGCGGCGCTTCGGTGAGCGGCGAGATACCCTGATCCCGTTTACAGGCACCGCCCGCATCGAAGGAGATCGGCGAGATGAGACCACTGCGCTACTCGATCAACGTCACGCTCGACGGCTGTGTGCATCACGAGGCGGGCGTCGCTCCCGACGAGGAGCTGATGCAGTACTGGACCGCCGAGATGGAGCGGGCGGATGCCGTGATCTACGGCCGAACCACCTACGAGATGATGGAGGGCGCCTGGCGTCGCCCGGCATCCGGGCAGTGGCCAGACTGGATGGAGGAGTGGGAGATCCCGTTCGCCGAGGCCATCGACCGCGTGCCGAAGCACGTCGTGTCGAGCACGCTGAAAGCGGTCGACTGGAACGCCGAGGTCGTCCGGGGCGACCTGGCCCTGGCGGTTCAGCAGCTCAAGCAGCAACCGGGTGAGGGGCTGTCCGTCGGTGGGGTCACTCTTCCTCTCGCGCTCGCCGAGTTGGGTCTGATCGACGAATACACCTTCGTCGTGCATCCGATCCTCGCCGGGCACGGCCCGAGGCTGCTCGACGGGCTGAGCGAGCGCAGGCGTCTCGAGTTCGTTGATCGGAGGGAGTTCGGGTCGGGGGCGGTCGCCCAGACCTACCGCCCCGCCTGATCGGCGCTCGCACCGCGAGCTGCTCGTGAGCGCGAGAGCCTCTCCGCGTGTTGAAAAGCTTGCGGGCGTCGTCATGGTTGCTCCATTTTGGTCCGGCTCCGCTTTCGGCTTGGACGCCCGAGCGGTTCAACCTTCCCTCG
This sequence comes from Microbacterium sp. WCS2018Hpa-9, assembly GCF_031843745.1. Classification (NCBI taxonomy): domain Bacteria; kingdom Bacillati; phylum Actinomycetota; class Actinomycetes; order Micrococcales; family Microbacteriaceae; genus Microbacterium; species Microbacterium sp. WCS2018Hpa-9. The sequence goes on from NZ_JAVTIY010000014.1 coordinate 11,153, forward strand.
GAGGCGGTGCCGGGCTCGTCGTGGTGGGCCACTTCCACGACGAGCCCAGGCACTCATTTGGTGACGTGGCTCAGCAGCGTCACCAAGGGGGCCAGTACTGCGGCGATCGCGAACAGCCATGCACGGGCGGTGCGACCGCGGTCCTTCGGGTTCATCGGCTTGCTCATCGTTCATCTCCCTTCGGTTCGATGTCGTGGGACTTCCACACCTCGAATCTCCAGGAAAATTGGGTGTCTGTCTGTACGATTCGGGAGAATAGACATGTTGTCCAAGTGTCTAAAGCGTCTACGCCCGGACACAGACGGTCGATCGAACGGGGATGCTCACGTGAAGACCAACTACGAGCCGCTACCCGGCGAGCTCCCAGAGATCCGCATTGCGAACGCAGTTCGAGCGCTCGCGAACCGCGCTGATCCGAACTCGCTTCGGAGCATCGAACGAGGTCAGGAACTTTCGGCCAGGGTCTGTCTCCAGACAGTGTCCAATGTGATGTCGGGCAAGTCGTCGGCGCGGTCCTTGCACAACGTCTCGACTATCACCGACTCGATCCTGAGCGCAATAGTCGATCTTGAGGATCCCGAGCGGGGCCGCCTCAAGGAGGAGGTCCTTGCGATCCACGCGGGGGCAATGGCTCCGCGGCCTCCCGCCGCAGAACCACCGACTCGAGACGACAAGATGGCCCAGCATTTCTTGAACGTCGCATTCGACTGGGCCTCGGCTTTACCAAGAGGTCCGCGTGACGCGGAAGAAGTGATCGCCACCATCGCCATGCGTGGTGCGGACGGTCGCAGATTCCGCCCTGAGGTCTACCATCACGGGACAGACCACGAGATTCAATGGGAGGTTCTCGAAGGGTCATTGGCGCGTAAGCACGGTCAAGCGGGATGGACCGATTATCGAGACGATGGCCCAACGTGGCACGGTCTGTGGGGGCCTGTGGGCGACGACGACGCCAAACCGACCTGGTTCCTCGCGGTCTACCTCGATGCGCTCGGTGCAGCCTCGGTCTACATTCGAGCGACGACTCCGGACAGCACGGATCTCATCGCGCACGCAGCGCTCGCCGCAGCGTTCGACGTCGTGAACGTCCTCGGCTGGGATGGCGACGCCGAGATACTCGCACAGTCGGTGGGGCCATCACGAGAGGCCAAGAAGAACCGGGATTACACAAGGAGAAGCGGAGGCTGGCGCACCTGGACCGCAGCGAGCTTCGTCGTCCCTCCTCGAAGCGTGTATCCACTGGGCAACCGCTTCGCCATGCAGCTTGTCTACGGCCTCACGCGAGATGATCCCGAGTACGAACTCAAGGCGAAGGAGTTCAGCAACCGGGTGGGCGAGTTCATGACTCGGCCTCAAGAGAGCAAGAAGGCTCGAAGACGGTGACTCCGACGATCGCAGGCGCCATGCTCCACAGCCTCGATACGCTGGACTGATGCCTCGTCCCCGAAGTGAAGCCGCGCGCCAGTCAGTGCTCGAGGCGATGCGCGCCGCCGTCGTGGCCGGCACCTACGAAGCGGTGACGATCGAGGGGCTCGCCGAGACAGCGGGAGTCGCCAAACAGACGATCTACCGCTGGTGGCCGTCGAAGGCAGCGATCCTCGGCGAGGCGCTGCTCGAGGGAGACCTGCCAGGAGCCGACCCCGCGGTCGAGATGCGCGACGACATCCGGGCTGACCTGCACGCATGGTTCTCGGCGATGTCCGCCGGGCTCGCGAAGCCCGAGGGCGTCGCACTCGCCCGGGCTCTGATCGCGGTCACGGCTACCGACCACGAACTCGGACTGGCGCTCAACGAGCGTCTCGCAGCGCCGATCCGCTCGTGGGTCGCCGAACGCATCGCGCGCGGACAGGTGGCAGGTGAGATCCGCGCGGACGTGGATGCTGACGCGATCGCCGAACAGTTCATCGCCATGGCGTCGTACGCGGCGTTGATTGGTCAGCCCTTGAGCGCGGAGCGCGTCGAGGAGACGGTGACGCGGCTGCTGCGAGGTATCGCGCGATAGGCACGTCTGGGCGGGTGAGACCGACGGTGGATACCCTTGCGACGGACACTCACCGCTGAGGACTGGAGCAGAGAATGGTCATCGCTGACATCACGGTCGTTCCGGTGCCGACGGAACGCAAGGCCGCGTATCTGGACTTCTCGACGCGGATGGCCGAGGTGTACCGCGATCACGGTGCGATCAGCGTCGTCGACTACTGGCAGTCGAGTGAGTCAGCCGACCCGGGTGACTTCCACGCAGACGAGGCGTCGTACGAGCCGGGCGAGCTCAAGAGCATCGCCGACCTCGCGGGCGCGAGCGCAGGGGAATCCGTCGTGGTCACGGTGACGACCTGGCCGTCGCGCGAGGCTCGTGACCGCGGAACCGCTGCCGTCACGAGCGATCCTCGCGTTCTCGAGACGCTCGATGAAGACCCGGTGTTCGACGGAGGCCGCGTGATCGGCGACAGCTTCGAGATCGCGATGAGCGTTCAGCAGGAAGAGTGACGGGCTCCGATTAGGGGGTGCAGTAGGCGAGCATCGCGTCGGTCGCTGCGCGCATCTCCGTCGTCGCGGCATCAAGGCCCGTGATGTCGCCCGCGATGGCCTTCTCGCCCTCCGCGGCGAAGGCGTCGATGCTCGTCGTCCACGAGTCGCGGAGCGTGACGAACTCCTCGGGTCCGTCGACACCGCGGATGTTCTCGGCGACGCTTCTGACCTCATCGAGAGCAGCCTGTGCGGCCTCGGGGGTCGGTGAGCTGACGCTGCCGATCACACCGGTCACCTGCGCGGCCTGAGCGGCGACCTGTCCACAGGCGGCGATGGTCGACGCCTGCGAGCATCCGGAGAGCAGGAGGATGCCGACGGCGAGCGTCGCGAGCGCGGGGAGCTTCTTCATGCGAGCCACTGTAGGCGGGGGAGATGTGAGGTCTACGCCTGGCTGTAGGCAGGGCCGACGAACGTCACGGGCTTTCCGGCTGCGCGCGCATAGTCGATCTCCCGCGTCGTGGATTCGCCGAAGTGCTCGCCGCGGTTCACCACCACGACACGATCGGCCACGTCGATCTTGCGCAGGTGCAGCTCGCCGAGCGCGGCCTTCTGCTCGCCGGTGATCGGGATGTCGATCTCGCCGGGCATGAGGACGATGACGCCGGCGAGCGTCAAGCTTCGGCTCACCGCTCGCATCTCCTCGGCGAACCGCATGGAGCCGCAGATGCAGACAATCTCAGGACGCTCGGGCACGGTGTCAGTCTCTCATCCGCTTAGGCATGCCGACTTTGCTGCGGTCTAGGCTCGGCTCATGAGCGAGCCCAACGCCGAGCCCTCCTTGATTCAGCAGCGCATGGCGCTGCAACGCCGCAGGAACTTCGCGCTCTACACGATCGTGTTCTCCGCGGTCATGGTTGCAGGATGGGTAGTCACCATCGCGATCGATTCGAGCGCGCCATACCGATGGATCAGTCTCGCCGTCTTCGGCGCCGGAGTGGGCGTCGGGATCTCCCAGCTGCGCAAGGCCCGTCGAGCGATCGGCGAGTTCGAAGGCCGGCACGGTCGCCGTGCCGGCCTCCAAGACTGACCCGCCTACTGCACCGACCATTCGCCGTCAGGTGGCGAGGGCCGACGCCTGCGATTATCCGGAGCGCCGCGGGGTTCCGATGACGAGTACAGCGAGCGTGGGGAGCCTCTTTACGGGCGCTCAGGTAGTCGGTGGACATGTGTCACCAGTGGCCTGGCTATCCCGTTCGGGAGCTAACACTTGATCAGCTCCCAGCCATGATCAAGCCTTCGGAGCGTCGCTCGAGCCGGCCGGTGCTTAGCCCAGTGTCCAGGGCCTCGCTCAGGCGATCGCCGATGCCGGATGTCACGCGTTTTCCACCGAAGAGGCCGAGCGACTCACGCTTGATCTCCTCGTCGGTCATCCCGCCGCTCAGGGCGGCAACGACCGCCATGGCATTCGCGATCTCAGCCAGAGGGACATGCTCGAGGGGTCGAGCCGAACCCTCGACGGGACGACGGACATCCCGCCACGTGCGTGGATCGACATCTCGAGGCCACAGGACCGCCCGGTCGTTCGAGCGAACGAACTCTGACGGGACGCAACGGAGTATCGCCTCCGCCCGAGAAGCATGGACCTTGCTCAGACCAAAGGCGCCGGCCACGAGCTTCACTAACCGCATTCGGTGAATAGGGCCCTCATGCGTGATTACCTCGTGCACAAGATCACGTACTCGCTGAGCCGCGGCCGGCGATGGCAGAGCATCAAGAACGGCGATGCCACCGGCGGTTCGCGACGACCACTCCGAGAAGTCACGGATTCGCGGATGCTGCAGATCGGCGACCACAGGGGCCGGTGCCGATTGCGCAAGGAGGCCGGGCTCGGACACTGCCGCGCGCGATCCTGGCTCGTCCGGAGCGCTCGTCTCGGAGGCGACCGATGCCACGGCTGCGAGACCTTCGACGTCGGGAGAAGGTGTCTTTGCCACTGCTTCTTCTGCGGCGCGATGCGCGGCAGAAGTGGCCTCCCTCACGGCGGAATCGATGCGGTCGAGCGTCCTCTCCCTTTGCTGCAGCCACTCGGGAAGCCACACACGCTCCACGCCCGGCCAGTTCATGAGGCCCTTCAGGACGTCCGTGGGAAGCGCATCGCGGTCGGTCACAGTGCGCCGCTCGCGCCACGTCGGGCCGTCGAGCAGAATGGCGAGTGCCGGTTGTTCAGGATCATCTGTTGCCGCGACTGCGATGTCGACGCGGAAATCAGAAAGACCGATGTCCGTCTGCAGCACGTGTCCTCGGTCGCGAAGCGCGGTGGCAATCTCTTCTCGATGGCGATCGACGAATCCGGACCGGTCTACCTCGTCTGCATTCTCATCGATGCCGTCAGCAGCAAGTTGTAGATATGAGCGCAGATGCTTGATTCCCACGGATGACGTTTGCTCAGCTCGCAGGTCTGAAGGGTCGAAACTGGCGAAAAGAATCACTTCTCGACGCGCTCTGGTGATCGCAACGTTGAGACGGCGCTCTCCGCCCGCACGTGAGAGCGGCCCGAAGTTGAGCGGCAGGTCGCCACGCTCGTTCGAGCTGAAGGCAACGGAGAAGAGGATCGTGTCGCGCTCGTCTCCCTGTACGTTTTCCAGGTTCTTGACGAACAGCCCATCGCGCTGGTCGAGAGCGGCGGCGATCCGGTCGTCCGATTCGTCCCGCAAGAGCGATTCGATCAGCGAGCGTTGTTGCGCATTGAACGTCACGACTCCGAGCGACGGAGGCGTGTCGGACGCGGCGAAGCGCCGTGCGATGTCTCCGACGATGGCACGGGCCTCGACGATGTTGGTGCGAAGATCTCGTCCTCGTCCGCTTCTGTTGAAGTGACCGTCGACCCTGACGAGCGAAACTCCGTGATCGGATACCGAGGGTCGAGAAGAGGATCTCGTCGGCCAGGGTGCAGGGAAAGACGCGAGTCGGCCGTCGTAGTACTTGTGATTGCTGAACGCGATCAGCGCCTCGTCCTGACTCCGGTAGTGCCAGGACAACCAGCGTCTGGGCACCTGCGCTTGGACACACTCGCTCAGGATGGATTCCTCATCGGCGATCGCGGTGCTGTCCGTGGTCACGACCTCATCGGAGTCGGTGACCACATCGGCGAAGCTGGTCGGTGGCATCTGTTTGCTGTCGCCCACCACCACCACCGAGTTCGATCGCCCCATCGCGCCGATCGCATCAGGAACTCTGATCTGCGACGCCTCATCGAAGACGACGATGTCGAACAGGTCGCCGGTTGCCGGGAAGAAGCGTGAGACGGATTCGGGACTCGCCAGCACGCATGGGGTGATCTGCGTGATCAGATCTGCATAGCCGTCCATCAGTCCGCGCACTGAGAGCCCTCCGCGCTGGCGCCCGATCTGGCGTTTGAGTTCGCCGAGGCGCCCGCCGCTGTACGCTGCGTCGATCTTCCTCCGGCCGAGTATTTCGGCGGGGATCCAGCGTGGAAGCTCGGCTCGGATCGCGGCTGTGCTTGAGGTGAATCTTTCGACGGATCGGCTGTGAGCCTGAGGGTCGAACATCTCGAGGCCCTGCGCGTGCTCGCGCTCCACCAACGATGAGGCCGCCACGCCTTTGTCGAAGGCGATCGACGCATCGTCTGCCAGAACGCGTCCCGAGATGAGTGCTGCGTGTGCGTCTGAGAGCCCATAGCTTCGCAGAGGCTCGAGCGCCCGAGCGAACGCCACCCATCTCTGCAGGGACGTGGGAGTAGAGGTGTCGAGTGCCCGCGAACCGCGAGTTGCTCCCCACGCATCGACCACGGCGCGCGGTGAGGCCCAACTCTTCAACACCCCGGCTCCGACCTTCGGCGAAGCCATCACTTCGAGTGAACGCCAAGCTGTCCCGAGCTTTGCGAGCGCACCGGAGAGCGCCGGATCCGCAGGCGAGGTGCGATAGGTCTCTCGCAGAATCGTCGCGTCCAGATCATGAGGTCGCAACTCGAGAGCCCCGCTAAGCCAGACGAGCCAATCGAGCTGCGACGCGGCGCGAGCCGCGTCGGTCGCATCGAACGGGTTCCAACCCGCACTGACCACGGAGACGGGGAGCGAGAGGAGTCCGTTGCGCAGAGCAGCCGCCGACGCCGCTGTCGCTTCCACCTGTCCGGTCAACTGCGCGATGGACTTCGGAGACACGCTCTTCAGAGGCACCAACAGGCTGTCGCCGAACATCTCGAGCGCCGATCGTTGACGCTTGCGTCGGCCGAAGAACCCAGAGGCATCGGCAGCCTGAGCTGCTATGTGAACGGCACCGGGCGCCGGGTTCGCGCTCAGCGCGTCGAGGCTCACGGTGTTCGTCCACTGCGGTGATGCGGCCGTGAGCGTTCGAAGGTGCTGCTGAAGAGCGCTGAGTTCACCGGACCGGACTCGGGGGAGCAGCTGATCGAGGGACTCAAGAGAGAAGCGTGGAGCTCCCGCGAGCTGTGACCAGCGTTCGATGAACTCAGGCGAGGTACTGTGCGAGAGTGCCGGCGATTCGCCGGTCGTGACGAAGACGTCTCCGATCGCCTGGTCGAAGTCCATCGCTGCTCGATGCAGGGCCCCGATGTCCGAAGGGTCGTGAGACGTGACGTCGACGAAGCCCCACCCGTTGAGCTCCGCTGGTCGGACAAGGTCGGCAGTGTCCGGCAGGCGTCTCAGCGTCGTGCGGACGAAGTCGATCTGCGTGGTGGAACTCGTCGAGACGAAAGCGGTCGGGATGTCGAGCGTAGGAGCATCGGGTTCGAACGCCAGGAGGCGATCCCTCGATGTATAGAACGACATGCCCGCGGTGTTGCTCTCGTGGAGGCGGTCAGCGTACCGGCGCAGAGTGCTCCGGCTCGATACCGCGTTCTCGTTCTGTGCGCTGAGAGCGGCGCCGTCCGGGCGGGCGGACGTTTCGAGTGCCTCTTTCAACTGCGCACGGACTGCGTTCGGGCGAGCGCCCTTGTCATGGAGATCGAGCGAGAACGGCCCCAGTCCGACGGCATCGAGACGCTGCTTCACGACGTCCAGCGCCGCGCGCTTCTCAGCGACGAAAAGCACTCTCTTGCCGTTGACGATCGCGTGAGCGAGAAGGTTAGTGATGGTCTGTGACTTCCCTGTGCCGGGAGGGCCTTCGAGTACGAACGTCCGGTCAGCGACCGCCTCCGAGACCGCGTCGAGCTGCGAGGAGTCCGCCGGGACGGGCAGGGACGTTCCGAGAGCATCCAGATCCACTGAGGTCGGCGACGGCGATGGGTCCTCGAACGCTGCGGTCGGCGTATGCACGAGATGCTTGACGAGCGGGTTGGACGTGAACGTCTCCCAGCTCTCGTCGAGGTCCTTCCACAGCCGATACTTGCCGAACTGAAGGATCGACAAGTCTGCGGAGTCCTCAACGGTGAACGGCAAGCGCGCTTCCGCCAAACCCTGCCGCGCCGCCGCGAAAGCAGCTGCGAGATTGATGCCGGCTTCATCCTTCGCCGGGTTCTCGAGACCGGGGATGCGGATGCCGTGCGTCACTCGCAGCTTCTCGAGCAGGCAGTAGTTCGGTGTGGATTCACCCGTTTCGTCCACGCGAATACGGAACACAGAGCCTCGGCCCGCGGGCTCGAGAGTCACCGGCACGAGGATGAGCGGCGACCTGAGGTCGCGATCGTTGAAACGCCAGCGCAGCATTCCGAACGCGACGTAGAGATTGTTCGCGCCTGTTTCCTCGGCGATGGTGCGCGCCTTGTATGCCAGAGCGCGGAGTCGCGAGGTATAGGCGCCCTCCGTGATGTCGACATAGGCGGACTTTCGGGACATGAGCATGTCCGAGCGCGCAGCTTCAGGCAGGTCGCGTCCGAACTGAACGCCGCGGGTTTTGTCGACATCGGGGATGCGATCGCTGGGAAGGAGCGTGATCGCCGACCCGCTGTTGATCAGGTCCTCGAATGCGGCTAGCGCTGGCTGCGGCACGGCGATGGAGTGACCCGCTGACGGCGTGTAGTTGATGAGGCGATTGCGCAGGCTCAGGTCGAGCAGGGAGTTCTTCCACGAGCTCACGCGCGCAGGCAGCCTGCGCGCGTCATCACCGGCGAGATCCGTGGCGGAGGGGTTGTACTGCAATGGATCCGGAGCTGCGGCCGCGCGGTACTCGTGCACCGTGACTTCGCCGTTAGTACCGAGCGAGCGACTCGGCAGGGGATAGATAGCTGCTTGTCGAGCCTGTAAGACATCGGTCACGCCGATGACCCGAGTGGGATCCACGTTGCCGTCGGTGAATGGCTGCCGTCGGGCGACCCCGAACGGCGCGGATTCCGCCCCTCCGGTCATCTTCGTCGTTTCCACGAGCCCGATCTTGCCGAGTCCGACGAGGTTGATCGCCTCGCTGGCCTCTGCCTGCGCAGGTGCGTCCAGGCTCGACCATTCCCTCCAGTATCCGAGGAAGATGTGACCTTCAAGAAGCCACAGGGTCGAGTTGATCCCGACTTCTTCCAAGGCCGCGGCCAGGGTCAACGTCGTATCCATGCAGGTGCCCAGGCGCCCCTCGAGCACCTCGGTCGGAGTGCGCACTTTCTGGCCCGTGAGTCCCCAGCTCGCTGGCGGCTCCGCGTAACGGATGTCTCGCGCGCGTGCGGCGTCGTAGATCGCTTCGACCATCGAGTCGATTCGATCGGGATCGCCTTGCTGATACCCGTCGAGGGCTGAGGAACCCGTCCGGTTGCCTAGAAGGGTCGATGCCTCGACAAGAAGAGCGCTGATCGCCGACGACTGAGGCTGGATGAATGCGGCGAGCAACTCGAGACTCAGCGGCATCGGCTTGGCGATCCACTGATTCGCCGCCAGTAGTTGAACGTCCGAGCGTTGGCTCGCGATCTCGTCCCCGTTCGCGTCCCTCAACGTCGCTGTAACCGTGCCGGGCATGGGTGACTCGATCGCGAGCATGCGACCTGGATCCAGCCGCAGATCGACGTTGCGAAGAATTGTGTCATGCTCTCCGTCGAGGTCGACGATTAGAACCCGGGGGTCTCCCAGCGCTCCCAACTGACAGTCGACCTCGACCTCCACGGACGCGCCTCGCAGCTCGGGGCCACGGTAGGCGACCGTGAGTTGCGGCACGACAGAGATGCCGGTTCGCGCGACAGCGAAGCTCAACGGACTGAGCACAGAAGCGGCGAGCGAGGCAGCGGATCCCGATTCGTCGATGAGCGTCGGAGACTCGAAGGCTTCCGGGGTCGCGGGAGAGGCGGTCGGCTCGTTTGGTTCCTGGTGCGTGGATTCGGTCGACGTGTTCAGCGCTGTCAGTACCTCCGACTTCAGGAGTCCGATCGCGTCGGCGTCTTCGTCGGCAGCAATCGCTCGCAAGAGGATCTCGGTCGAATCAAGAGCCCGGAAAGTCTGGGCGACTGTGAACTCTTCACTGTGCGCCCACTTGTTACGGACGTCTCGCAGTTCGCTCGCACAATTGCTCGCCTGCCTGTCGATGAGGTCAGTGAAGGGAAAACCGAGAGTGCCGAGGCGCTCCGTCAGGACGCGAAGTTGCAGTGAAAGATCACGGGGGTTGTAGCGGTCCACTCGCCGGCCGGCCTGCCGGTCCTTCGCCGCGAGGATCTGTGTCCAATCCGAAACCTCCGGAGCGACCTCGGAGAGACGTCGAGTCACGAACGGCCCCAGCGCTCGGGCGCCAGCGGTCAACGCCTGCTCGATGTACGCAGCCGGACTGAAGTCGCTCATTGACCCTCTATTCATCCCCCGACGCCCTTGGGTGGACCGTCATCCCTCACTGAGCATATGAGCTGTGGCGGACAAGCAGTCGTTTCGGATGCGCATCGCACATCGTGGCCCCTTCGTGCGGCTACGACAATCAACGCGAACATACGCGGCTCAGACGACCCTGGGGCTACTGCGGCTTATGACTATGAGGAACTGTTCTGGCTACATTGCAGATGCCGCGGTTATGTCACGCCCCGGGGAGTCGAAGGGCCAGCCTGCGTTTCATCCAACGGTCCCAGGCCTTTCGTTGTTGGGTCGCGGGATCAGGGTCCGTCCCACGCAAAGAGTGCTCATCGACGAATCGGTGCAGCGTATCGCTGGCTTCGACGTAGGTGGAAGCCTTCAACATCGTGAGCAGTCCACCAGACGCCAGCGCCTTCACTGCAGTGTGATGTCTCCGCCGAAGCACGGCGTACTCATCTGGGCGTGGTGGCTTGGGCTGGTCAGGGTGCGCATCGCTCGTGTGCCAACAAAGGCGGCCCCTGCCGTTCGGGTAGGCAGGGGCGTGGTCATCCGGGTGCTTACTGCACCGACCAGCTTTCATCGGATGCCAGCACGGCACCGTTGATGTTCACGGCGTCGTCCGACAGCAGGAATGTGATCGAGGCGGCGAGGTGCTCGGCGGTCGCGACCGTCGGGACCGACTGCTGGAAGGGGGCCAGCCGGCCGAAAGTGAGATCAGAAGCTCCACTCACAGGAGCCATGGCGGGCGGTGGAGAGGGGTGTGTCCTCCGACGCAGTTCGCAGATGATGGTGAGGGGTCGAAGTCTGACCGTCGTCTTCTAGTCGGCGGTCAAAGTGTCCCGACGCCCGGTTCGAGCGCGATCACGCCCCTTCGCCTTTGGGCCAGCTCCTGAACCGACGATGTCAGGGCTCGACGGAGGTCGCCCACAAGAACCACGTAGGCATCCGGTGTCGCAGCGCTGAGGGTCAGATACTGGTTGCAGGCACGTGTCATGTCTGACAGCGGGCGTTGAAGTCGATCCACTTGCCGCACACGGTCGCGAGTCCTTCGGATCTCGTCGCGGATGCTCGCGATGCTGGAGTTCACGCGAACGTAGTCATCTGAGCCGGCCGCTCCGACAACCACTCTTTCGTTTGCTGGCCGCAAGGCGCGTCGTCTATGGAGTTCGTTGATCAGTGATCGGATCGCTCGCTTCTCGTCGAGGTGGATCTTGAGTCCATACGTCACGACGGCGGTTGCGACGGTCAATAGCGCTCCGACGAGTGCCACAACTAAATCAGGCCAGAAGCTGTCCCACATGTCTAAACAGTGGCAGAGGACGCACCCGATGTCAGCCATGGTTCGATGCAGGTAGTTCGCAAGGCGAAGAACGCCCCTGCCGTTCGGGTAGGCAGGGGCGTGGTCATCGGGGTGCTTACTGCACCGACCACCCGCCATCGGATGCCAGCACGGCACCGTTGATGTTCACCGCGTCGTCCGACAGCAGGAACGTGATCGACGCGGCGAGGTGCTCGGCGGTCGCAACCGTCGGGATCGACTGCTGGAACGGAGCAAGGCGGCCGGAGCCGTACTCCGACATGTTCGGGGGCATCGGGATGCCGGTGGCGACGCCGCCCGGAGCGACGGAGTTCACGCGGATGCCCTTCGGCCCGTACATGAACGCCGCGGACTTCGTGACGCCGATGATGCCGTGCTTGCTGGCCGTGTAGGCGTTGCCCGACGCGTTGCCGCGCAGACCCGCTTCGCTGGAGACGTTGAGGATCGAGCCGCAGCCGGCCTTCTCCATGATCGGCAGCACCGCGCGCATGAGCTTGAACGGGGCGGTGAGGTTGATGGCGATGACACGGTCCCAGACGGCATCCGTCGTCTCGCCTGCGGGGGAGAAGTCGTCGTTGATGCCGGCGACGTTCGCGAGGGCGTCGATGCGGTCGCCCGCAGCGGCGATGACGGCGTCGATCGCGTCCTGCTTGGTGAGGTCGCCGGCGACGGTGGTGATGTCGGCATCCGGCAGCTCGGCCTTCAGGGCGTCGAGTTTGTCGGCGGCGATGTCGGAGGCGATGACGCGTCCGCCTTCGAGGGCGATGCGCGATGCGGTGGCCTTGCCGATTCCGGATGCTGCGCCCGTGACGATCACGGTCTTGCCGGCGAAACGTCCGTTGGTGGGCTTCTCGGTCCAGCCTTCGGACTCATCGGCCTCGGGGATCTCGCCGCCGTTCGCTGCGCGCACGAGGTCGTCGACGACCGACTGTGGCAGCTGGCCCTGGCTCATCGCGACGAGCTGCTGCAGCGGTAGGCCGAGCACGGGGGTGAGGAGCTCGGGGTCGGCGCCCGTCTGCTCGAAGAGTGCGCGGATGAGTGGCCCGCCAGTCGGGTCGTTCAGCCAGTCGCCGATGGTGGAGTGTGCGGTGAGGGCCATGGGGGTGCTCCTTGAGGGCTGGGTTTCGCAACGGTGCGTCTACTTATGGAACAGTCTACGCTGCGAGCCGCTGTCCTTGCGGGCATCTTCTCGGACGGAGAGGGCAACGCCTCGGGCCTAGGGCGGCAACCATTAGGATCGACTCAATTCGAAGTCGTTCCGAGGGGCCAGGGAGGGGATCGCGTGCCGCTTCCGCTAGCCCCGATCGCCGTCGGTCTCATAGCCGCCTCGGTCGCGATCGTGCGGCCGAAGCTCGTCCAGGCGCGGAACCGCAAGAGGCTCGCAATTCTCGGAGGTCAGCACGTCGGAAAGACCACGCTCCTTTCGTTCTTGGCCCGAGCGGGGACGGGCGAGCCGAGCGGTACCGCTGATCGCGGCAAGTTCGCAGGCATCTTCACCCTCACGGTCGACAGCAAGACAGTCGAGTTTCGAGTGCGAAAGGACCTTCGCGGAGACGTGAGGACCAAGCTCGCGCGGTCGAGGCAAGCGTTCATGAGTGCTACCCATGTTTGGTACCTGTTCCGGTCTGATCTGATTCGGGAGGGCGACGCGCAGCACATACTCGATGTGAAGAGGGATCTTGACACTCTCAAGGAGTGGGCAGACGAAGCCAGTTCGAAGGCTCCGAAGATCCTGTTGGTTGGAACGTTCGCGGACCAGAGCCCCTTTTTTGAGGCGGATGCCGACGCCTTCTTGGAGACCATAAGATCAGCCGACCCGATCAAGCTCGGACGCAAGAAGTTCGCGGACCCAGCCAAGGTTGTTGTGGGCAGTTTGACCCCCTCTTTCTTCAAGCAACTCGTCGACAACCTCGAGCGCTCGCTCGATTAGCAAAACCTCACTCGTATTGGAGATGAAATGACTGCAGGTGGCACCGGCGTGCGGCCGCGCTCTGTCCTGGTGGCCTCGGATCAGCTCTATCGGCGGATGGCACAGGACAAGGACAGCGTTGCCCTCCTTGAGGACGTTGAGGCGATGGTCGTTCCGTTCTCCGACGAGCCGCAAGCGAACGCTGGCCTAATCCGGTCAGTTCGCGAGATCGTGGCGCGCGAGGGGAAGCTTGTAAGCGGAGCCTTGCTCATCAAGAACCCGTATGACGCGGACGGCTACGAGTTCGCCGAGCATGCGGTGGAGACGTTCGCCAGCGAGAAGTACCATCACCTCGCGAATGTTGCGCGAATACTAGGGGCAAGTGAAGTCCAGTTCGTCGATGCGAAGATCGAGAAGGCTGATAACTCTGTCCAAGTTGGCGGAAAGATGAAGCTGCCGACAGGCGCGGGAGACGTTGGCGCGGGGCGCGACGTATCCAAGAAGCTGGAGCAGCGACTAGCCGGGCACATGGAGTTTCCGGGCGCTGATTCCGAGCCAGATCTTGCCGCGGCGTATGTTGCGAAGCACAATCTGTCCAATGATCACCAGCTCACAGCGCTGGTCGAGATGCGCACGGGCTTGAACCCGCTGAGCCGCTACAAGATGACCCTAAGTGGAACGCGCGAGGCGGAGGCCAACCTTCGAAGCGCATTGAGGCTCGCCACCGCGGGTCTCGTGAAGGCTGCGGATATCGGTGCGGATTTCTCGCGGACGGTGAAGTCGATCAGCAGTGTCGAGATCACTACAGAGATCACGTTCTGATCGAAGATCTCAGGGAGGAATCAGCGAGCATGACTGAGCAAATGCCGAACTGGGAAGGCTTCATGATCCCAACGCTTCGGGTTCTCAGCGATGGGATCGTTCGCCATTGGCGCGAGTTTCAGCCGCTGGTCGCTGAGCAAGCCGGTCTCACCGAGGAGCAGCGCAAAGAGATGCTTCCTTCGGGGAATCAACTCAAGTTCGAGAATCGCATCGGATGGGCGGTTTCATTTCTCACCAACGTTGGCGCACTGTCGCGACCCACACGCGGGCACTACACGATTACAGATGCCGGCTGGCAACTGCTCGAGCTTTTCCCGAGCAAGGTGCTCGTACGCGACGTTCGCGTGCTTGGCGACGACCCTAGTTCCCCTATCCGCGTTTATCAGAAGACGGTTCGATCTCGAGCTGAGCCGATCGCGATCGACGCAGACGGCACTGAGTCAATGACACCCATCGAGCAAGTGCAGGGCGGCATCGCTCGCATTCATGAGGAGGTCGCCGACGAGTTGCTCGAGCGCTTGCAGGGAAAGGAACCGGGCTTCTTCGAGCAGGCGGTCGTTCAGCTCCTACTCGCGATGGGTTATGGCGGCACTTCGGGGAAAGGCAGCGTCACCCAACTCAGCAATGACGGCGGAATCGACGGGGTCATCGATCAAGACATCCTCGGTCTCAGCCGGGTGTACATCCAAGCGAAGCGGTACAGCGAGAACAACGTGGTGGGGCGGCCTGACCTGCAAGCGTTCGTCGGTGCGCTGAGCGGCAAGGCTGACCGTGGGGTCTTCATCACGACG
This sequence comes from Microbacterium sp. WCS2018Hpa-9, assembly GCF_031843745.1. Classification (NCBI taxonomy): domain Bacteria; kingdom Bacillati; phylum Actinomycetota; class Actinomycetes; order Micrococcales; family Microbacteriaceae; genus Microbacterium; species Microbacterium sp. WCS2018Hpa-9. Next base: position 26,189 of record NZ_JAVTIY010000014.1, read on the forward strand.
AGCCGATTCACCGACGGCGCACGTGTCTACGCCGAGGCGGTACCCACTCGAGTCATTTTGATCGACGGCAAGCGGCTGACAAGCCTCATGATTCGGTATGGCGTGGGTGTTCAAGTGCAGGAGACGTACAAGGTCGTGGAGATCGATGAGGACTTCTTCGCATAGACCAGCATCAAACGAGAGGCATCCAGCGGGGTGTGCCGAGACAGTCCGATACGCTGCGATAGGGGCAGTTCATCCGATGTCGGTCGTCTGCGATATTCTGACCCACTTGGCAACTTGCCCGGCGGTGTTGGAGGTGTGATGACGGAGCGGTATGCACTGTCGTTCACCACAGGCGGTCTGCTCTGGGGCGAAGCCCTGAAGCTAGCTGAGATCTACCTCGAGCTCGGAGTCTGGGAAGAGGTCTCCCGGACTGCGCGCGATCGCAACGCCCTGCAAGCTCGCACGAGTTCGTCCAGCGCCCGAGTTGTCCTTGAGACGTTGCAGCGTCTCCGCACCCTGACTGACCCCGAGATCGCGCTGATGATCGCGGGTGGTCCAACTGAGGGTCGACACCTGATGTGGGCGGCCGTATGCCGCAGATACTCGCTCATCGCGGAGTTCTCAGAGGAGGTCGTCCGCGAACGGTTCTTGGTAATGCGCCCTGTCTTGGAGCCCGAAGCCTTTGAGCAGTTTGTGCGTGGCAAGAGCCTGTGGCACCCCGAACTCGTCGATCTCAAGCCGTCCACAGCAACGAGATTGCGTCAGAATCTCTTCAGGATGCTCCGCGAGGTGGGGATTCTTGGTGAATCCGGCGACATCATCCCCGCCGTCATGTCAGAGCGGGTAGTCGATGCGTTCAACCGGCGCAGCCCGAGCGACATCCGATTCTTCCCGACGACGACATCCGCAGGGGCCGAGCAATGACACAGACGAAGCGCAGCGTGCAGAGCGATGAGAGGCACGTCTACGACGTGCTCCGAAGCGAGCGATTCCTGAAGATGGAGGGGCTCTCGAAAGAGGTCCCCTTCTTCATCTACCACTTCCCGCCCTCGTGGACGCACGACGTTGAGAGCATGCGGGACCGGGTGAGGACGAAGCTCCAGAGTGACGACGGACTCACTGTCGCCCAGATCGATTTGTACGATCTCGCCGTTGATCTCCTCACCGAGCGTGGCGTGTGGGAGCGAGTCGTCGAGCTGGAGCCGACGATGGACAAGGGCGAGTTCCGCGAGGTATTGCAGGGGATGCTCGACCCGCACGATCACATCGCGCCCGCCATCCGTGCTCGCTTGCAGGACCAGTCGAGCGACATAGTCTTCCTCACTGGGCTTGGTGAGGTCTTCCCCTTCATCCGCACCCACACGGTGCTGGAGAACCTGCAAAGCGTTGTGGTGGGGCGGCCGATGCTTGCGTGGTTCCCTGGCGCGTACGAGTTCACACAGACGGCTGGCCATCAGTTGCGTGCGCTGAATCTCAGCGCCAGTGACAGCTACTACCGGGCCAAAGACATTCTGGAGCAAGAAGCATGAGTGGAACCGTGATCAACGAGATTTTCGCGAAGCCGATCGGCCGTGCTATCGAGGGCGTCATCAAGGCGGATGACACCTCGCATCTCGCGACCGAGGTCGAGGAGTACGTCCTCACGAACGAAGCCGCCAAGGGACTTGAGCATGTACTTGAGGCGTACACGAACTACACGAATGCGAACGGCGTGTGGATCTCGGGCTTCTTCGGATCCGGTAAGTCGCACCTGCTGAAGATGCTGGCGCACCTGCTTGGGGACATCGACGGCCATGACTACCCACGCGCCCTCGTGTCTGAGCAGTTCCGTTCCAAGGCTGACGACGCGTTCCTGCCTGCGCTGATCGAGAAGGCCGATCGGATCCAGTCGCGCAGCCTCCTGTTCAACATCGATCAGAAGGCAACCCTGATCTCCAAGGATCAGAACGACGCGCTGCTGAAGGTGTTCGTGAAGATCTTCGACGAAGCGCGGGGGTACTACGGCAACCAGGGCCACATCGCTCGATTCGAGCGAGACCTTGATTCGCGCGGCCAGTATGCCGACTTCAAAGCGGCGTTCGCGCGCGCTGCGGGAATCGAATGGGTGCGGGGCCGCGAACAGGCGGCGCTTGAAGCAGGGAACATCGACAAAGCCTTCGCTGAGGTGAACGGCGTGGAGAGCCCGGGCATCATCCGCCAGTACAGCGCCAACTACTCGGTCTCGATCGAAGACTTCGCCGATGAGGTCGCCGCGTGGCTTGAAACGCAACCAGCGGGCTTCCGGCTGAACTTCTTCGTCGACGAGGTCGGCCAGTTCATCGGCACGAACACGCAACTCATGCTCAACCTGCAGACAATCGCCGAGTCGCTTGCTACGAAGTGCAACGGCCGGGCGTGGATCTTCGTAACCTCCCAGGAAGACATGGAGAAGGTCGGCGGCGACCGCACCAAGCAGCAGGCGAACGACTTCTCCAAGATCCAGGCTCGCTTCAAGAACCGGCTCAAGCTCACCAGCCAGGACGTCGAAGAGGTCATCCGCAAGCGCCTTCTCGCGAAGACGGATGCCGCTGCCGGTGAGGTTGCCGGGGTGTACGACGGCGAGCACGCGAACTTCAAGACGCTATTCGACTTCGTCGAGGGCCGCCACTACCCGAACTATCGTGACGAGGCACACTTCGTCGGTACGTACCCGTTCGTGACGTACCAGTTCCCGCTCTTCCAAGCCGCGATCGAGGGCATCAGCGACCACAACATCTTCGAAGGACGCAATAGTTCCGTCGGCGAGCGGTCGATGCTTGGCGTCGTCCAGCAGGTCGCAACCCACCTTGCCGATCGGCCGCTCGGATCGTTGGCATCGTTCGACCAGATGTTCGAGGGCATCCGCGCCTCACTGAAATCCGCAAATCAGCGGGCGATCATCAACGCCGAGAGCGCCACCGGCAGCGGCAAGCTCAGCGCGCTCGCGGTGCGCCTGTTGAAGGCGCTGTTCTTGGTCAAGTACGTCGACAGCTTCAAGGCCACGGCGCGCAACCTCACCGTCTTGGTCTACGACCGCTTCGGTACAGATCTCATCCAGCTCGGCAAGGACGTCAACGAAGCCCTCAACGCGCTCGAGGCGCAGACCTACATTCAGCGCAACGGCGACCTGTACGACTACCTGACGAACGAAGAGCAAAAGATCGAGCAGGAGATCAAGGACGTCGACATAGACAACTCCGAGGTCTCCGCAAAGCTCAACAAGCTCCTCGCTGAGTCGGTTGTGAAGACGACGAAGACGGTCGCGAAGAATGGCCAGAACTTCCCGTTCGGCTACAAGCTCGATGGCACCCCGTATGGCAAGCAGCACGAGCTGGCGCTGCACTTCACCAGTCCCGAGACCGAGTTCAGCCTGGATCAGATCAAGGCGCACAGCGCGGGGCTCGATGAGCTGCGCGTTGTTCTCCCGCCCGAGGCGAATCGGATCCTCGCGGATCTTCGCTTGTTGCTGAAGACCGAGAAGTACGTCAAGCGTGCACAGGGTTCGAGTCGCACTGCGATCGAGATCCGCATCCTCGGAGAGAAGGGCACCCAGAACGCCGAGCGCGAGAAGGAGATCGTCGAAAGGCTCCGCACCGCGGTCGGCAGCGCGACGATGATCCACAATGCCGCAGTGATCGACGTCACCGCCAGCGACGCACAGACCCGAATCAACGACGGCTTCGCGAAGGTCATCGCGGCCACGTATACCAACCTGAGCATGCTGGGCGGCAGTACTTTCAGCGAGCAGGGCCTCAACGGACTGATAAACCCGGCCGACGGGATGTTTGATGAGAGCCTCAGCATCCTGGAGGTGCCCGCTGAAGATGTGCTCGGGCACCTGGAGATGCGTGGCAAGCGGCATGAGATGGTCACGATGAAGCAGCTCGTTGACCGGTACTCCGCTAAGCCTTTCGGCTGGGACCAATGGTCGATCGCTGCGGTGGTGGCCCACCTCGCGGGACAGTCGAAGATCGAGCTGCAGCTCGACGGCAAAACACTCGCTCGCACTGAGATCACCGGGATGTTGCGCAACACCCAGCGGTACCCGAACCTCGTCGTCGCTCCGCAGCGGGTCTATGACCAGAAGATCGTGAACGCTTTCCGCAAGTTCGTCATCGAGTTCACCGACGACGGAAGCCTCACGAAGGATGCGGCTGAACTCGGCCGTATCGGGAAGGAACACCTCGAGTCGAAGCTGGTCGAGCTCAAGGCATTGCGGTCCGGTGCTGCCGCATATCCGTTCATTGATCAACTGGACGAACCGATCCGGCTGCTCGGTGAACTGACGGCAAACAACTCGGACTGGTTCCTGGAGCATTTCAACGAGGCTGACGCAACTGCGGACGAGCTGCTGGACGCGAAGGACAACGCGGTCGATCCGATCAAGGCGTTCCTCAATGGCAACCAACGCAGCATCTATGACAACGCAACAACGTTCATGCAGCTCAACCGCACGAACCTTGCGTTCCTGACGGCGAGTGTTTCGGACGGAGTCGAGACCGCGCTCGAGGATCCGCAGATCTTCCGGGGCAAGAAGACGACGCAGCTCGGAGCCGCGATCGCCGATCTACAGGCGCAGCTGAGCGGCATCGTTTCCACGGAGCGAGACGCTGCCGTCGGATCGATCAACGACTACTGGAAGCAGGTGCCGGCCAGCGCAGCATTTGAGGCTTCGACCGAGGCCGCACGTGGGGCTGTGACAGGCAAGGTTGAGGCTGCGCTGGCGCGGGTGCAGCAGGAGACGCAGATCGCGGCGATCCGCAATCTCGCGGCGCAGTTCGCCGACACAACCTACCCGGCCATCCTGGACGAGCTGGAATCGACGAGGCAGCCGCTGCCGGATGTTGATCCATCGGTGGATCCGGACACCCCGTCGATCGATCCCGCCCCGCTGAAGCAGAGCATCTCGATCAAGAAGCTCTCGCTTCCGATGGCCGGTGGATTACTCGAAACCGAGGACGACATCGACACCTATCTCGACGAGCTCCGCTCGCTGCTCGTCAAAACGATCCACGACAACAAGCGCATCACTCTCTAAGGAACAGGCATGGACACGAAACCTCTGGAGAGCTTCGCGAAAGCCGCACGCCGCGAACTGATCGCCGCGGTGTCGGCGCAGGCGTCGGCAGTGCTCGTCCCCGGATCCGTCGCGCGGACTGAACGAGCGGAGACAGTGCGCCGACTCGAAACCGAGATCGCGGCACACGGCCACGAGCGCGTGATCGACAAGGTCGCCTACACCTGGTTCAACCGTCTCATCGCGCTGCGCTTCATGGACGCGAAGGGCTACACGGCCGCGGGGGTCGTCTCACCCGCGCACGGCCAGGCTCACGGCCAACCTGAGATCCTCGCCGATGCGAAGCGGGGAGACATCGACGCCGACGTCGTCGCGAACGCTGTAACGCGTGGCGCCATTCTCGGCCTGCTTGATGGCACTCGCCGCAGCACCGACGCGGAGGGCGAAGCGTACGCGCTGCTCCTCACCGAGTACTGCCGCTACTGGCACAAGGCGATGCCGTTCATGTTCGAACGCGAAGGCGACTACACCGAACTGCTTGTCCCGGCGGGCTTGCTCGCCGACGGCGGCATCGTGACACGTGCTCGTAACGTGCTCTCCGAAGAGGTCTGCGAGGACGTCGAAGTCATCGGCTGGCTCTACCAGTTCTACATCTCAGAACGGAAGGACGAGGTGTTCGCCGGGTTCAAGAAGAACAAGAAGGCTGGGGCTGACGAGATCCCTGCAGCGACGCAGCTCTTCACCCCACACTGGATCGTCCGCTACCTCGTCGAGAACTCGGTTGGCAGGCTTTGGATGCTTAACAGGCCAGACTCTCGACTCGTTGACCGCATGGACTATTACATCGCGCCGGTTGGCGAAGTGACGGACTTTCTGAGGCTCTCTGGGCCGGAAGAGCTGACCGTGATCGATCCGGCCAGTGGGTCGGGTCACATGCTCACCTATGCCTTCGACCTGCTCTACGCGATCTACGAAGAAGAAGGCTACGCACCCTCCGAGATTCCGGGCCATATCCTCGCGCACAACCTCCATGGCACCGAGATTGATCCGCGCGCTGGTGCGCTCGCGGCGTTCGCGCTCACCATGAAGGCGCGGGCGAAGGACCGTCGCCTTTTCGCCCGAGCGATCGCGCCGAAGGTCTGTGTGATCGAACCGATCCGGTTCAGAGACGACGAGATCCAGGTACTCACTGCGGAACAGGGCGACGACTCGACGGGCGAGGGTATCTGGAATCAGTTTGAGCACGCCGACATCTTTGGTGCGCTCATCCAGCCAGACGCTGGGCAGACGATGAACGTAAAGACTGCGCTAGAGGGCATGAACGCAATGGACGACATCCTCTATGCGGGTGCAGTTGGACGTGCTCGGCAGCTTGTGCAACAGGCAGAGATGCTCTCTGGTCGTTACGCGGTGCTGGTGGCCAACCCGCCTTACATGGGTAGCAAGAACATGGATGCGCGTCTGGCGGAGTTCGCCAAGAAGCACTACCCAAACGCCAAGGGTGACCTCATGACGATGTTCATGAGGCGAAGCGATACGCTCGTCGCTCCGCACGGTTGGTGGGGGATGATCAATCTTCCGTCGTGGATGTCGATCTCGACATTCGCGGATCTTCGTGACTGGCTGCTCAACTCGAGCACGATCGATACGATGCTTCACTTTGGTCGCGGCGTCTTCGGGTCCGACTTTGGCTCCGTGGGCTTCGTTATTCAGAAGTCCAGAGCATCGAGTGATAGGCGCGGAATCTATCGCAAGCTCTTCAAAGAGCACGTTGAAGTCCGCTCGAATGCAACGATCAGGGCACACTTTCTAGACCCAGACTTTCAACGGTTTGAGATTCCGCAACAGGAGCTCCTGCGAGTGCCTGGAACCCCCATCGCATACTGGCTTTCCGATGCCATCAGAGAAGCCATGGCAGGGCCAGCCTCATTCCGGACGAGCTACCCGCCGAAAAAGGGTAACGATACTGGCGACAACGCGCGCTTTCTGCGTCAGGCATGGGAAGTATCGCGATCCGGAATTGCTTTCGGCGTCAATGGGGCTGACGAAGCGACCAGGAGTGGGAATCGATGGTTCCCGTATAACAAGGGTGGGGCTTTTCGGAAGTGGTATGGCAACTTTGATCTGGTTGTGGATTGGCAAGACAATGGTCGTCGTATCCGCTCTAGGGGAACCCTGCGTAACCAGGACTACTATTTTCGTGAGGGGGTCACGTGGACGGACGTTTCTTCGGGAAGTTTTGCCGCGCGATATTTGCCGCCTGGATTCCTTTGTGACAACAGTGGATCCGCCTGCTATGGTGGCGGGTCGCTGTTTCCTTCGGTGCTTTCGTTTCTCTGCTCTTCGACGGCCGCCGAAATGCTTAAGGTATTGAACCCGACAATGCACTTTCAAGCGGGGAATATCGCCGATCTACCGCTTCGCGAGATAAATGGCGATGTAGTCGAGGAGATTGTTCGCAATGGAGTAGCAACTGCTAGAGCGGACTGGGACTCACACGAAACCTCGTGGGATTTCGCAACTAGCCCGTTGCTTGACAAGGCCGAGGCCTCGCTGGCGGCGGCAGTTCATGCGTTCACGGTCGATGCCGCCGCGATCGCGAAAGAACAACAAGCCCGAGAAGCTAAGAACAACCGAATCGTGGCGGAGGCCTACGGCGTTGGTAATGAGGTTCCGATCGAGGTCCCTCTGCATCGGGTGTCGCTCAGCCGAAACGTCGAGTTCCGATATGGACCCGGGAGGTCGGCAGCGGAGTACGCCGAGATCGAGCGAGCAGACCTGATCTGCGATTTCGTTTCATACGCCGTTGGCTGCATGTTCGGACGGTATAGCATCGACGCCCCTGGCTTGATACTCGCCGACCAAGGTTCCACGTTCCAGGACTTCCTTGACAAGGTGCCGTCTTCGACGTTCATGCCTGACGCAGACGACGTAATCCCCTTCGTGGACGATGGGTGGTTCGAGGACGACATTGTCGAGCGGTTCCGACGGTTCCTACGTGACGCTTTGGGTGCTGATCACTTTGAAGAGAACTTGCGGTTCGTCGAGGAGTCATTGGGCGTGAAGACACTGCGCGACTACTTCATCACGAGGGCGGGCAAGTCGAAGTTCTATGACGATCACGTGCAGCGCTACAAGAAGCGCCCGATCTACTGGATGTTCTCCAGCCCGAAGGGATCATTCAACGCGCTGATTTACCTGCACCGCTACACGCCGTCGACGGTTTCAACCGTCCTCAATGAGTACCTGCGCGAGTACGAAGCCAAGCTCACAGTCGCTCTCCAGCAGGCTGAATCATCCGCTGTCGCGGGCGGGTCAGCGAAGTACCAAAAGGAAGCCGATCGGCTCCGCAAGGTGCTCGCGGAGCTGCGAGACTACGAGCACGATGTGCTCTACCCGCTCGCAACCCAGCAGATCGCGATCGACCTTGATGATGGCGTGAAGGCGAACTACCCGAAGTTCTACCCAGCGGTGAAGAGAATCACGGGCCTGGAGGCGACCGATGGGTGACCGTAAGCGCGCCCAGAAGAAGCTGCCGGAGATCGTCTCGGACCGCGAACTCGGTATCGGCCGCGATGACGAGGACGACGAATGAGCAAGCCGCCAACCATCGCTGATCACCTCGCGGCCCGGTTCGAGGGTGCGCGCATCGTCGTGTGGCACGACGCTGACGGTAGCTATGCCGACGAGCTCGACGGTCAGGTGCCTGTCGGCGTCACGGTGCTGCGCGCTGCCGACACCGAGTTTGCCCTCAAACATCGAATCCTGCGCGAGGACAAGGTGTCGAAGTTCCTGGTCTATCGAACCGGCAGCGTGCCCGAGGGCGTGGGGAACTGGCTGCTGGACATCGAGCTCGCGAACGGTCCGATCTTCACCGCTGACCGCAGCGCGCTCATGGGGGCGACCCTCGGCCTGACCGGACCGGGTGCCGCCGAGGTCGTTGCGCAACATTCCAGGTTCTTCGCGGACAGCAGGTTGGTGTCTAGATTCCGAGCGCTGCTCTCGCCTGCGGACGACCCGACTGTCGTGCGTGCGAAGATGTGCGCGGCCCTGCTAGGGCAGAAGGAGCACAGCTTCTCCGAGCTCACGCGAACTCTGCTTATCCAGTACGCAGACGGCAGCGCTGCCGGGGTCGATGCCCTTCGGAAGCACGAGCTTGCTGACTTCCATTGGGCCGGCGCCGAGCACATCTACGACTATGCAACGGACGCCCCTACCATCGCGGGCTTCGCGCTATGGATGTTCCAGCGCGCCGCCGAGGGCTTCGATACTGCCTCCTCGAATAGGGCTCGAAATCTTGCCATCGACTTCCGCAGCTTCCGCGATTCCAAGCGGAGCGCACCAGCGATGAAGGTGCTTGCACGGAAGATCGAAAAAGACCTCAGCTACAAGGACGTCGCTACGCAGCTGCCCTGGGAGGAGCTCCAAGACACAGATGTGTTCGAGGCATCCGAACGTGAGGTGATCCACCGTCTCGTCGAGAGCATCGTCTCTCAGAGGATGTCGACGCGAGACTTCCTTGACACGATCAGCGCTCGACGCCGCGAGAGCTTCTGGTCCGACGACTACGCGACGCTGTACGACGGGCTCAGCGCCGCGGCAGAGCTGATCCCCGCGATCCGCGGCGCGAAACTCGAGATCGCATCCTTCGACGACGGGCTGACGCGGTATCGCGACGAATGGTTCCGCATCGATCAGCTCTACCGGCTGTTCACCCATGCGTACCTCACTGCGGAGTTCAAACAGCCGCTCGAAGCCTTGGGTGACCTCGTGGAGAACGCGTACGTCACTGACTTCCTGGCGAAACTCGGCGCGAGCTGGCAGGCGCAGGTCGACGGGGTAGAGCGCTGGCGCACTCTGAACGTCCCATCGCAATCATCGTTCTACGAGCACTACGTGGCCAAGATCCTCAAGGGTCGTAAGAAGGCAGTCGTCGTCATCTCGGATGCTCTGCGTTACGAGGTCGCTGAAGAGCTCACTTTGAGCATCCGCGGCGAGAACAAGTTCGAAGCCAAGATCGAAGCCATGCTGGGTGTGCTTCCGAGCTACACCCAGCTGGGGATGGCCTCTCTGTTGCCGAACAAGACGCTGGCCCATTCGCCAAACGGCGATCCCGTGCTCGTCGACGGACAGAAGTCGGATGGCACCGCGAACCGGACGAAGATACTCGGCTCTGTTGGTGGAGCAGCGATCCAAGCTAAGACCTTCATCGAGATGAAGCCGGGCGATCGCCGAGACCTGTACGCATCGCACCAGGTGCTGTACGTCTACCACGACACGATCGACGCCACCGGCGACAAGGCAGCGTCAGAGCATCGCACATTCGCCGCGGCAGCGGACGCGATCCGCGAGCTGCTTGACATCATCAAGAAGCTCGCGAGCGCGAACGCAACGAACATCTTCGTGACGGCAGACCACGGCTTCCTGTACCAAAGGTCGAAGCTGGCGCCTCAGTTCAACCTCACCGTGAAGCCGCAGGGCGAGAAGATCGTCGCCGAGAAAAGACGCTACGTGCTCGGGCGGGGTCTGAAGCAGGACCCCGCGTTCCGGACATTCCAGCCTGAGCAGATCGGGCTTTCGAGTGATCTCGAGGTGCAGATCCCGAGCTCGATCCAGCGCATCGTGCAGCCCGGGGCCGGGTTCCAGTTCGTGCATGGGGGAGCGTCACTGCAGGAGATCGTCGTGCCCGTCATCTCGATCAACAAGGGGCGCAGCGACACAGTCGAGCCCGTCAACGTTGAGATCCATCCGGAGTCCGACAAGATCACGACCGGTCAGGTCGTGGTGAAGCTATACCAGTCGACCAAGGTGGAGCCGAATCGACCCGCGCGGCGGCTGCGCGCTGGACTCTACTTCGGGGATCAGCTGATCTCGAACGAGCAAGAGATGACCTTCGACTCGGACAGCGCTGAAGGACGGGACCGGTTCCAAAGCGTGACGCTGCTGCTGAGCAAGGACGCCGACAGCGCGAACAACCAGAGCGTTGAGTTCCGGCTGTCGGAACCGATCGAAGGCACCGACCAGTGGAAGAAGTATCGGGGTGTGCCCTATACGGTAAAGCGCGCCTTCGCGAGTGACGACGGATGGGATTTCTGATGAGCGACGACATCGACCTCACCGCAGCCTCGCCTCTCGCGGACGCTGTCGATGGCGGGGTCACGCAGCAGGCCGCCCCGGAGAACGAACTCGACCGGAAGATCAACGAGCATTTCGCTGGCGCCGTTGTTCGCAAGGATCTCGTGAAGGCCGTCAAGGGCAACGCGATCGTGCCTTCCTACGTGCTGGAGTACCTGCTCGGCCAGTACGCGGCGTCCGACGACGAGGCGACGATCCAAGCGGGCATCGACAAGGTGCGGGGCATCCTCGCCCAGCACTACGTGCACCGCAACGAGTCGGAATTGGTCAAGTCAAAGATCCGCGAGAAGGGTCGCTTCCGGATCATCGACAAGGTCAGCGTCACGCTGAACGAGAAGGACGACGTCTACCAGGCATCGTTCGCGAACCTCGGCATCACCGGTGTGGTTGTCGAGGCGAGTACTGTCAACGCGAACCAAAAGCTCTTGGTCGGTGGGGTGTGGTGCCTCTGCGACATCGAGTATTTCCACAACGAAGATGCCCGTTTCGTGCCGTGGATTCTGGGGAGCCTGAAGCCGATCCAGATGTCGAACTTCGACTATCAGGGCTACCTCGAGTCCCGGGCGAAGTTCAGCACCGACGAGTGGATCGACTTGCTCATCCAGTCGATCGGATTCAACCCCGAAATGTTTGGACGCCGCGCCAAGCTGCTGCAGCTCATCCGTCTGATCCCGTTTGTCGAGCGGAACTACAACCTCGTCGAGCTCGGTCCGAAGGGCACCGGTAAGTCGCACATCTACTCGGAGTTCTCGCCACACGGCATGCTGATCTCCGGCGGCGAAGTCACCGTGCCCAAGCTGTTCGTCAACAACGCCAACGGTCGTCTCGGCCTAGTCGGGTACTGGGACGTCGTGGCCTTCGACGAGTTCGCGGGCAAGAGGAAGCGCACCGACAAGGCGCTCGTCGACATCATGAAGAACTACATGGCGAACAAGTCGTTCTCTCGTGGTGTCGAGACGTTGGGAGCGGAAGCTTCGATGGTGTTCGTGGGTAACACGTCACACACCGTGCCGTACATGCTCAAGCATTCGGATCTGTTCGACGAGCTGCCGGAGAGCTATCACGACTCGGCGTATCTCGATCGACTGCATTTCTACATCCCCGGCTGGGAGATCGACACGATCCGCAGCGAGATGTTCTCGAACGGCTACGGCTTCGTAGTCGACTACATCGCCGAGGTGCTCAAATCGATGCGGAACTTGGACTACTCCGACAGGTACCAGCAGTACTTCACCCTTGGCTCGGACATCTCGACTCGTGATCGCGATGGCATCCACAAGACCTTCTCCGGTCTCATGAAGCTGCTCTACCCACACGAGCAAGCGACGCCTGACGAGATCGAGGAGATCCTGCGTTTCGCGATTGAGGGCCGCAAGCGGGTCAAAGATCAGATCCTGCGGATCGACGACACGATGGCCGACGTGAAGTTTGGGTACAACTCGCTCGCTGCGGGCTGGACAGCCGTTACGACCCTGGAAGAGGACGAGTACCCATCGCACTACTATCGCGGCCGGGCGGTTGCCCCTGACGCCGAGCCCGCAGCAGAAGCTCCTGCCTTCGTAGCCGACCTTCAGATTTCACCCGAGCCGGTGCGGGCGGAGCTGTTCCAAGGGCAGCGTGACTTCGTGGAGAACCAGCGAGGCATCTCCTATGAGAACCTGCTGTTGCCCTACCTGCAAGGCGCGACCGAGATCGAGTTCCACGATCCGTACATCCGTCAGCCTCACCAGGGGCGCAACCTCGTCGAGCTGCTTGCTCTTATCGCTACGGCGAAGGACCCAGCGGATGAAGTCACGTTCAAGCTCTTCACCCTGCTCCAGGACGACCCTGAGCATCAGCAGCGTCAGCTTCAGATGCTCAGCCAGATCGTGAACGGCGCAGCGCAGCAAGGTATCAAGGTTGATGTCGGCAAAGACCCCGGCGGTCACGATCGATGGATCCGAACTGACGCGGGATGGCGTATCAACCTCGGCCGAGGACTCGACATCTTCCAGAAGTCGGATGGAGGCTGGTTCGACTTCGGAACGACGCGCCAGGAGTTCCGTCAGGTCAAGGCCTTCGGCGTGACATACATCCGCGAGACCATCTGATGCTGGAACTCTTCGTGCCCGATCGTTGCCGCGCCCGAGGCCTGGTCGGGGTGGCATCATGCATCTGAGACGAGTTGAGGTCGAAGGATATCGTGCCTCCGCCAATGCGCCGATTGTTTGTGAGCTTCCAGGGCGCTTCTCCTTGATGCTCGGCGCCAATGGTTCCGGGAAAACAACGATCAACGAAGCCATCGCGCTCGCGCACCCCCACAGGTTTCCGCGACTCGCTCCGGTCGATGCGAGTGCATTGGGAGGCACACCGCGCGCAGTCCGAGTCGAGTACGAGTTTGAGACTGATGCCGAGACCGAAGGTGCGCTTGGGCAGTTCCGAAGACGCCAAGGTCTCGGGGCGCCGAAGTGGGGCCGCCCTCTGGAGCGCTCGCTCGGGCAGGTTCGCGCCGGGCGCCCGATCGAGTCGCCGTCAGAGTACGACAGCATCCGGCTCGTCCACCTGCCCGCGCTACGGAATCCGGTCGATGACCTTTCACGGCGCGACGCGCGCATTCTCTTGGAGCTGCTCCGCGCTGACGAGCGGAACCACCCTGAGACCGGTGGACTACGTTCACTCCGCGCACAGGCTGAGGGGATGCTCAGCACACTGACAGAGCACGCTCTCGTCGGGAACGTCGAGGATCGCATCGCTGAGAATCTCAGGATCATTACCGGTGGAGTCCACGAGCACCATGCGTTCGTAGGCACCCAAACCGTCGATGACACATACCTGGCACGCGTGTTCGAGATGCTTGTTGCGTTGCTGCCGGATCGTGGTGCAGCGCGTCGGTTGCAGGTGTCGAGCCTTGGCTACGTGAACCTGCTTCACATTGCCGTGACGCTCGCGGGCATCCCTGATGCTGGAACGAGTGCACTGCCGGACGAAACTGATGGCAACGGACCGGATGCGCAATCACCTGGATCGATCGATGATCTTACCGACGCCGCGCGCGAGCGGCTTGCCGCAACTGCGGAGGCTGCGGACGCAGACGCGGACTCCTTCTATCCGGAGCTATTTCACGCGACCATCCTAATCGAGGAGCCCGAAGCCCACCTCCATCCGCAGCTTCAGTACGGGCTCATCCGGTACCTGCGACGTCTGGTCGAGGAACGCCCCGATATTCAGATCATCGTTACGACGCACTCCGCTGATCTGGCCGCGGCCTGCGACCCAGAGGAAATCGTCGTGGTGCGGAAGGACGGTGAGAGCCTCACGAACTCGCGACGCATGGTCGACCTTCCCCTGCCTGCGAAGCTCAAGATGCAGCTCTTTCAACAGACTCGGCTACACCTGGACGCAACACGCTCCGCAGCGTTGTTCGCCGATCGGTTGCTCGTTGTCGAGGGTGTTACGGAGGCGAGTATTCTGCGATTGCTTGGACGGGCTTGGGCAGGGAGCGACGCGATGCGTACTGGATTCATCGATTCCCTCTCGATCCTCCCCGTTGGTCACAAGGTCGGGCAATGGCCGATCCGGCTGCTCGGGACCCCAGGCCATGAACTTGTTACTCGGATCGCCGCGGTCGCCGACACCGACCTTCGCGGCACTCCGCTCCCAGAGGCCAAGCCCCCGGCCTGGCACGCCGAACTCGATCCCGCGTCGGCCAGGTTCTTTTGGTCTCGGCCGACACTGGAACCCTCCCTTGTCGAAGGGAACGAAGCACTCTTAGAACGCGCATTCGCCCTTTGCGAGATTGACCAGCCCGCCTCCATCACCGCGGCTAGCGTGGATCAGGTCTTCATGGATAACCGAAAACTCAAGGGAAAGTTCGCATTGGTGCTGTCCCTATTAATTGACCAGAACCTGAGCACCGTCGTAGTCCCGAGACATATCGATGAGGTGTTCTCCTGGCTTTTCGACGGCGCCGATCCTGGATCAAGCTCTGGTGACGGCCTCAGCTGAGAAGTCGATGCTGAAGCTGACGAATGCTCAGGTCCTGGCCGCCGCGGCTAAAGAGCGACTCATCAACGTCGTCTCAGCGCCTGGCAGCGGAAAGACGACCGTCGCCGCGGAGCGCTACGGCTATCAACGCTATTTGCGGGGTGACAGTCGCGGAGTGCTCGGCCTCACGTTCAACCGCGCGGCAGCCGCCGAGTTACGTGATCGTGTTGAAGCGCGTTGGGGTGGCCGATGTGTCGGTACCGCACATCAAATAGTCACCTTCGATCATCTTCACGTCCAGTTGCTCCATCGCCTCCTTGACGAGGGGAAGGTCATTTGGCCCGGTGGACATACGGTGCTCGACGTTCGCGACGACTACAACGGCGCGAGGGGGTACCGGTTCCTGACCGTCGGCAATTACATCCGCTTCGCCACGCTCAATTCACGTAACGTCGTTGTTTCCGACAGCCGCCAGGTGGTGAAGCCCGAATCCGGTCTTGGCGGCGCTGCAGATCACCGAGCGGTCCTCTCAAGCGGAGCAGTGAGCCATGAGGACGTGCGACAGATTCTCCGATCGGCGATGCAAATCGACGAGATGAGGCAGTTCGCGTCCGACTGGATACGTGCGAATTACCGTGCGTTGGTCATCGACGAGGTCTATGACGGCGACGACCTCGACCTTTACGTGGCATACCTTGCAGCTGAGGGAGGGCTGTCCGTCACCTTGATCGGTGATCCATGGCAAGCGCTCTACAAGTGGCGAGGTGCACGGCCAGAAGTCGTTGAGAAGCTCTTCGACGCGACTTCCGACCGGTTCGTCGCTTTTGAGCAGCCAGAATCGTTCAGATTTGTCGGCGACCAGATGCCTCAGCTCACAACAGCGCTGCGCAGCGGCCACGGCGTAATTCTGCCCGTGGCGTCAAGCGCTGACGTCGACGTAGCCCTTGCGCGGAACTGGGGGCTGCTCTGGACTGTGGGTGACAACGTCCTCCCTCTCGCGTTCCGAACCGTGAACAACGCAACCGATGCGGCGATGAATCTTCTCCTCGATGTTGCAACGCGTACTCGGCTTGGCGTGCACTCATTCGGTCGAGAGGGCGCAATCGTCAGGCTCGGACTCGACCGCGACGATTTCCAGGCACGACAGGAAGAAGCGCTTGGCCCTATACTCGCGAACTTGCGGAACGGCCAGAAGGCGAGCCAGGTCCTCGACGATCTGCGCGAAGCGATAAAGGCGCTTGGCGTCCGGAAGCCGAATCGACTATCGGACCATAAGGAGGCCGCGGTCGAGGCCCAACTTGAGCGGCTCGCCGCCAGGCTCGCTAGTGCGGCAGTCGTGCCGGGGCTCACGGTATTCCAGGCGAAGGGTCGGGAATGGGGTCGCGTCGGCGTCGTCCTTTCCCAAGCTCAGATCACCACTCTCGCATCTGGCCTCCAAGAACTCGACGAGGAGCACTGCGTCCTCTACGTCGCGATCACGCGTGCGCGGCATGCCTGCGGTCGCCTCGTGGATAACGCTGGCGGTTCCGACGCCGACGAACTTTCTCTCGGGATATAACCATCCTGCTTTTGATTGAGGCAAACGCGAGCAGGCATCGATCGTACTTTTCCACCGGAGTCTCTGTCTTGAAACGGACAGCGGCGTCCGTCGGCCAACATCGAGGTTGACAGGCTCCGCTCGAGATTCATGCCGCGCCAGATGAACGAGTCCGGAAAGAGCTCATCGCTTTGTCGGTTCGTGCCCGTCTCTCGGTGGCTACTTGCTCAATGCGCGATTCCGCGGCGCCGCACTCCGCGGAGGCTCCGCTCGCAGGTGCCCACTGACCTGGGTCATCACCCGCGCGAGCATCTCCACATCCCCCGCGCTGAGCGACTCGAACAGATGCGCCTTCACGGCCGCGATGTGACCCGGGAACACCATCGCCAACACATCCCGCCCCTCGTCCGTGATTGCGACGATGGTGCTGCGCTCATCCTCTGGTGACGGCCCGCGCGTGACGAGTCCGCGCTCCTCCAACGACTGCGCCTGATATGTCAGCCCGCTTCGGCTGTACACGACCCCATCCGCAAGGTCCGTCATCCGCTGCGACCCATCCGGGGCGTCGCCGAGCCGCGCGAGCAGCTGGAACTGCACGTAGCTGAGCTTGCCGACGTCGCGCAGCTGCTTCTCGACCGCATGCCGCAGCAGGCTGCTCACCTCGGTGAAGGCGAAATAGGCCGCGAGCTCCGTCGGGGAGAGCTGAGGGGGTCGTGTGCTCATGGATCCAGTATACCTGTTGCTTCGAATTCGAAGCAGTGCTACGTTCATTTTATTGCTTCGAATTCGAAGCACCTAACGAAAGGAAAGACCATGAAGGCAGTACGGTTCCACGAAGTGGGCGGCCCCGAGGTTCTGCAGTACGAGGAGATCGCCCAGCCCGTCCCGGGCGCCGGCCAGGTGCGGCTGCGGGTCGCAGCATCCGCGTTCAGTGCCGCCGACAACGGCATGCGCGCGGGCTTCCTGCCGATCCCGGTGGTGCTCCCGCACATCCCGGGATACGACGTCTCAGGAACGGTCGACGCCCTGGGCGGCGGAGTCGACGGCTTCGCGGTGGGTGACGCGGTGATCGCCTTCCTGCCGATGGCGACCCATGGCGGAGCGGCGGAGTACGTCATCGCCCCCGCGGATGCACTCGTCCCGGCGCCGACCAGCGTGCCGCTCGCGGATGCCGCAGCGCTCCCATCCGTCGCGCTGACCGCGCGTCAGGCGCTCTTCGACGACGGCGGCCTCGAGGCGGGCGAGCGAGTGCTCATCGTCGGCGCCGGCGGAGTCGTCGGCAAGTACGCGATCGCCCTGGCGAAGCGTGCGGGTGCGTACGTCATCGCGACGGCCAGCCCGCGGAGTGCGGATGCCGTGCGTGCGGCGGGTGCCGACGAGATCATCGACCACACCGAGACCAAGGTCCTGGATGCCGTCTCCGAGCAGGTCGATCTCCTGCTCAACCTGGCTCCGATCGAGCCGGACGAGTTCACCGCCCTGGTGCGACTCGTGCGCGACGGGGGAGTCGTGGTGAGCACCACTGCTTGGATGCCGGCGCCGGATGACGCGGGCCGTGGTGTGAAGTCGGTGGTCATGTTCGTTCGGAGTGATGCGGAGAAGCTTGCCGAACTCGTGTCGCTGGTCGACAGTGGAGAGCTGACGCTGGAGGTCACTCGTCGCATCCCACTGACCGAGCTTCAGGGACTCCACGCGGATGCAGCGGACGGGAAGGTATCGGGCAAGGTCATCGTGGTTCCGTGAGCGGCTGTCGACGCCGGTCGGTGGGGGTCTGCCTGGGCGGATCGACCCACCGGCGGCCATGCGTTCAGCGTCACTCCTCGCCCAATGCGCACACGACCGCAACATACGGGGATCGCGACGGTGTCGGAGGCAACCGCCGCCGCCCAGTCGATCGCGGTTCAGCTGTAATGGCAGTAGTCTGAGCGCGACCGCTGGGAGGAGGAGTGTGTTGGCCGAGGATCTCGCAGTTCTTGAACTCTCGATCAATCTTTTCGTAGGAGTGATTACGGTGGTCGCGCTTTGGGTCGCAGTGAGGCAAGCGATCCATGCAAGGAAAGATGCCACGGATGCGAGGCGGGCTATGGCGCGAGAGCGGCGGTTGTCCTTCGAGCTTCAGATTCTCGCCGACATCTACGATCAGTGGCACGTCACCGGGCCGCAGCACGTTTCGGGACACATCAGCGCACTTGTGCGGGATGCGACCGACCCGACGGACATACCCTTGCTTCGAGTGGCAACTGGTACCAAGTCTCCCTATTCGGACAACTCGCTGCTGACCCGGTTTCCGAGAGAGACGCCTGTCTTCCGAGCGCAGGTGTTGCGAGAACTGGACGATGCTATCGAACGACGACTGAAAGAGGAAAAGTGACCATCTACGACCCGTCGCTCGATGCGCACATCAGCAGCAATTGGGGAGTTGCCGAGAATTTTCTTGATCTTGTGGGCGACCTTCGTGTTCTGTCCGACTCGCACGTTAGGGAGGATTCCGATTTTTGCGTTCAATCAGCTTTGAATCTTCGCAATGCGGCGAGTTTGATGATGGCCTCTTCGACGGCGGGTCCGCTTAAAGACGCACTCCGCGAAGTGCGGGCTGCGGCGCGCGAGTTTGTGAGTGCGGGCGGCGCGAACGGTGTGCACTTTGAGGACTCTTCTGTCCTGTTCCGTACAGCTGTGATGGCCCTCCGATTGATTGTCGCAAGGCAGGTCGAGCTCATTATCCAAGTGTTCGGAATGCAACCCACAGCTGAAGTGCGATCAATCCTCTCAGTTATCGAAGAGAACCGGCGGTAGCGTCGCGCCCAGTCGCGAAGTCCAAGAGGCGCACGAACTCGGAACGTCTTTCGCGAAAGATGAAAGTTGCGGGGCGCTGGACCGGCTACGCCCGCTCCCGCCAGCTAATCCCACGCCCCGCGATCCGCCTCCCGGCTTCCTCTGCCGCAACCGGCTCCCCGACATCCGCACCGACCTCAAGCCCCACGACCGAATGCACGATCGTCCCCTCATACACGTGCACGAGGTTGTAGCCCTGCGACGCATCATGCCCACGCGTGGCTCCGACCGGCTGGGCAAGATCCTGCCCGTACGCGCTCGATGACGCCGCCGACACGGGAATCCCCGCAAACGTCCCGAACGACGGGTGATGCACGTGCCCCGATAGGATCCCCCGCACATCCGACCCTGCCAAGACCTCAGCGAGCGCCGCCTGCTCGCGCAGCTCGACCGTCACCGCAAGGTCGAGCACCGTCGGCAGCGGCGGGTGATGGATCAGCAGCAGCGAACCCTCCGGCGCGGGCGTAGCAAGCTCCCCACCCAGCCACGCCAACTGCGCCTCATCGACCCGACCCCAGTGGTGCCCGGGAACCGTCGAATCCAGCACGATCACCCGCATCCCGCCGAACCAGCGCACCTCGACAACAGCATCCGAAGAGCCACCCGCAAGCCCCAGCTCCGCCCGCATCGCCCCGCGCTCGTCATGGTTGCCCATGGCCCACACGACCTCGCACCCCAACGCCTCAACCGCCGGCGCCACCAACTCCCGCAACCGCCGATACGACGACGCGTCCCCGCGATCCGCCAGATCCCCCGTGAACAGCAGAGCGTCAGGGCGAAGCCCGGAAGACACCAACCGGGCGAGCACAGAATTGAGGTTCGCGTCAGCATCCGCCCCACTGCCATACAGTGGCGCGCGTTCACCGGGAAGGTGCGTGTCGGAGATGTGCACGAAGGTGTGCGATGGGCGAGAGTGCTCGGTGAGGATCATTTCTCTTCCAGTGAGACGACGAACAAGTACAGGACAGAAGTCAGATGGCCGCGGCAGTCGACCCGGGCACGAGGGTTCCGACGAACGGCTGCCTGACGGTCGGCGCGGAGTCGGCGTCAGAACTCAGAAGAAGCTGCATCGTCTCGACAGCCGCGGCAGCGACAGCCTCGACCGGAATCCGCAGAGTCGTCAGCCCCAGCAGGTCGGCACCGGGAAGGATGCCGTCGCACCCCGTCACGCTCACGTCCCCGGGCACAGACAACCCGGCACCACGCAACGCCCGCATGACCGCAAGCTGCCGGTAGTCCGACGCGCACATCACAGCTGTAGCCCCGTCGCGCACGGCATCCAGCGCCTCATCCACTCCATCGGTCGGCGCTGCTCCCGCAGACACCCGAGTCACCGATGCCCCGCCGGCAACCAACGTCGACTCCATCGCCGAAGCCCGAAGATGCTCGGCGAACGAGACATCCTCCGCGCCGGAGAGCACGACCACGCGCCGGTGCCCCAGCGACAAGACATGCGAAGCCAGCATCCTTCCATGCGAGGGGTCGTCATAGTGCGCGGTATGAATCCGCTCCGCCGTCTCAACCCGCCCCGCGCGCACGATCGGCACCTGGTCGGCGAATGGCTCGAGCTGTGCGGCCGTGATTCCTCCGGTCGCCACGATCAGTCCGGCGACGCGCATGCCGAGCAGCCGGTGCAGCGCATTGACCTGCTCGGCGCCCTGCACGTCGGCGCCGATCGTCACGGTCACGAGGTCGAGGCCACGCCTGTGCGCCTCGTCCTGCAACCGCGAGAACAGCAGACCGTAGGCGGGGTTGCTCGCGTCGCGCAGCATCAGCCCGACCGTGCCGGTGCGACCGGCGGCGAGCTCGGCGGCCATCGTGTTGCGCACGTATCCGAGGCGCTCGGCCTCGGCGAGGATCCGCTCCTGGGTCTCGGGCGCGAATCGCCCCTCGCCTTTCAGCGCCCTGGTCGCCGTCGCCCGAGACACCCCGGCGGCCGCGGCCACATCGCTGACCGTAACGCGCAGCCCCGGCGCCCCGGCGTCCGCACCACTCACGCGCGCGCCTTCTTGGCCTTGCGGGGCGCTCCGGCGCGCGAACCTCGTCCATACACGAGATACATGGTGACACCCATGATGATCATCAGCAGCACTGTGTAGACGAACGTGATCGGCATCGCATCGAGGTTGTTCTCGCCGCGCGTGCTCTCTTGAATCGCCACACCGAGCGGCTTGAACAGCGGGTGATAGAGGAAGATCGCCGCGTCGTAGTCGTCGAGCAGGCTGTTGAAGTTCAGCGCCGTGATCGCCGCGGCCGTCGGCAGCACCAGCGGAACCAGCACCTTGCGGAACGTCGTCAGCGACTTCGCACCGAGAATGCGCGAGGCGTCTTCGAGCGAATCGGGCACCGACGCGAACCCGGCCTTGAGCAGGCGCAGCGTGAACGGGATCTTCACGCAGATGTACGCGATGAGCAGCAGGATCGGCGTGCCGGTCAGCACGAAGCCACCCACGATCGCCCGCGGCTCGTCGAACGCGGTCACCAGGGCGAGCGCGATCAGCACGATCGGCAGGATCCACGGGATGTGCAGCACGTACTCGATCGCGGTGGTCAGCAGGTTGCGGTGCTTCTGCAGCATCCGTGCCACGAACAGCAGCCCGCCGACCACGATGAGCGAGGCGAGCGCGCTGTAGACGACGCTGACGATGAACGGACGGATCGCCTCGGCGCTCGAGAACACGGTGATGTAGTTGTCGAGCGTGAAGCTGTCGAGGGTGATCGACCCGGCGAGGATGCTGCGCGCATCGACGAACGAGAAGATCACGATCAGCACGACCGGGATGAGGTAGATCACCCACAGCAGGTAGGCGATGACGTGCACGACGACGTTCGCGAACGGGTTGCGGATCCTCTGCTTCTGAATCGGCGTCGCCACCTTGGCGACCGAGAAGTACACACCCGACTTCTCGAAGCGGTTCATGATCGCGAGCAGGATGATCGTCGCGATGCCGAGCACGATCGCCAGGAGTGCTGCGATGTCACGCGTGATGGGGCTGCGCGAGAGATCGATGATCAGCGGCGCGACGGTCTGGAAGTCGGGCCCGCCGAGCACGAGCGGAGCGGTCAGCGCACCCAGCCCGATGAGGAACGTCAGCACCGTGACGGCGAACAGCATCGGCTTCATCACTGGCAGCACGATGCGGCGCAGGATGGTCCAGGTCGAGGCGCCCATCAGCTTCGCCGCCTCGATCGACGCGTAGTCGACCTTGCCGAGGGAAGAGGAGAGGAACAGCATGTGGTTCGTCGTGGTCGCGAACGTCATCACGAAGACGACCGCGAAGTACCCCGAGAACCAGTCGCGGTCCATGTCGGGCCACCAGTTGACCATCATGTTCGTGAAGAACCCGAACCGGCCGTAGATGAAGTTGTAGCCGGCGGCCAGCACGATGCCGCCGTAGATCAAGGTGGTGGCATAGCCGAGCCACAGGACCTTCGCGCCGCGCACCTGGAAGTACTTCGTCACCAGCACGATGAACACACCGACCACGTTGACCGTGATCGACAGGGTGATCGCGAGCACGAAGCTGTTGCCGAGCGTCTTCAGTGCGCGCTCGCTGCCGAACAGCTTCTCGACGGCGCGGATGCTGAACTGCCCGTCGGGGAAGAACGTGACCCCGAGCAGGGCGGCGTTCGGCAGCACGAGGAACGCCGCGGCGAACCAGATCACGATGATGCCCGTGATCCAGGCGAGCGGCGAACGCAGCATCGCCTTCACGCTGCCAGGGCGTCCTCTCTTGCGGGGCCGCGGTCCCGGCGTCTGACCCTCGACGACCGCGTGGGTCGTCAAGGAGCCGGCTTCTCCGGTCACGGCCGCTGACGGCGGGACCGCGGGGTTCATGGGGTTGCTGGGCTTCTGCGCATCCGACATGTCATGCCGCCGGGTACTGCAGGATCCAGCGGGGATCCACGTCGACGCGCACGGCGTCGCCCGGGTTCCACTGGCGGGCGCTCGCCGCAGCCGGAACGCTCACGCGCAGCGGAGCATCCTCGGCCGTCACCGTGTAGACGCTGTGGCTGCCGTGGTACGTGCGATCGACGATGGTGCCATCGAGCGAGGCGGATGCCGTAGAGCTGTCTCCGGCATCGGCCAGGTGCAGCTTCTCGGGCCGCACATAGCTCTCTGCCGTGGCATCCAGTCCGCCGCCGAGGCTCGTGACCTGCGCCGGGCTGAGGCGGTTGTTCTCGCCGATGAAGCGGCAGACGAACGGCGTCGCACTGCGGTCGTAGATCTCTTCAGGGGTGCCGACCTGCTGCAGCGTGCCGGCGTCGAGCACGGCGATGCGGTCGCTGAGGGTGAGGGCTTCTTCTTGATCGTGCGTGACGTAGACCGTGGTCACGCCGACCTCGCGCTGCAGGTCTTTCAGCTGCTCGCGCAGCTGCACACGGAGCTTCGCGTCGAGGTTCGACAGCGGCTCGTCGAGCAGCAGGATGCTGGGGGTCAGTGCGAGCGCGCGGGCGATCGCCACGCGCTGCTGCTGTCCGCCGGAGAGCTCTGACACGTTCTTCTCGAGCTGCGTGAGTGCGAGTCCGGTGCGGTCGGCGATCTCGTCGACGCGACGGCGCTGGTCGGCCTTCGACGCCTTCTGGATCGAGAGCCCGAACGCGATGTTCTCGCGCACGTTCATGCTCGGGAACAGCGCGTAGTTCTGGAACACCATGCCCACGCCGCGCTTCTCGCTCGGCACGCGCGTGACATCGCGCCCGCCGATCAGGATGCGCCCGCCGGTCGGCTCGACGAACCCGGCGAGTGCTCGCAGGGCGGTGGTCTTGCCGCATCCGGACGGACCCAGGAGGGTGAAGAACTCACCCTCCTGGATCTCCAGATCGAGGTGCGAGACCGCATGGTGATCGCCGAACGCGACCTCGACATCTTCGAAACGGATCATGTGCTTGTTCCGGTCGTCCTTCTCGATCAGCCGATGTACTCGAGCGTGGTCTTCTCGACCCACGCACCGAGGTTCTCGCTCACGAAGCCGAAGTCGATGTCCTGGCGGTCGAGGGTGCCCATGAGCTCGACGACCTCGGGGTTGGCCTGCTCGACCGCACCCTCGTTGACGGGCATCGAGTTGAACTCGGCGGCGAACTCGCCCTGCACCTCGGCGCTGCCGAACCAGTCGATGAACTCCTGAGCCTTGGCCTCGTTGTCGGTGGCGCTCATCTGCGCGATCTGCTCGGTGACGTACGGCACGCCGTAGTCAGGAACGATCATGCCGGTCTTCGTGCCGTACTCCTCGTCACGGGCCGCGATGCCGCTCGAGGGCAGCACGCCGTAGTCGACCTCGTCACGCGTGATGCGGGCGTAGAGGTCGGTGCCCTCAACCGCGGGCGAACCGTTGGCGTAGTACGCCTCGACGAGCTCCCAGCCCTCGTCGCTGACACCGAGGTCGCCGTCCTCATCGAGGTGACGCGACAGGATGCTGGCGAGCACGAGCTGCGGGGTGGCCTGGCCCAGTGCCGGGTTGACCTCGTAGCGGCCGGCGTACTCCTCGGTCCAGAGGTCCTCCTCGTCGGAGGGGGCGTCGGTGATCTTGTTCTCGTCGTAGACCGTGACGATGGCCTGCTCGACGAGCGGCCAGAAGGCGCCGTCGGCGGGGTCGCCCGCGTCGGCGGGAACCTCTCCGCTCCACTCGGGCTCGTAGGCGGTGATCGCCTCTTCGGCCTTGAGCTGCTCGAAGAACATGTTGTTCAGACCGAACACGACATCGCCGACCGGGTTGTTCTTCTCGGCGATGATGCGGTTGGTGAGGTCGGCGCCGCCGAGGCCCACGATCTCGATGTCGATGCCGGCATCCGCGGCCTTCTCGGTGATCCACTCACCACGGCCGTCGCTGTTCGAGTTGGTGTAGACGATGAGGGTCGCATCCGACCCGCCGTCACTCGAGCCGCCGTCGGTCTCGGTGCTGCCGCCTGCGCAGCCGGTCAGGGTCACGGCCGCCACCGCAGCGATTCCCAGGAGAGACCAGCGCTTCTTTCGGATGTCGACCATGGTCGCCTTTCTCGTCATCGAGGTATGTCTGATCTGACTTTACCTCGGAGTTGTGGTGTATGTACAACGATCAGTCTGTTTCTTAGCCGCGTTCGCGCGACCGCACTCAAGATAGGCGGCGGAAGTGAACGCAGAAGGGGCGTCGGGTGAACGTCTGGGCGCGTTTCGGCTCACGAGGGCGCCGAAGCGATCTGTGACGAGACTTCAACAGTCGGACAGACGTGTGAAAACTGGCGCCGATTCTTTACACGTCTTGAGGACCCTGCGAGAAGTCCGGACGCGTCACTCGAACCCGCCAGTCAGCCTTCCCCGCATCCGCTGGCTGCTCTCGTTCATCCCGACGATCTCGACCGTCTTGCCGAGCGCTGTGTACTTCGTCTCGATCGCATCGAGGGCTGCGACCGTCGAGGCATCCCAGATGTGCGACCCCGACAGATCGATCACCACAAGACCAGGATCCTCCGGATACGAGAACAGCGTCGTCAGGTCGTTGCTCGAGGCGAAGAACAGCTCGCCGGTCACGGTGTACGTGACGGCATCTCCGGCATCCGACACGGTTCGCGTCACCGAGACGAAGTGCGCCACGCGCCGCACGAACAGCACCGACGCGACGAGCACCCCGCCGACGACGCCGACCGCGAGGTTGTGCGTGATGAGCACGAGCACGACGGTGGCGACCATCACGAACGTCTCGCTCTTCGGCATCCGCTTCAGAGTCGATGGCTTGATGCTGTGCCAGTCGAAGGCTCCGATCGCGACCATGATCATCACGGCGGTGAGGGCGGCCATGGGGATGGTGCCGACGAAGTCGCCGAACACGACGACCAGCAGGAACAGGAAGATGCCGGCGCAGAACGTCGAGATGCGGGTGCGGGCGCCCGAAGCCTTGACGTTGATCATGGTCTGGCCGATCACGGCGCATCCGCCCATGCCGCCGAAGATGCCTGAGAGCACGTTCGAGACGCCCTGGGCCCATGACTCACGGGTCTTGTTCGAGTGCGTGTCGGTGATCTCGTCGACGAGCTTGGCGGTGAGCAGCGACTCCATGAGCCCGACCAAGGCCACCCCGAGCGCGAACGGCGCGATGATCGTGAACGTCTCCCACGTCAGCGGCACGTTCGGGATGAACAGCTCGGGAAGGCTTTTGGGCAGCTCGCCCTCATCGCCGACCGTCGGCACCGCGATCGCGAAGGCCAGCACGACACCGGTCACGATGATCACGGACACGAGCGGCGCCGGCACGAGCTTGGTGATCTTCGGCATCACGAGCATCACCACGACGCCCAGCGCGACCAGCGGATACACCAGCCACGGCACATCGATCAGCTGCGGGAACTGCGAGCTGAACACGAAGATCGCCAGCGCGTTCACGAACCCGACCATGACGCTGCGCGGGATGAACCGCATCAGCTTCGCAACGCCCACCACCCCGAGGATCACCTGGAAGATGCCCGCCAGGATCACCGTCGCGATGAAGTAGTCCAGCCCGTACGTCGGCGCGACGGGTGCGATCACGAGCGCGACGGCTCCGGTCGCCGCGGTCACCATCGCCGGACGCCCACCGAGGAACGCGATCGACACCGCCATGATGAACGACGAGAACAGGCCCACCTTCGGGTCGACGCCCGCGATCACCGAGAACGCGATCGCCTCGGGAATCAGCGCGAGCCCCACGACCAGACCGGCGAGCACCTCGCGCGTCAGCATCCGCGGGCTCTTCAGCGCCTGAAGCACCGTGGGGTTCGCCCGGTAGCGGGTTCGATCGTCGACCGAAGTTGCAGACATGGGGATGCTCCAGAGAAGGTGCCCGGGGATGGGGCAGAACAGTTAAGGGTAAGGCGGATGCCGGGGTGCAGCGTTCCCACTGGTCGTCGAGCGAAGACGATGAAGTCGACTGAGACGAAACGCGGCGAGGGTTCGACAATGCGCAGACCACCCCTGTCCGGTGTCGGCGGCCGCGGATAGAGTGCGGTCATGGAACCCGTGCCGACCGACTTCTGGGGCGTCGTCGTGCCCTCGTGGCTCGGTGCCGTGGCATCCATCGCGGCGTCGACCGTGGCGGTCATCGCGTTCATCAACAGCCTCTCGGCGAAGGGCGGCGTGCGCGAGATCGGTGATGCGCTCAACCGCGAGCCGACGGTTCAACCCGGTGGCCGCAGCCTCAGGGGTTCGTCGGCTGCTGAGCCGGAACCGTGGATGTTCGGCGGTGATGGACGAGTCGGGAGCTTCCGCAACACGAGCGGGGAGGTTCTGACGGTTTCGGGCATCTCGGCGACGGCCGGTATCGAGGCAACCCTGCGCGAGCAGCTTCCGCTCGGCGTGCCACCGGGAGCGTCGTTCGAAGTGCGTCTGCGTCGGACTCTGGGAGGGCCTGCCGTGCGGGGCGTCACGATCGAGTGGGGTCGAGAAGACGGCGCCGAACTCTCGCGCACCTACTACCTGTAGAGAGAGCGGCGCGTTTCGTCTCGGTCGCTCCGCCGTCCTCGCTCAACGAACGGTCGACGACAGCGCCTGGATCAATAGATGAACTCTCACAGCGAAAAATGCACAGAATGGTAACAAGACTGGGTTCCTGACCGCGCTATTTGCTCTAAGATTTTGCGCATACGTCGATTCGGGCGGATACTCATCCCATCCGCGCCGCACGTCTCGGCCGGGCAATCGACATGCACAGCACCTCTGCTCTCACCCCTGAAACGACCATCGCCATCGTCGGCGCCGGCCGTCTCGGCGGCGTACTCGCACGGGCCCTGCGCGCAGCGGGCTTCGTCGTCCTGGGGCCCCTGCGCCGGGACGACCGGATGCCGGATGCCGACATCGCCCTGCTCTGCGTTCCGGATTCCGCCATCGCAGCAGTGGCCTTCGCCGCCCGACCGCATGCGCGCCTCGTCGCCCACGTCTCGGGCGCGACTGCGCTCACCGATGTCGACTTCAGCATCCACCCGCTGCAGACCTTCACCGGCAAGGAGACGCCCGAGGCCTTCCGTGGCATCGGCGTCGCGGTCGACGGCCGCACACCCGAGGCGCTCGAGGTGGCTGAGCAGCTGGCACGAGCCCTCGGCGCGAACCCGTTCCGCGTCGACGACGCCCACCGTGCGGAGTACCACGCCGCCGCATCCTTCTCCTCGAACTTCGTGCTCACCGTGCTCGATGCGGCCGAACACCTAGGGCGGGATGCCGGGGTGAACCGTGCGCACCTGGCGCCGCTCGTGCGGCAGACGGTCGACAACTGGGTGGCGTCCGGCGCATCCGCAGCCCTGACCGGACCCATCGCCCGCGGCGACGAAGCGACGGTCGCACGTCAGCGCGCAGCATCCGCTGACTACCAAGACCTCTTCGACGCACTCGCCACCGCCACCCGCGCGGTCGCCGGGCGCGCGCCACGCGCGGCCACCACCGAGTCGACTGCCGATCACACGGCCACCACAGAGGAGCCACAGGCATGAGAATCCTCCGCACGATCGCCGAGGTGCGAGCCGCGGTTCGCGAAGCCAAGGCAGCGGGCCGGTCGGTCGGACTCGTGCCGACGATGGGCGCGTTCCACGAGGGTCACCTCTCGCTCGTGCGCGCGGCACGCGAGCAGAACGGCCTCGTCGTCGTCTCGCTCTTCGTCAACCCGACGCAGTTCGCCGCGAACGAAGACCTCAGCACCTATCCACGCGACGAGGCTCGTGATGCCGCGTTCGCCGAGGCCGAGGGTGTCGACATCCTGTTCGCTCCCGAGCCCGCCGAGATCTACCCCGACGGCTTCGCCACGAACATCCACGTCGCGGGCATCACCGAGGTGCTCGACGGCGCGAGCCGCGGACCCCACCACTTCGACGGCGTCGCCACCGTCGTCACCAAGCTGTTCGGCATCGTGCAGCCCGACGTCGCCTACTTCGGCCAGAAGGATGCCCAGCAGGTGCTGGTCGTGCGCCGGGTCGTGCGCGACCTCGACCTCGACGTGCGCATCGTGGCGTGCCCGATCGTCCGCGAACCTGACGGACTCGCGATGAGCTCGCGCAACGTCTACCTCGACGCGGATGCTCGCGCCCAGTCGACCGCGCTCAACCGCGCCCTCGACGCCGCGGATGCCGTGCACCGAGCGGGGGAGCGCGACGGCGCCAGCATCCTCTCTTCCGCCCACGCTGTGCTCTCGGCGGCGGGGATCGCTGTCGAATACCTGGAACTCCAGGATGCCGAGACCCTGCAACCCGTGACTCGCATCGAACGAGATGCGCTGCTGCTCATCGCTGCCCGCGTCGGCGCTGCCCGACTCATCGACAACCATCTGCTGACCGCCACCGACACCACCGAGGCCACCCCATGAGCGCCCACGCCGCCCCGACCAAGCGCCTCAGCCTGCGCGATCTCGACGCGAAGAAGCAGGCCCGTGAGCCCATCGTCATGGTCACCGCATATGACTTTCCCAGCGCGCAGATCGTCGAAGAGGCCGGCGTCGACATGGTGCTCGTGGGCGACTCGGCCGCGATGACGGTGCTCGGCTACGACAGCACCGTGCCCGTCACGACCGAGGAGATGCTGATGCTCACGAAGGCCGTGCGGCGAGCGCTCACGAAGCCGCTGCTCGTCGGAGACCTGCCCTTCGGGTCGTACGAGGCATCCGACGAGATCGCCATCGCGACCGCGCAGCGCTTCATCAAAGAGGCGGGCGTCGACCTGGTCAAGATCGAACGCGGCGGCGCCACGGTCGAACGCGCCCGTGCGCTCGTGAATGCCGGCATCCCCGTCGTCGGACACGTCGGGCTCACGCCGCAGACCGCCACATCACTGGGCGGTTACCGCGCCCAGGGGCGCACCGCCGACGCCGCGCTCAAGGTGATCGAGGATGCCCTCGCCCTGCAGGATGCCGGAGTCTCGGTGCTGGTCATCGAAGCCGTGCCGTCCGAGGTCACCGCAGCACTCGCGCCCCTGCTGCGCATTCCGCTGATCGGCATCGGAGCAGGAGCGGATGCTGACGGCCAGGTGCTCGTCTTCCACGACCTGCTCGGCATCTACGCCGGCGGGGTCGCCAAGTTCGTCAAGCGCTATGCGGATGTGCGGGGCGTCTCGATCGCCGGAGTCGCGGCGTATGCGAGTGAGGTGCGTGAACGCGTGTACCCGGGGCCTGAGCACGGGTACGGCATGGCTGAGGGCGAGGCCGCACGGCTGTACGAGCTGCTCGCCGGGCGGTAGGTCTTCTGCATCCCGCGCCCGGCATCCGGCATCCGGCATCCGGCATCCGGCGCGCGGCATCCGGCATCCCGTGCGCCAGCGAAGGCGATGTGCGCTTGCGAAGTCCGGATTCCGCGACTTCGGACTTCGGACTTCGAAAGTGCACACGGACTTCGCAAGCGCACACGGCCCGTGACTTCCCGTCCCCTCACGCCTCCCAGCGCAGGATGTCGCCCGGCTGACACTCCAAGACCTCGCACAGAGCGTCGAGCGTAGAGAAGCGCACCGCCTTCGCGCGGCCGTTCTTCAGCACTGCGAGGTTCGTCGGGGTGATGCCGATGCGCTCGGCCAGCTCGCCGACGCCCATCTTGCGCCTCGCCATCATCACGTCGATGTCGACCACGACGGGCATCAGATCACCTCGTTGTCGAGCTCCGAGCGCAGCGACTGTGCTTCGGTGTCGCGCTCGATGGCCTGCCGCAGCAGCGCCTTCATGACGACGACGAGCAGGGCGATGCCGCCGAGCACGACACCGGCGCCTCCGATGAGCGCCACGAGGCCCGGCGCGGCCGAGCCCGGTGCGAGTATCGCCGCGAGAATCCACGTGAGCGCTGCGGCCACGAGGATCGCGCCGATGATGACGTCGATGTAGCGGAACGAAGAGGTCGAGAAGATCGATCCGCGGCGCACTTTCGTCAGCAGCATCCACACGCAGATGCCGAAGACCTGCAGGGTCGCGACCCCGAGCACCACGATCGACACGAGCGTGATCCGGCCCCACAGCTCTTCGGCGCCGAGGTCGAGCCACAGCAGCGGCACGATGAGCGCCTGCACCGCCACGGATCCGATCAGCGCCAGCACGATCACGACCTTCAATACGACGATCGTCGACTTCCCCATGACTCCACCTCTCATCGAGCAACAACAGAAATCTATCGTTAATCGTTCGATAGGGGAAGTCGGTGGATGCGGGGGCTCGCCGCCTCGAGGAGGAGATCTGCCCTTGGGGAGGAGGGATTCGCGGGAAGTCTCCTCCCGAGGCGCAGTTCTCCTCCCGAAGGGGTGGGGGCTTCGTGATGCGCGTCTTGCCGATGCGGCCTTCCGACCAGGGGAGGGTCTGTGCGCACTGCGGGGGCCCGGCGCCTCGAGGAGGAGATCTGCCGCTGGGGAGGAGGGATTCGCGGGAAGTCTCCTCCCGAGGCGCAGTTCTCCTCCCGAAGGGGTGGGGGCTTCGTGATGCGCG
>NZ_JAVTIY010000015.1:0-29843 GCF_031843745.1 Microbacterium sp. WCS2018Hpa-9
CTAGTCAACCGAGGGCCGCCGACATTCGAGACCCGAAACCACCCCTATTTACCCCTGTTCAACGCCATATTCCAATCTCCCGATACAGCGCGGACTCGTCGCACCGACGGCGCAAGAAGACCGCGTGAAATGTGACGACGAGAGCCGGAAGGAAGACGAGAGAGAAGGGGACGAGAAAAGAAGCCCAGACAAGAAGGAGAGAAGACGAGAGAAGAAGTCCAGAGAAGAAGACGAGAGAAGAAGGAGAGAAGCCCAGACAAGAAGGAGAGAAGACGAGAGAAGAAGACGAGAGACGAGAAGAGAAGCGGCGAGAAGAGGAGAGCGGGAGAGGGTGAAAGAAAGGAGCGAGGGAGCAGATGAGAAGAAAAAGAGCGAGCGCGAGAGCCAGCAGATGAGAAGAAGAGAGCGAGCGCGCGGGTGACAAGAAAGGAGCGAGGGAGCAGGCGAGGAGCAGGAACGGACGTTGGCCAGTGACGTAGATCTCGGAGAACGAGAGCACCGCGAGAACGAGCCGAAGAACATAAAGAACCCCCGGAGTGTGAACACCCCGGGGGTTCCCCTTCGAACGTCAGTCCGCGAAGGTCTTGGCGTCGATCACGAAGCGGTACCGCACATCAGAGGCGAGCACCCGGTCGTAGGCCTCGTTGATCTGCGCGGCCGAGATGACCTCGATCTCGGAGGCGATGCCGTGCTCGGCGCAGAAGTCGAGCATCTCCTGGGTCTCCTGGATGCCGCCGATGTTCGATCCGGCGAGCGACCGACGTCCGCCGATCAACGACGAGACGTTGACCGAGAGCGGTTCTGCGGGGGCTCCGACGCAGACCATCGACCCACCCACATCGAGCAGGCCGAGGTAGGAGCGCAGGTCGACGACGGCGCTGACGGTGTTCAGGATCACGTCGAAGGATCCGCGCAGTGAGCGGAACGTCTCGGGGTCGCTCGTCGCGTAGTAGTGGTCGGCACCGAGTCGCAGGCCGTCATCCTTCTTGTTGAGGGTCTGCGAGAGCACGGTCACCTCGGCGCCGAGCGCATGGGCGATCTGCACGCCCATGTGGCCGAGTCCGCCGAGTCCGACGACTGCCACCCGCGTGCCAGGGCCGACGTTCCAGTGGCGCAGCGGTGAGTACGTGGTGATGCCGGCGCAGAGCAAGGGTGCGGCGACGTCGAGCGCGAGCGCATCGGGGATGCGGACGGCGAACGACTCGGTCACGACGACCTGCTCGGAGTATCCGCCCTGCGTGACGGTGCCGTCACGGTCGGTGCTGCCATAGGTGAAGACAGCGCCGTTGGAGCAGAACTGCTCGTCTCCACGCTGGCAGTTGCGGCATTCTCCGCATGAGTTCACGAGACATCCGACCCCGACGCGGTCGCCGACGGAGTGCTTCGTGACGTCGGCCCCGACGGCGGCGACGGTGCCGGCGATCTCGTGGCCCGGCGCGAGCGGATAGCTCTGCGGGCCCCAGTCACCGCGCACGGTGTGGATGTCGGAGTGGCAGATTCCGGCGAATGCGATGTCGATCAGGATGTCGTTCGGGCCGAGTTCGCGACGCTCGATGACGGTCTTCTCGAGCGGTGCGGCTTCGCTGGGTGCGGCGTAGGCGTTAACACGGGTCATCTCGGACTCCTCGGGTCGGTTCGGGTGGGCCAGATCGACACTACCCGCGCCGCACTGTGCGCCAACCCTGTGCGCCATCCCTGTGCGATCGATACGTTGGTGCTACGACTCCGGAGGGGAAGTCCCATGCACCGCTCGACCTTGACCGCCCGCCTGATCACCAGCGTGATCGCTCTGGTGCTCACGCCCATCGCTCTGATCCTGCTGTCTGTCGGCGGACAGACCATGATCCTCACGTTCTTCGCGTACGCCAGCGACGGCGATCTCGCGTCGCTGATCGGTCCTCTGCTGCTGCAGATCCTCGGCCTCGCCCTGCTCATCCTCGTCGTCCTCACCGGCGTCTGGAGTTCAGCCGGCCTGATCGTCATCGGCGTCGTCAGCATTGTGCCGCTGATCGTCGCCGTCTTCCCCGTGACCCTGCCATGGCTCTATGGCATCGCGCCCCGGGAGTGGGTCGAGGGCTTCGTGTACGGCCTCCCTCTCGTGGTGCTCGCCGCGCTCGGGGCGATGGGACTGGTGCTCACCCTCGTGCGCCGCGATCCTCGACCGAAGGGCGCCGCACTGGGCGTGATCGGACTCATCGCCACCCTGCTGCTGCTCGCCGGAGGCGCCTGGGCGATCACGTGGGGAATCGCCGAGGGAACGCTGTTCGCCCTGCAGCGGTTCGAGTTCGACGTGCGCCCCGCGCCCGCCCTGGCGATCGTCGTCGGCACGCTGCTCGTGATCGCCGGCATCACCGTGACCCGCTGGTCGCGGTTCGCCCTCGTCCTTCCCGCCCTCGTGCTCGTCGTCGGCAGCATCCTGCTCGTCGTGGCCCGCGATGCGGTGATGTCTGCGCTCTTCGAGCTGCCGCGAGGGATGAACACCGTCGTGCCGAGCCTCCTTCTCTACGGCGGAGGAGCTGCAGCCGGACTCATCTATCTGACCTTCACAGCGGTGCTGCTGCGCGTCGGCGCTCATGCGCGATCGACAGGAGCGACCGGAGCCCCGGCTACCGATAGCCCGGTGCCGGCGCAGTACCCGCCGGCACCGTACCCTGCCGCGCAGTACCCACCAGCGCAATACCCGCCCGCACAGTACTCACCAGCGCCGACGCAGCAGCAGTATCCGCCGGCCCCGGGCCAGCAACCTCCCGCTGCGCCGTTCCCGCCCCAGCCCGGCTCGTGACTCACGGAGCCGCCGCACGGCGGTCGCTCGGATAGGACGCCTCGACAGCACAGGCCACCCGGCACAGCGATCCGGGCACAAGCCGCCGAGGCGCAGCGATCCGGGCACAAGCCACTGCGGCGGCGGCTCAGACACAGAGAACCGGCCGGAATCCCCCGATTCCGGCCGGTTCTCTGTGTTCCGCGAATGCCGAGTCAGCGCTTGGCGTTCTTCTTCAGCGTCTTCTCCAGCACAGGCGCATCGCCGGATGCTGCGAGCGCGGCGTAGTACGCGCGGGCTTCGTCCTGGCGCTCTCGCTCAGCACCCGAGGCGATCGGCGCGCGGACGTGCTCGGGCTCGTATCCGAACGCGTCGACCAGGTCGAGGGCATACGGGCGGAGCCGGGCGCACAGGCGGTCGATGTACCGCGAGACCGCGGCGGCGCGCTGCGTCGAGAGGCGGCCGTTGATGAGGTGCCATGCGAGGTGCTTCTCGATGAGCTGCAGGCCGAACAGGTCGCGCAGCCAGGTGAGCACCTTCTTCGTGTCGGCGTCTTCGACCCGGTGCACGGCGTCGGTGAACGCCTCCCACTGCAGCAGCTCGCCGTGTGCGCGGGCCGCCTCGATCAGCTCGGCCTGGTTCTCGTTGAACAACTTGGCGCCGAGCACCTTGTCCTTGCCCGCTGGGCGCAGTCGGCCGGCGATGTCGGCGATCATCTGCTGCACGCGCTCGGCGAGCAGCAGATGCTGCTGCTCCTCGCGCAGGCCGTTCTCGACCGAACGGGCGACCTGACCAAAGTCGGCGACCGACTGCCCGAACTGACGCAGGCCGGCGCCGTGGAACAGCTTGCCTGCGGTCATCCCGACGGCGAACTTGGCCAGAGCCGCGGCATCCTTGCCTGTGAACTGCTTCGCGTAGTCGGTCAGCAGACGCTTGCCGACGAGCTGGAGCAGCACGTTGTTGTCACCCTCGAATGTGACGTAGATGTCGAGGTCGGCCCGGAGCCCGACGAGGCGGTTCTCGAACATGAAGCCAGCGCCGCCACAGGCCTCGCGCGCCTCCTGCAGCGTGTCGAGCGCGTGCCAGGTCGAGAGCGACTTGAGCGCCGCCGCGAGGGTCTCGAGATCCTCGCGGTCTTCGGGTGTGTCGATGCGACCCGAGAACACACCGTCGAACTTCTGCAGGAACTCGTCGTGCGCGAAGATCTGCGCATAGGTCGTCGCGAGCCGCGGGAACAGGCGTCGCTGGTGCTTGCCGTAGTCGAGGAGCACGACCTCCTGCCCGTCCGCCCCATCGAACTGGCGGCGCTGCGTGGCATACGTGATCGCGATCTTCAGACCCAGGGCGGAGGCCCAGCAGGCTGCGCCGTCGAGCGAGACGCGCCCCTGCACGAGCGTGCCGAGCATGGTGAAGAAGCGACGGCCGGGGCTGTCGATCGCGCTCGAGTAGGTGCCGTCGACCGCGACGTCGCCGTACTTGTTGAGCAGGTTCGTGCGGGGAACGCGCACGTGGTCGAAGCTCAGACGGCCGTTGTCGATGCCGTTCAGCCCGCCCTTGAGGCCGTCGTCCTCGCGGCCGATGCCTGGCAGGTCGACGCCGTCATCGCCACGAAGCGGCACATAGAAGCAGTGCACGCCGTGATTGACGCCGTTCGTGATCAGCTGGGCGAACACGGTCGCAGCGACTCCGTGCAGAGCGGCGTTGCCGAGGTACTCCTTGGTCGCGCCGCGGAACGGCGTGTTGATCACGAACTCCTCGGTGCTCGGGTCGTACGTCGCGGTCGTGCCGACCGCGGCCACGTCGGAGCCGTGCCCGATCTCGGTCATCGCGAAGGCGCCGGGGATCGAGAGGTCCATGACGCCGGGCAGCCACTTCTCGTGGTGCTCCGTCGTGCCGAGCTGCAGGATCGCTGAGCCGAACAGACCCCACTGCACACCCGACTTGATCTGCAGGCTGGGATCGGCGACGACGAGCTCCTCGAAGCCGGCGATGTTCCCGCCGTTGTCGTCCGAGCCGCCGAGCGACGTCGGGAACGCACGGTGCACGGCCTTGTTGTCGACCAGCAGGTGCAGCTGGCTGAGCACGCGCTCGCGGTGCTCGTCCTTGCCCAGCTCGTCCTTGCGCCAGAACGCCGAGTCCTTGATCATCTCGCGCGCCTCGCGGCGGGTGTCGGCCCAGGTGCCCATCAGCAGGTCGGTGACCCGGGCGACGTCGAACTGCAGGTTCGCGTCCGCGTTGTCGGTGTGGGGGCGAGTCGTCTTCGGACGGAC
The DNA here is from genome assembly GCF_031843745.1 of Microbacterium sp. WCS2018Hpa-9. Classification (NCBI taxonomy): domain Bacteria; kingdom Bacillati; phylum Actinomycetota; class Actinomycetes; order Micrococcales; family Microbacteriaceae; genus Microbacterium; species Microbacterium sp. WCS2018Hpa-9. Next base: position 5,032 of record NZ_JAVTIY010000015.1, read on the forward strand.
GGCGGCGTCGACCATGAGCGTTCCTCTCAGAGGGAAGTAGGGATGCTCTCATGGTAGGTCTGCCACAACCATGAGCGAAGTGCTCTGTACGCATCCTCTAACGAGGTGCGGGCGCATCTCCCTGGCGGATTGTCGTCAGACGACAGTCCGGTCCGCTGCGACTGCCGTCAGACCTCGGCGCGTGCGGGGGTGGGTGGCGCGGTCTGGGCCTGCTCCCAACGCCTTCTCGTGCCCGAGCTCAGACGCGCCCAGGTCCGATCGCGGATGAAGATCGAGTCGATCGCGATCATCGTCAGCGAGAACCAGGGCAGTCCCATCAGCACGCCGATGCCGATGTGGAAAGAGAGTATGCCGATCAGACCGATGAGGCGCGTCGGCCGCGTGAGCAGCATCAGCGGGAACGCCACCTGCAGGATGATCGACCCCCAAGTCGCGGCGACGACCATCGGCCCCCACGTCGTGACGAGGTCGCTCAGCACCGGCCACGTGCCGAAGCGAGCGGTCTGCAGCGGGTTGTAGACCGCGTAGCCCTCCTCCCACGGCGCACCGCCGGCTTTGTACAGAGCACCCGAGGCGTAGACGAAGCACACCTGGGCGGTGAGCGCCACGAGGGCCAGATTGTGGAAGACAGTGCCCAGAAGAGCCGGCTGGCTTGCCGGGGCGAACCACTCTCCCTTCTTCGCGCGACGCTTGGCGTCGAGCGACCAGCGCGCGGCGGGGTCGGCGAAGAACAACAGCAGCAGCGCGATGCGGAACATGTTGTCGCCCTGGTCACCCACCATGTCGTTGGCCTCGATGAACCCCACCCACAGGCAGAAGAACACGGGAAGGACGATCCTGAAGCGCCAGCCCAGCACGAACAGCACAGCCAGCACACCGAGCAGCAGATAGAGAGCGGTATAGAGGACGTCGTTGCCCATCGCCGCGTGGAACGCGCTGAAGATCCAGATCTTCGGGAACTCGCTGACGGGTTCGGCGAGCTCGCCGTTCCACGCCGACCCGGAGCCGAACGTATAGAGACGAGTGCTGAAGTTCGACGCGAGCAGGCCGATGGCCGTGATGCCGAAGAGGATGCGGGTGACCGCCAGGCCGTAGAGGGCCTTCTTGCCGTTGAAGAGCCAGTCGCCCACGAACGCCGAGATCCGGTCGATCGCCGAGAGGACCATCGCCCACAGACCGCCGATCATCGACGAGGCGAAGCTCAGCAGACGCGTCACCAACGATCGAGGCGGCTGCGATGTCGGCTGCGACGTCGGCTGCGATGTCGGTGACGGCGAAAGGGGTGGCGAGACCGACGGAGCGGGAGCAGCGGGCGCGGATGCAGGGGCGGGCGCCGTCACCGACGAGCGGACGGCCTGAGGCCCGGCATCCTTCCTCTTCTTCGCGTCTCCCTTGGGCGCGGTCCTGATCGGCGCGCTCACGGCTGGATCCTCTCGAACTGGGCGCGGAAGGTGTCGGCGAAGTTCTCGCGACTCTGCCCTTCCTCTTCTACAGGCAGTCGCCACCCGGTCGTCGAGAACGTGGGATCGGGGCGCTGTGCGCTCGGATCATTGCGGTCGGCATAGGGGACGACGTTCTGGCGGCTCACTCTGTACTGCACCTTGATGACCGCATCAGCGCCCCAGATCGCATAGGCCACCTGAGTGGCGTAGGCGGTGGAGAGATGCTCCTCGGCCATATACGCCTCGGTCGACGGGTTCTCGCCCTCGAGCTCGTCGAACGAGCGGGCCATCCACTCCTCCCAGTCCTCTTCGGCGAAGTCGAGACCCACGACGGCCTTCTGATCATCGTTCAGCTTGTTGAACGCGTTCATCTGTCCGCTCGCGACCTCACTCGACTGGATGCCGGCGCGAGGCGGGAACAGGTTGTAGCGGATCATCGAGAGCTCGACGTCGGTGGCGCTCACCCATCCGGTCTCGATCTCCTGGCCGTCCTTCTCTATGACGGCGCGGACGTTGAAGTGGTAGTCGCCGTTGATCGGCTCGGGAGCGAAGACGCTCCACGACTGACCGAACATGGGCAGCATGTATCCGGCGAGGACCTCCTGTGTGGGGATCTCCCGCAGTGCCGAGTACGGCGCTATCCAGAGGAACGACGCACCCACGTGCCACAGGGTGAGCAGACAGGCGGCGAACGCGATGAGCTTCACCCACCAGGTCGGGCGCGGTCGCGGGGCGGTCACGGCAGTCGCCGCATCCTGCACTTCCGGTGAGGTCTCAGTCATCGTGCTCATCCACATCCTTCTCACCGCTGAAGGTCGGGGCCGCCGCTGCGACGGCCCCGACCTCTCAGCGTTCCTGCACTGCGTTACTCCGTCTGGACGTGCGGCCGTCTGGAACGCGCGATCCTCGTCATTCCGAGCCCGAGCATCAGCAGCAGAGCCGCCAGCGCGATCCACCCGCCCTGGATCTCACCACCGGTGGTGGCGAGGCCCGAGGCCACGACCTGGAACGAGGCCGAGACGCTGCCGGAGGTCGCTCCGGTCAGGGTCACCGCGTGGGTTCCGAGGTCGGTGCTCGACGGGATGGTCCAGGTGAAGGTGACCGTGCCCTGCGCATCGGCGACCTTGGTCCCCAGTGCGATCGGCTCGGAGGTCATCACTCCGGTGACGGACTCGCCGGGCTTGAACCCGGTGCCGACCGCCGTCTGCTTCTCGCCGCGCTCCAGAACCGGGTTCTTGATCGTGATGGCGATCTTGCCGGTCGGGTCTGCATCAGCATCAGCATCAGCGGATGCCGAGGCTTCAGCCGTCGGATCCGCCGCCGCCGACGCGTCAGCCGTGGCCGAGACATCAGCTGCAGCCGATGCAGACGCCGTGGCCGACGACGAGGCGTTGGCCGCCGCAGCCGCCGACGCGTTCGGGTCGGCATCGGCCGAAGCCGAGGCGTCAGCCGCACTCGTCGAGGTCGCGTCGTTCTGCGCCGCCGCCTGAGCAGCCGCCGCCGAAGCCGCCGACGCGTTCGCGTCCGCGGTGGCAGTGGTCGAAGCATCCGTGGATGCGTCGTCCGTGGCCGCCGCCGAAGCCGCTGCATCAGCCGTCACGTCAGCCGCCGCCGAAGCGGAACTCGTCGCGTCAGCCAGTGCCGCAGCAACCGCTGCCGCCTGCGCCGAGGCGTTGCTGTCGTCATCAGCCTGAGCCGACGCCGCAGCAGATGCCGAAGCGTTGGTCTCGGCCTCAGCCGTCGGATCCGCCGCCGCCGATGCGTCAGCCGTGGCCACCGCGTCAGAGGAGGCATCGGTCGACGCGCTGGCGACAGCCGCCGCACTCGCGTTCGATGCTGCGCTTGTCGAGGCATCGGACGTCGCCGAGGCCTCGGCCGCGGTGTCCGTCGTCGCGTCGGCCAGCGCCGCGGCCTGAGCCGCGATCGCCGCTCCGGCGTTCGCCTCAGATGTCGCGTCGGCCGTCGCGGCCGTCGACGACGTCGCCGTCGCCGCCGATTCCGCCGCAGCCTCGGCAGCCGGGTCAGCCGCAGCCGACCCCTCTGCAGTGGCATCCGCGAAGGCCGCAGCCTGTGCGGATGCTTCAGCGGTCGCATCGGTCGAGGCGTCGGCGTTCGCCGAAGCGGATGCCGAAGCCGCCGCGTTCGTGTTCGCCGCAGCCTCAGACGAGGCGTCGGTCGACGAGTCCGTCGTCGCCGCCGACTCAGAAGAGGCCGCGGAGTTCGACTCCGCCGCCGTCGACGCATCCGCGTTCACGTCATCTGACGCGTCGGCCTGGGCCGCCGCCTGCGCGGCCACCGCCGACGCGTCTCGCCGCAACCGGTCGGCAGGTTGATTCCCGGGATCACGTTTCTGCGGACGAAAGGCCACCTCCGCAGCACGCCGCCGCAGGACTCCTCACACGACGAAGACCGCCCCACAGGTCGATGCCTGCGGGGCGGTCTCGGAGGGTCGGGCGATGGCTAGAGCGTGAGCCCGTGGCCGAATCGGAAGAGCGGATCCGCCGTGTCGAAGGGCACGTCCGGGCGGGACGCGACGACCGCCGCCATCGACCGCGGCAGGTCGAACGGCAGCCTGCCCTGCGCACTCGCGACGCCGCTCAGCACATCGAGCAGCGCGGCCCCGGAGACGCCCCAATTGACCGTGACGGCAGCTGCGACATCCGTGACGGGCTCGAGGATCGGGGGGCGATCCGCGAGAACGTCGACCACGGTCGGAACGGCTTGTGCGATCGCACGCACGTGGTCGAGCACCTCGTCGGAGAACTCGAGCGAGCCCGCGTGGAAGAAGTTCTCGAACGTGGTGTCGCGCTGCTCGAACGGGGCCTGCAGACGGATGACCGCGAGGTCGGCCTCGGCCGGCGTCGCGACGACCACGCCGTAGGCCGCGGCGACCTCGGCGTCGATCCCTTCGACGTAGAGCGTGAGCCCGGTGGTGAACGGCAGCGCCCCGTCGTTCGTCAGGACCGTGACGGAGGCTCGTTGGGCTGCCTCTCCCGCTGCACGGAACTCGGCGCGTCCGACGATCTCGTCAGCCGCGTCCTCGTCGACGAACGGGGCCTCGAAGAGCCCGAGCTCGAACTTCTCGCGCAGGATCCGTCGGGCCGAGACGTCGAGCCTGTCTTCCGAGACGGAGCCCTCGGCGATGAGTTCCAGCAGCAGCTCGGGGCAGTCCTCGCCGCCGAACTGGTCGACGCCGGCATCCAGCACTTTGAGCATGCGCTCGCGCGGCGTCAGGTCTTCGACACCCCATGCGCGGGCGGGGAACGGCTGCCCGAAGATCTCGGCATCGTTGATCAGCCCCCAGTCGGTGCAGACGAGGCCGTCGAACCCGAACCGCTCGCGCAGAAGTCCTGTGATGACCGACCTGTTGAAGCCGAACCCGACCTCCTCGTACTCGGTGCCGACAGGCATGCCGTAGTACGGCATCATCTGTCGGGTGCCCGCGGCGAGGGCGTCTTCGAAGGGCTTGAGGTGCAGCTCGAACTCGCCGCCCGGGTAGACCTGCTCGCGGCCGTAAGGGAAGTGCGGATCCTCACCATCGAGCTGCGGACCGCCGCCGGGGAAGTGCTTGGTCATGGTCGATACGGACCCAGGGCCGAAGGACTCCCCTTGGAAGCCACGGATATATGCCGCTCCGAGAATGCCCGTCAGCTCGGGGTCCTCCCCGAAGGTCGCGGTCTGCCGCGCCCACCGCGGTTCGGTGGCGAGATCGACCTGCGGATGGAGCGCCACGCGCAGTCCGACTGCCGTATATTCCTGCCGGGCGATATCAGCGAACCGTTGGACCAGCTCAGGGTCGCGGGTAGCGGCGAGACCGAGCGTCTCTGGCCACTGCGAGAACGGCCCGGCGAGGATCGACGCGCCGGGGTTCTCGCTGAACGAGTGCCGCGGGTCGGTCGACAGCGTGACAGGGATGCCGAGACGGGTCGAGGCGGCGAGCCGCTGCAGCTCGTTCTGCCATGCCGCGATCTCGCGCCCGGTGGGCGCGGCGCCGAGCAGATTGAAGTGCGTCATGTTCTTGCCCTCGACGAACTCGCGCGCGCTGGGCGTGCCGAAGATCGGATTCGCCTCGTCGAGGTCGCCGATCGCGATCATCGTGTGGAAGAACAGCCCGGCCTTCTCCGCGACGGTCATCTCATCGATGAGCAGCTGCACCCGCTCATCGATCGTCAGTCTCGTATCGAGCCACGGTCTTGCGGTGATCACCTCTGTGTTCGTCATGGTCACTTGACTCCCTTGATGCGGTAGACGAGAACGGCGCCCGCGAGAGCGACGAGCGCCCCGAACAGGTACCAGGTGGTGTAGCCGCCGAGCGGGGTCGCTGCGCCGAGCGCGATGATGCTCGGCGCGATGGCGGGAGCGATCGACTGCGGAAGCGCGTTGGCGATGTTCAGCACGCCGAGGTCCTTCGCGACATCGTCGGGGTTCGGCAGCACCTCGGTGGCCAGGGCGAGGTCGACCGACAGGAACGAGCCGGCACCCAGCCCGATGATGGCCTGCGCGACGATGACGACCGGGATCGAGGGCGCGAGCGCCAGGATCACGAGACCGACGACCATGATCACTCCCGCGATCGCGACGAACGGTCGACGCTTGCCGATCTTGTCCGACAGGAACCCTCCGAGCGGAGCGGAGATGGCCATGGCGGCCATCGATGCGAGGTTCGCGATGAGGATCGTGCCGACCGCCCCCTGCTCGTCGAGCTCGAACTTGTTGACGAGGTACAGCGGAAGGAAGGTGGCGATGCCCGCATAGCCGAACATGACGAAGAACTTGGTCAGCCAGGTCCATCCGAAGTCCGGGTGCTTGCGGGGGTTGAACACGAACGAGCCGAAGAACGTGCCGACCGTGAAGCGTGTGGCCGGCTTCTCGGTGAGTCGACGGTCCTTCAGGGTGAGCACGAAGACGACCACGAGGATCAGGGCGATCGCACCCGGGACGAAGAACCGCTCGAAGTCACCGGGCAGGAAGTTCACGATGAAACTGCCGGCGAGGATGCCGATCGGCGTCGTGATGCCGACGATGCCCGAGACCTTGCCGCGACTCGAGACCGGCACCTGATCGGGCAGTGTGGCGTTGGCTGCGGCGAGCACCGCGTTCATCGACGCCTGCACGAGGCACCAGGCCAGCAGCACGACGAGCACCGAGGTCGCGGCTCCGATGATCGCGAATCCGCCGAGGCCGACGATCGCGCCGCCGAGGATCCAGGGGCGACGCATGCCCCACTTCGAGGTCGTGCGGTCGGAGAGACGCCCGACCAGGGGGTTCGCGATGAGCGCGAACGCGGCACCGACACCCATCACGAGTCCGAGGCTTCCCTCGGTGTTCACCGGGTCGAGGCGCTGGATCTTGAACGCCATCGACACCATGACCGGGGTGAGAAGCGCCAGGTAGACGCCGAAGTTCACGGCGGCGAGTCCGGGGGTGTATCCGCGGGGCGTCTTCAGCGGCGTGGTGCCGGGGACTTTGAAGCCGGTGGTACCGACGGCGGCCGCGCTGGCGGCCGATGACAGCTCTGTCACGGGGGATCCTTTCGGGGCAAAGGTTCGTCGATCATCTGCGATCGGACGTGAGGAAGACGATACACGAATCTCGACCGTTTGGTAAGTGAATGTCTACCGACTGGTAATGAGGGAGAATGAGGGGGAAGGGGGAGCGATGACGACAGCGACGACGACGGGCTCGCGTCAGGCGCGCGCCGCGGCCACGCGCCTGCGGATCGTGGATGCCGCCCGCGAGCTGTTCGTCTCGAACGGCTACCGCTCGACCTCCCTGCGCGACATCGCCGCCGCGGCATCCGTGAGCCACCCCGGGCTCCTCGGCCACTTCGCCTCGAAAGACGACCTGCTCGCCGAAGTCGTCGCCGGGTTCGAGGAGGAGAACGAGAGGGCGTTCGATCTGCTCGGCGCCGCGACGGATTCCGGAGAGCTGATCTTCGCCGACGTCGCACGGCGCAACGCGCACACCCCGGGCTACCTCGAACTCTTCGCGGCACTCACGGGCGAGGCGTCGGCACCCGAGCATCCGGCCCACGAGCGGATGCGGCATCGCTACGCCCGCCTTCGTGCACTGAGCTCGGAGGTGCTCGAAGACGCGGCGCTGCACGGCACCATCGACGCCTGCCGGGATGTGTCAGATGAGACCACCCGCCACATGGCCGGCTGGGACGGACTGCAGCTGATCTCGCAGTACCTTCCCGACCGCGTCGACGTCGTGCAGATGCTCGAGGAGCGCGAGTCGCTCTGGGCGCTGCCCGTCGGCTGGCGCGACCCCGCTCAGCCCGCACCCGCAGATGTGGCCGCAGGACCGTTGCCCGCCATGTCGGCGGCGCTCGTCGAGAGCTCCGCCGACACCGAGCCCGGCTACGCGGTCGGTCGGCGCCGCCGCGCGCAGATCCTCGCTGACGCGACGCACCTGTTCTCGCGGGGAGGATACGGCGACACCAGCCTCAGCGACATCGCAAAAGCGGTCGGGGTGTCGAAGTCGACGCTCCTGCACCACTACCCCTCGAAAGAGCTGCTGCTGAGTGCCGTGCTCACCGAGCGCGACCGCGCGATCCAGCAGCGGAGCCACGACGAGCATCCCGAGCGAGCCGGAGCCGCGCTGCGCGATCTCCCCGCGGGCGCGCTCGTCAACGCTCTCGATGAGCCGGGCCTGATCGAGGTCTACGCGGTGCTGTCGTGCGAGGCCGTGCCGGCGACCCACCCCGCTCACGACTACTTCACAGTGCGCTTCGAACGCGTCATCGGCCACTTCGCCGAGCTGTTCCGGCTCGCTCAGGTCGACGGAGATCTCTCAGAGCATCGCGACCCCGAGCACGAGGCCGTCTGGCTCGTCGCGATGTGGGATGGGCTGCAGTACCAGTGGCTGTACGACAGGGATGCGGTCGACATCACCGCGCACCTGCGCGCCCATCTCGACGACGTTCTTCCGCTGCGCTGACGCGCGCGACAGCCCTGCTGGGGCCCCGGGCGGAAGTCAGGCCGCGGCGATCACCGCGAGCACGCCCTCGCCATAGGCGTCGCGCTTCTTGGCGCCGATGCCGGTGATGCCGTCGAGGTCGGCCAACGAGGCCGGCCGGTGCTCGGCGAGCGCACGCAGGGTGGCATCGCCGAAGACGATGTAGGCGGGAACCCCCTGCTCCCGTGCGGTCTCGGCACGCCACGCGCGCAGGGCCTCGAACAGAGGGCGATCGCCGGCATCGAGAGCATCCGCAGCACTCGCCTTGCGCGCACGTGGACTGGAAGCCGGCCGCCCGATCGTGTCTTTGCGCAGCGGCACAGGGGTCTCGCCCTTCAGCACGCCGACCGACTGCTCGCCGGGGGCGAGCGTGCCGTAGTCGCCCTGCGCGACGATGATGCCGCGCGCGAGCAGCTGACGTACGACGCTGCGCCAGTCCTGATCCGACAGATCGGCACCGATGCCGTAGGTCGCGAGCTTCTCGTGGCCCTGCTGGCGGATGCGCTCGGTCGAGGCCCCGCGCAGGATGTCGATCAGGTGCCCGGCGCCGAACGATTGATTGCGCTCGCGCTTGAGCCGAACGATCGTCGAGAGCAGCTTCTGCGCGGGAACCAGCCCGTCGAAGGTCTCGACCTGTTCGAGGCAGGTGTCGCAGTTGCCGCACGGCTGCGAATCCTGCCCGAAATAGCCGAGCAGGTTCTGCCTGCGGCACTCGACCGTCTCGCACAGCGCGAGCATCGCGTCGAGATGCTGCCCCATGCGCATCTTGAAGGTGCGATCGCCGGGGCTCTGGTCGATCATGCGCCGCTGCTGCACGACGTCGCCCAGGCCGTAGGCCATCCAGGCGATCGACGGTTCGCCGTCGCGGCCCGCACGACCGGTCTCCTGGTAGTACCCCTCGACGGACTTCGGCAGATCGATATGGGCGACGAAGCGCACATCCGGCTTGTCGATGCCCATGCCGAACGCGATCGTCGCGACCATCACCACACCGTCTTCGCGCAGGAACCGCGACTGGTTCGTCGCACGCACCTCGGCGGGAAGACCCGCGTGGTAGGGCAGGGCGTCGAATCCCTGCGCCGCGAGATAGGTCGCCGTCTGCTCGACCGACTTGCGGCTCAGCGCGTAGACGATGCCCACCGAGCCCTCAGGCTGCGCGCGGATGAAGGAGACCAGCTGCTTGCGGGGATCGACCTTGGGCACGATCCGGTACTGGATGTTGGGCCGGTCGAAACTGGCGACGTAGTGCTTCGCCGTGTCGAGCCGCAGTCGCTCGGTGAGCTCTTTGTGCGTCGCGCGGGTGGCGGTCGCCGTGAGCGCCATGCGAGGAACGCCGGGGAACCGCTCGCCCAGATCGCCGAGTGCGAGGTAGTCGGGGCGGAAGTCGTGACCCCACTGCGACACGCAGTGCGCCTCGTCGATCGCGATGACGCTGAGAGTTCCTCGCTGCAGCAGCGCCGTGGTGTGCGGCGACGAGAGTCGCTCGGGGGCGACGTAGATGAGGTCGAGCTCGCCGGCGACGTACGCCCGTTCGACCTCGCGCCGCTCGTCGATCCCCTGCGTGGAGTTGAGGTACGCGGCGTTGACGCCGTTGGCACGAAGAGCGTCGACCTGATCGTGCATGAGGGCGATGAGCGGGCTGATCACGAGCCCCGTGCCCTCGCGCACGAGAGCGGGAACCTGATAAGTCACGCTCTTTCCGCCACCGGTCGGCATGAGCACGACCGCGTCGCCGCCGCTGATGACCTGATCGACGATCGCGGCCTGGTCGCCGCGGAACTCGTCGTAGCCGAAAACCGTGTGCAGCGCCTCGGCCGCCGACGGATACCGGCTGGGCGTGGCGTGCCGCACCGCGGGAGCGGAGGAGGGAGCGGAGGAGGGCGCGGCGGATGCGGTCGGGCGGGACGCCGACCGCCCGGCCTTCGTCGTCACGGGCGTCACGGGACCGGGGCCCCAGTCGAGCGGAGGCTCGAACCCGGCGCCCTGCGGCTCCCAGTCCATGGGCTCCGGCGGCTCGGAGGGCTCCCACCCTGCGCCGTCCCAGGGCTCGTCTGCGTACGGCAGATCCTCGTACGGGTCACGGGGAGTCTGCGGCATCCCTCCAGCGTAACGACCCCCGCCGACCTCAGCCCGCCCCTCCACAACTCAGCGGGCGTAGGTTTGACGCAGACGCCCGAAGGAGATTCCGATGACCGACATCACCGTCACCCGCGACGACGCAGAATCCCGCTACGAGATCCGCTCGGACGGCACGCTCGCCGGCTACGCCGAGTTCGATCTGCGCCCCGGCTCGATCCGCTTCATCCACACCGAGGTCGACCCCGCATTCCAGGGGCAGGGTCTCGCCGGCATCCTCGCTGAGAGGGCACTGACGGATGCCGCCGCATCCGGCGACGCGATCGTGCCGCTGTGCCCGTACATCGCGAAGTACCTGACGACGCACGAGATCGCCGGCGCGGAGATCCGCTGGCCGAAGCGCCCCGGCACCGCACCCACCGAGGCCTGAGGCACAGCTGGCCCGCGGGCCGCGCGCCCGCTGCCGCCTACTGCAGGCAGGTGCCCGTGTAGTAGTCGGACAGCACCTGTCCTGACGCCGCGACGTCATCGTCGTACGCGTCGATGACCGCGGTGGCGTCGTCGGTGATCGAATCAGCCGCCACCGTCAGATAGCCCTTCCACACGTCGAGGTCGCCGGCCAGCTCCGGAGTCGGCTCGACCTTCTCGACGAGGTCGAGCCTCGACTGGACGTCTGCCTCGGTGTTCATCCCCGGGATCAACGGGGCGAAGGCGACCGCCGCCGTCTCGTGCTCGTCGTGGAGCGGTCCGCAGAAGCCGGCATCCCCGCCCGAGGCGCAGCCCGTCAGCATGGCGACCGATGCGCCGAGAGCGAGCAGGATAATGGGAGAGCGCCGAGCGATCATCCGCCGAGCCTATGAGTCTCTCGCGCTCTCGAGTGCAGACGCACCCACGCGAAGGAGAATCCGATGACGGAGACCGCGTCCGGCCAGGTCGACGGGGCCGCGCCCCGAATCGGCGAGCGCCGCATCGTCCTCGAACCGCGCGAGGTGCCTCTCGGCGGGGTGCGCGGCATGAACGTGCTGCGTGTGCTGCCGCACCGCAACCTGCCGACGATCGGGGCCTGGTGCTTCCTCGACCGGTTCGGCCCGGCCGACACCCGCATGCGCGTCGAGCCGCATCCGCACATCGGATTGCAGACGGTCACCTGGCCGCTGGTCGGCGAGATCCGCCACCGCGACTCGCTCGGCAGCGACGCCGACCTGCGGCGCGGACAGCTCAACCTGATGACCGCCGGCAACGGCATCTCGCACTCCGAGTACTCGATCGGCGACGACCCCATCCCGCTCGACGCGCTGCAGTTCTGGGTCGTCCTGCCCGACGGCGCACGCCAGGGAGCCGGCGGCTTCGAGCGCCACACCGATCTCCCCCAGGTCTCGCTTCAGGCTGACGAGGGCGTGGCGGCCACGGCCACCGTGGTGCTCGGCGAGTTCGCCGGCGTCGCCTCACCCGCCACCGTGCACACGCCCATCGTCGGCGCCGAGATCGTCGTGCCCGCGGGCACCCGCATCCGGCTTCCGCTGCGCCCGGAATGGGAGCACGCCCTCATGCTCGTCGAGGGCGACGCGATCGTGTCGACGCACGGGATGACGCAGAACGAGGTGCTCTACCTGGGCGACTCGCGCGGCTACGTCGAAGTGTCGAGCGCGCAGGGCGCTCTGCTCTTCCTCATCGGCGGCGAGCCGTTCGCCGACGAGATCGTGATGTGGTGGAACTTCGCCGGCCGTGATCACGACGAGATCGTCGAGGCGCGCACCGAGTGGGAGGCGGCATCCGATCGCTTCGGCGTCGTCGAGGGGCACGACGTGCGCATTCCCGCGCCTCCCCTGCCCGACGTGCGGCTCGTGCCTCGCGGTCGGAAGATCTGACACCAGACGAAACGCGGTGAGGCGATCACCCCGCCTCACCGCGTTCCGTGTCTCAATTCCGCTGCTCGCTCACCGAGCGAGGCGGGGGCTCACTGCGCGTCGACCGTGACGATCGTGCGCACAGCGGACTCTCCGTACTGCACGAGTCCGAGATAGCGGGTGCCGGCAGTCAAGCCGGTCCAGCTGAGCTCGTAGCTCGTCGCCTGGCCGCGCACGGCCTCGATCGGGTTCGGGCTCGCCGTGAACGCGCCCTCGCCCTCGGGCTGCACGTTGGCGTAGGTCATGTCCCACGTCATCGGAGCCGAGGTCGAGTAGACGTTCGCGACAACCAGGTAGGTGCCGGCCGTCGGCGCAGGAAGCGTCACCTGCTCGTCCGCCGACCCCGTCGCCGACTGCCAGCGCTGGTAGTAGCGCAGGTCGTCGGGGCTCACGACCCGGTAGACCGTGAGGTCGAGGTCGCTGCCCGTGTCATCCGACGAGTCGAGGTCGAAGCGCGAGAGCGTCGTGCCCTCGGGCACATCGACGATCCACGACACGTCCTTGTTCGCGTCGCCCGATGCCTCGTCACCCGAGTGCCCGACGACACGGCCGTCGGGATCCTCGAGCAGCGTGAACGGAGTCAGACCCGACACCCCGAGCGCGAGAGCGCCGTCGACGCCGGGAGTGATGTCGACCGTGGTCGAACCGTCGACTCCCGTGCCCTCGACCTCGGCCGGAGCGTCCGCCGTGACCGGGAACACGGCGATCGGCGACCGCACCGTGTTCTTCTTGCTCGTCCAGGTGAGCGATCCGGTCGCCCACTGCTCGACCGGCGCGCTCTGGTTGTCGAACGTGACCGTGTAGGTCGCCGTCTGACCCGGCTTGTCGAACTTCAGCGTCGACGGCTGCACCGTCGCGTTCACGCCGGGCAGATCGACGGATGCCGTGAACGTGCCCTTCTCCGTCGCGGTGACGGTGCGAGTGACCGTCTGCGCGCTCGCGAGCGACCCGATCGAGAACGACGCGACATTGAGGTCGCTGCCGTCGATCGGCTCTCCGGGGAAGTCGGCCAGGCCCTTGCCCTCGAGGAACGCCACCCAGTCGGGCACGTCGTTCAGATAGAGCAGACCCGGGTTGAACATGCGCTTCGGGTCGACCTGCCCCGCGCCCTGCTGGAACGGGTCCTTGTTGGCAGAGCCGTCGGGGTTCACCGTGTCGTACGCGGTGGTCATCATCGCGGACTTGATCTCGGCGGGCTTCGCGTTGGGCCGCTCGCTGAGATACAGCGCTGCGAGACCGGCGATCTGCGGTGAGGCCATCGACGTGCCGGACAGGATGCCGAAGGTCGGCGCCTCGCCGGGAGCGTTCTGCGTGGCCGCGAGGATCGCGACGCCGGGGGCGGCGATGTCGGGCTTCATGATGTCGCTGCCGTCTGCCAGCATCGGTCCGCGGCTCGAGAATCCGGCGATCTGCGGCACGGGCGTCACCACACCGGTCGTGTTCTCACCCACGAGCGTGATCGAGCGGTCGACGCCTCCCTGCACGTAGGCGAGCACCGCTGCGCGGTGCACCGAGGAGAGGTGCACGGTCGGCACGGCGTGGAAGTCGTTGTCGAGCGAGTCGGCGGCACCGGGCACGTTCACGAGCACGACACCCATGCCACCGGCATCCTTCACGACCTGCGACTTCTCGGCGCGAGCGTTGCCGCCTCGGTCGCAGACCACGATGCGACCCGTGACCTTCGCCGCATCGAGCGTGCCGGGAAGGCACAGGGCCGCATCGGCGGCGGCCTGACCTGCGGCCGGCGCATCGCCCGCGTAGATCGACGGTCCGGTGACCGTCGTGCCGAAGGGCACGCTCACCGACGCACCCGCCTGGGCGAAGCCGTCGAACTGCACGGTGCCCTCCCAGGTGGGGATCGTCGATGCGGCGACCGTGGTGTACCACGGCGACGCGTGATCGGCCGTGACCGGGTCGGGGCCGTCGTTGCCCGCGCTGGTCGCCACGAAGACGCCCGCTGCGGCCGCGTTGAAGAAAGCGATGTCCTCGGGGGCGAGCACGGTCGAGGCCGCTCCGCCGCCGATCGAATAGTTGATCACGTCGACGCCGTCGGCGACGGCCTGGTCGATCGCGGCGATCAGGTCGCTGCCGGCGCAGATGTCGTCGGTCGTGACCGCCTCGTCGGGTCCGACGTAGCAGGCCTTGTAGGCCGCGACCTTGGCACCGGGTGCGACACCCGAGATCCTGCCGAAGTCGACGTCCTCGATCGAGGCCTTCACGCCGAAGTTGCCGGCCGCGGTGCTCGCGGTGTGCGAACCGTGGCCGTCGCCGTCACGCGGCGAGAGGTAGTCGTACTGGAAGTCGAATCCGGCCGCCTCGGCGCCGGTGTAGAAGTACTGGGCTCCGATGAGCTTCGACGAGTAGTCGCCCTTGTCCCATTCCTGGGCCTCGACCATCGTTCCCTGGAACTGCCCCCCGTCGGACTTGTCGAAGTAGACGAAGGTGCCGTCGGTGTACGGCTGGTTCCCCTTGTGGCGCTTGTCCTTCTTGGGCTGCTTCTTGAGCTTCTTGCCCTCGAACGACGGGTGCTCCGGGGCGATGCCGGTGTCGATGACACCCACGACCACGCCCTCGCCCGCCTTGTCGACACCGCCGGTCTGCTGCCAGACGCCGCCACGGCCCTTCTTGTCATCACCGAGACCGAGGAAGTCCGTCGAGGTCTGCGCATCAGGGTGCCGGATGAAGTCGGGGTAGACGCCGTAGACGTCCTTCGATGCCCGGAGCTTGTCGACCTGCTCGCCCGACAGCTCGGCACTGAAGCCGTTGAGCACCACCTGGTAGGTGTTCTCCGGGGTGATGCCGACCTCCTGCGCGATCGTCTGCTGCTCGGACTCGAGATGCTCGACATAGCGCTGCGAGTCCTGCGACTGCCTCTCGAGCTGCTCGCCCTCGGCGGGCTTCGTCGCCTTGAGGCCGTTGACGTCGCCGGTGTAGCTCGCGAGTGGATCGGACTTCAGCACGACGATGTAGTGACCGGGCGTGCCTTCGACCGGAGTGGGGTGGTTCACCTCCTCCGTGCTTGCGTAGCCTGCGGTTGCCGTCGATGCGATGAACAGCGATGCCAGGGTTGCGGCCGCTGCCATCCGGAGGGGTGTTCGACCCATGCGCTTCTCCCGATGATCACGGTGCGACTGCGTTGCCGCACCGCCGTTCAAGCTACGCCCGCCTTCCGTCCACACACCAGAGTCGGGGATTATTACTGGCCGAACGGCCAGCCGAGTCGCCAATGGTCGACAGTAGGCTGGAGGAGTGGCTCCCTCCCCCGTCCTGACGACCCGCGTGCTGCTGGTCTGCGCGGCTATCGGCGTCGCCACGGGCATTCTCGGGGGGATCGCCGGCCTCATCACGCCGGTCGTCATCGCCGCCGCTCCGTACCTCTACGGACTCGTCCTCGGTTCGCACGTGCTGCCAGGCATCATCGCCCAGGAGGTGCTGCGCCGACCGTTCGTGGCCCTCGTCACACACGTGTTCGCCGCTCTCATCTCGAGCGCCTTCAACCCGGCCTGGACGCTGCGCTTCATCGGCACCGCGCTGCTGTTCGGTGCGATCCAGGAGGGCATCGCCGCACTCACCCGCTACCGCTCGTGGGGGCCCTGGCGCTTCTTCATCTCCGCCGCGATCATCGGAGTCATCGTGGCGGTCGTGGTGTTCTTCGCCGTGGACCTCGCGACCTTCCCCCTGTGGGTCGAGATCTCCTATCTCGTGATCTCGGTGCTCGGCCCCATCGCCTGGACGGCAGCCGGGCTCGCGATCGGCTCGTCCCTGAGTCGCGCAGGCGTCGCACGGCGCTGACCCACTGCATCCGGCGCGTGCGGCACATTCGGCGCGTGGCAATTCAGGTAAGGCTCAGCTAAGTTAGAACGGTACCGATCCGCCGAAACCGGGGTGATGCCGTGCGCTCATCCGCGCCCCTTCTCCGCGTGCGTGACCTCTCGATCACCCACGCCGATGCGGTGCACCCCTCACCCCAGGGCGTCACATTCGACATCGCCGCCGGCGAGGTCGTGCTGCTCCTCGGCCCCTCGGGCTCGGGCAAGTCGACGCTCACGCTCGCACTCAACGGGCTCGTCCCGCATGCTGTTCCGGCGACGATGACTGGCTCCGTCGAAGCAGGCGGCATCAGCACGGCCGAGGCTGACACCGCATCGCTGAGCACCCACGTGGCGATGGTCTTCCAAGACCCTGACGCTCAGATCGTCACCGGCACCGTCTATGACGAGGTCGCGTTCGGGCCCGAGAACCTGCTGCTCCCCCTCGACGAGGTGCACGCCAGGACGGCGGACGCACTCGGTCGCGTCGGCCTGTGGGAGCGGCGGGAGGAGAACCCCGACCGACTGTCGGGCGGCGGGCGTCAGCGCCTCGCGATCGCGTGCGCACTGGCCATGGGGTCGCCCCTGATCGTGCTCGACGAGCCGACCGCGAACCTCGACCCGCAGGGGATCGACGACGTCTATGCCGCTCTGACCGACGTGGTCGAGGCCGGCGATCGGGCCATCCTTCTCGTCGAGCACAACCTCGACGCGGCGATGGGCTTCGTCACCCGCACGATCGTGCTCGATCGCGCCGGGCATGTGGCGTTCGACGGCCCGGCGGCCGAGATCATCCGCACGCACGCCACCGAACTCATGGCCATGGGGGTCTGGCTGCCGGGTGCGACTCTGGCGGCGCTGCGGATGCAGGATGCCGGGACGCACTTCGACGAGCTCCCCCTCACGCCCGCCGAACTCGCCGCCGCGCTCGCTGGGGCCGCCGCCCCTGCCACGTCCCGTATGCAGGTCCAGGGCACGGATGCAGGATCAGAAACCGCTGTCTCACCCGGCATCCGTGCTTCCGTCCCGCAGACCGACGGCAGCTCGCGACCGATTACCGCCCCGACGGCCGAAGGGACGGATGCCGCAGACGGGGCGACCGCGCCGATCATCAGCGCCCGCGGCCTCACCGTGCGCCGACACCGCACCGAGATCCTGCACGGCATCGATCTCGACATCGAGCCGGGCACCCTCACTGCGATCATCGGCACCAACGGCGCGGGCAAGACCACGCTGCTGCAGGCGCTCGCCGGCGTCGTGCCGCCGCCGAAGCGGCAGGTGACGGTCGACGGGATCGACCCGGGCTCGGCGTCGCCGCGCGAGCTCGCGAGCCGCATCGGATTCGTGTTCCAGAACCCCGAGCACCAGTTCATCGCGCACACCGTGTTCGATGAGCTCGCTCACGGACTTCGGCTGCGGCACACGCCGGATGCCGAGACGCGCGAGCGCGTCGATGCCATGCTCGCCCGATTCGGACTCGAAGCCAAGGCCGACGTGCACCCGTTCCTGCTCTCGGGCGGAGAGAAGCGCCGCCTCTCGGTCGGCACGGCCCTGATCACCCGCCCGCAGGTGCTCGCGCTCGACGAGCCGACCTTCGGCCAGGATCGCGCGCGGGCCTCCGAGCTCCTCGCGCTGCTGCGCGATCTGCGCGCTGAGGGGACGACGATCGTCATCGTGACGCATGACCTCCAGCTCGTCGCCGAGCACACGTCGCACACCGTGATCCTCAAGGACGGTCGAGTGCACGCCGCAGATCGCACCGACGTGGTCTTCCGCGATGAGGCTCCGTTCGTCGAGGCGGGGCTCCGGCTTCCGGCGCTGCAGCGCGTGCTGGCCGAGGCAGGGCAGGCGATCGCATGAGCGCGCCCGCTTTCGACCCGTACGCCGCCGTGTCGGCATCCTCTCCGCGCCAGTTCCTCTACGCGCTCAACCCGCTCGCGAAGGTCGTCGGAGTCGCCCCCGCGATGGTGCTGCTGATCTTCGTGCGCGACCTCGCCACCCCCGCCGCCTTTCTGGTGCTGTCTGTCGCGCTGATCGTCGCGGGCTCCCGGGTGACCTGGCGCACGGCCGCGCTGCTGTTCGTCGCGCTGCCTGTCGGCATGCTCGCGATCGGCCTCGGTTTCTCGCTGTGGGTCGATGCGTCGCTCGTCGACGACACCCGTGCCGCGCTGCAGATCGGCGAGTGGACGCTGTATCAGGGCGCGCTCGAGATCGGCTTCGCCACGGCTCTGCGCCTCGGCTCGATCGTCGCCCTGGCGCTCATCGGCGGCCTGACCACCACCGGCCCCGACCTCGTGCGCGCCAGCGTGCAGCAGCTGCGCGTGCCCTACCGGATCGGCTACACGGCCCTCGCCGCGTTCCGCTTCGTGCCGCGCTTCGGCCACGAGCTCTCGGTGATCCGTGCCGCGCATCGGGTGCGCGGCCATCACGGCGGCAGCGGTCCGTTCGCGCGCCTCGCGCGGGGGTGGGGCTACATCGTGCCGCTGCTCGCCGGAGCGATCCGCCACGCCGAACGCGTCGCTCTCGCCATGGACTCCCGCGCCTTCGGCGCCCACTCGACGCGCACCGAGCGGCACCTCGTGCCGTTCCGCACTCGAGACACCGTCTTCATCATCGCCTCGATCGCCGCATCCGCCGCGATCTTCGTGTTCTTCTTCCCCTGGCAGCTGCCCTGAAAGGCGCCCGCATGGCATTCAGCAAACTGGTCAAGCCCGAGTCGTCCGAGCTCATCCACCTCAGCGTGCTGCGCACCGAGCGCCTCTCAGAGCACTGGATGAGGGTCACGCTCGGCGGCGGCGAGATCGACAGGTTCCGCCCGATGGGCTTCGACCAGTGGTTCCGCCTGTTCCTGCCGATCGGCGGCGACGCCGGCCTCGACCGCGTGCCCGCGAAGGCGAACAAGATGTTCGGGTATCTCAAGTTCCTGCGCATCCCCGACGGCGAGCGCCCCGTCATGCGCAATTACAGCGTGCGCGCATTCCGCCCGGCGACGGCCGAGTCGGGCGCCGAGATCGATGTCGACTTCGTGCTGCACGGGTCGGCGGCCGACGGCACGGCCGGCCGCGCGTCGCGATGGGCTGAGACCTGCACGCCTGGCGAGCACGTGCTGATCATCGACGAGGGGCTGACGTTCAACCCGCAGCGCGGAACGGACCGCGTCGTGCTGGTCGGCGACGAGACGGCACTGCCGGCGATCGCCTCGATCTGCGCGTCACTGCCCGCGCACGCCACGGGCACGGCGATCATCGAGGTGCCGTCCGAGGAGGACGCGCTCGACTTCGCGCATCCGTCCGGTGTCGACCTGGTCTGGCTCGTGCGCCCGCACGAGTTCGACCCCGGCTCCTTCGCCCTGGCGCGGCTGCGCGAGCTGACGCTCCCCGACGCGCCGTTCCACGCATACGCGGCGGGCGAGCAGTCGCTGGCATCCGGTGCACGCAAGCACCTCGTCGGCGAACGCGGTGTCGACAAGAACAACGTCAGCTTCTGCGGCTACTGGAAGATCGGCGCTGCGTCGCCCACGTCGAAGGCAGCCCGCGGAGCGGCGGCGGAGCCACTCGCATGAGCGGCGCGGACGCTGTGGACCCGAAGCCGAACGCGGGTCAGGGCGCCGATGCGGGGTCAGAAACGCACCCGACGCCCGCTGCGGGGTCAAGAACGCATCTCGCGCCGGATGCGGGGTCAAAACCGCATCCGAAATCGCGTTCTGGGATGCAGAATCGACCCCGCACCGGCGGCGGACGCTCGCGCTTCCGCTTCCCGACGGCGATCCTCCTGACGTGTGCCGCACTCGGCGTCGCGGGTGGAGCGCTGCTGGCCCCGGCGAACTGGATCTCGACGATCCTCTTCCCCGGCCTCCCGTTCGTCAGCGTCGGGCTCGCCGGCCTCTGGCTGCTCCCCTCGGTCGTCGCCCTGCGCCTGCTGCGCCGCCCGCTCGTGGGTCTGCTGGTGGGCCTCCTGGCCGGACTCGTCATCGTCCCGTTCTCCGGATACGGCTTCAGCAGCGTGGCCACCAACCTGTGGTGGGCGGCGTTCACCGAGCTGCCGTTCCTCTTCGTGCTGTGGCGATACTGGGGAACCTGGTTGCACTATCTCGGCGCCGCGATCGTCGGCATCGTCTACCCGGTGCTCGCGTGGGCGTCGTTCAACCTCGGGAGCTTCGAGCTGCCCCTGCAGATCACGTTCTTCGCCGTGACCCTCGCCAGCTGCCTCGGCGGCACCGCCCTCGGCATCCTGATCGCCGACCGACTGCGACGAGCCGGAGTCGGAGCCCGTCTGTCGCGCTGAGCGGACGCCTCTGCGCTCCGGGCACAGCTTCGGAGCCGGACGGTGACACGCCGACCGATCGCACCTGCGACGGCGCGTCGACGAGTGCGCTCCGAAGCTGTGCCCGCGCCCGGGCGCCCGTACACACGCGAAGGGCCCCGGATGCCGACATCCGGGGCCCTTCGCGTCAGCTGTGCGTCAGCGCTTGCCGACGATCTGGCGACCGACGAGGTCGCGCATGATCTCATTCGTGCCGCCGTAGATGCGGTGCACACGGGCATCGGTGAAGGCCCGGGCGATCGGGTACTCCATGATGTAGCCGTAGCCGCCGTGCAGCTGCACACCGGTGTCGAGCACCTCCCACTCGCGCTCGGTCGCCCAGAACTTGACCTTCGCGGCGTCCTCGGCGGTGAGAGTGCTGTTCTTGTAGGCGAGCAGCGCGCGGTCGATGTACGCCCACATCGCGTCCGTGGTCGCCGCCATGTCGGCGAGACGGAAC
The DNA here is from genome assembly GCF_031843745.1 of Microbacterium sp. WCS2018Hpa-9. Taxonomy (NCBI): domain Bacteria; kingdom Bacillati; phylum Actinomycetota; class Actinomycetes; order Micrococcales; family Microbacteriaceae; genus Microbacterium; species Microbacterium sp. WCS2018Hpa-9. The sequence continues at coordinate 25,988 of NZ_JAVTIY010000015.1, forward strand.
CGCGTGTTCTGGAAGTCGGCGATGCGCTCGCCGAACGCCTCGCGGTCCTTCGTGTACGCGACGGTCCAGTCGAGGGCGGCCTGAGCAGCAGCAGCCGCGGCGACGCCGATCGAGAGGCGCTCGAGAGGCAGGTTGAGCATCAGCTGGATGAAGCCCTGCCCCTCCTTGCCGCTGATCAGGTTCTCGTCGGGGATGAAGACGTCGGTGAAGCTGAGCTCTGCCGTGTCCCACCCGTGGAAGCCCATCTTGCTGAGCTTCTTGCCCTGGTCGAAGCCTTCCATGCCCTTCTCGACGAGCAGCAGACTGAAAGCGTCGGGGCGGTTGCCCTCACCCGTCTTGACGAAGGTCACGACGACGTCGGCCGTCGAGCCGGAGGAGATGAACGTCTTGGCGCCGTTGAGGATGTAGCCGCCGTCGACCTTCTTCGCGTTGGTCTTGATTCCGCGCAGGTCTGAACCCGCACCCGGGTCGGTCATGGCGAGCGCACCCAGAACCTCGCCGGTGGCCATGCGGGGCAGCCACTTCTCCTTCTGCTCCTGCGTGCCCATGTGCACGAGATAGGGCACAGCCAGATCGTCCTGGATGCCGAAGGCACCGGCCAGCGAGCCTGCACCGGAGGCGATGACCTCCTCCATCACGACGGTGCGGAATCGGTAGTCCTGCAGCATGCCCGCGCCGCCGAACTCCTCGGGCACGGACAGGCCGATCAGGCCCGCCTCGCCGGCCGCCAGCATGGTCGCCCGGTCGATCTCACCCGCAGCATCCCACCGCTCGATCGCCTCGTTGCTGACGTGTCGCTTGACGAAATCCTTGACGAGGTCGCGGAATGCCTCGTGATCCTCTTCGTAGATGTCGCGTTCCATTGCGTCCTCCTGAACGTTCGTGCGTCTTTGCTCCGGCGATTCTATGCCGGGGCACCGACACCACGACAGCCCGTTGTGAGAATGCATCCCACAATCGGTGAGACTGGGTACCGCGATTGTCGGATGCCGCAATGCGGGCGTTCCAGGGCCGACGACCCTGCGGTCAGTGCGCGTAATCGGGCGCGGCCCGGAGCCCGAAGAACTCCTCCAGCGTGTGATATCCGCCCTGATGGTAGGCGGCCGCGAGCTCACGCCCGAGGTAACGCAGATGCCACGGCTCGGGCTTGTACCCGGTGATCCCCGAGCCGATCTGCTCGTAGCGGACGATGAAGCCGTATTCCCAGGCGTTCGCCGCGATCCACTCGCCCTGCACGGTCGCCCCGAACGACTCGATGGCTCCGCACGTCGAGTCACAGGCGACGAGATCGAGTGCGAGCCCTGTCTGATGTTCACTGTGCCCGGCACGCGCCGACGACGCATCCGCCCCCGCCTGTCCGCTGTTGCGCACATGCGATGCGTGGGTCGCGACCTGCAGGTCGTACGACCGGTAGCCGTTGTTCGCGCCGATGCGCCCCGCTCCCTCGGCGACTGCAGCGTCGGCCATCTCTCCGACTGCCGCGGCGACGTCTGTGCGGGCCTGCCCGGAGCGAGTCGTCATCTGCACCGGAAGGTCGGTGAGTGAAGTCGGCGCGAAAGAGAGCGGAGCAAGAGGACGCGCCTTGTTCACGACCACCCAGACATGGGCGGGGTCATCGAGCGCGATGCAGGGCGCATTGCCCGCGACGACGGCGGCCCGGAAGCTCTCGCCGCCGCCGAAGCCGGCGATGATCGCCGAATCGTCGGCGACCGCTATCGCCTCGAGCACGCTCGGCTCCGAGCACGGATCGGCAGCGGTGGTCGCGCCGACCTCGACCGCCGGCACCTCCTGCACCACCAGCGGCTCCGGCATCGTCATCTCAGCGGGCGCCGAGGTGGCGATGGGCGCGCCCGCGATCGACATCAGGATGCCGATCGCGGTCACCGCGAGACCGATCGGCAGTGCGGGTCCGCGGATCGGGGAGCGCTGTGCCGCATGCTGAGGCTGCGGCGGGAAGAACATGCTTCCATTGTCCCTTAAGTCTGATCGAACAGAATTCCCACATCGGGTTGACGTTCTATCGTATTTATGTTCGACTTATCGACATGCGGTGGCAAGGACAGAAACTGGGCGACGTCGATGCCGCAGCGCTGCCCGGCCTCGAAGAGCGCACCGGAGTGCTGCGCACGGTCACCACACCTGACTTCGCGGGCATGACCTTCCATGAGGTGCTGTCGAAGTCCGCACTCAACCATGTTCCCGGGGCTTCGCGCATGCCGTTCGCCTGGACCATCAACCCGTACCGCGGATGCAGTCATGCCTGCGTGTACTGCTTCGCTCGGGGCACGCACGAGTACCTCGATCTCGACGGTGGCGCAGACTTCGACTCTCAGATCGTCGTGAAGGTGAACGTCGTCGAAGTGCTGGAGAGAGAGCTGCGCAAGGGCAGCTGGGAGCACGAGACCGTCGCCCTGGGGACGAACACCGACCCGTATCAGCGCGCCGAGGGCCGGTACAAGCTGATGCCGGGGATCATCGACGCCCTCGCCGCGTCGGGCACCCCGATGTCGATCCTCACCAAGGGAACGCTGATCAGGCGCGACATCCCATTGCTGGTGAAGGCGGCCCATCGGGTGCCCGTCGACATCCAGATGTCCATCGCGATGTACGACGACGAGCTGCAGAAGGCGATCGAACCGGGCACCCCGACGACGCAGGCTCGGCTCGACACGGTGCGCGCGCTCCGGGATGCGGGCTTCAGGGTGACCGTGTTCCTGATGCCGATCATGCCCCACATGACGGACTCCGTCGAGGCGATCGACGCAGCGCTGCGACGCATCAAGGAGGCGGGAGCGAATCGTGTGATCTATGGCGCTCTCCACCTGCGCGCCGGGGTGAAGCCCTGGTTCATGCAGTGGCTCGGCGAGTTCCGCCCCGACCTGGTCTCGTCGTATCGGGGGCTGTATCCCGGCGTCTCCGCCGAGGCACCGAAGGGGTATCGCCAATGGCTCGCCAAGCGGGCACGACCGCTCATCAGGCTGCACGGCCTCGACGGCCAGCACGAAGACGACTACCCGGTGCGCGGCATCCGGGCGTCCGCGCCGCACGGTCGCCCGGCACCCGCGTTCACCCCGTCGCCTGCCCCTGCGCAACCGATGCTGTTCTAGCGGAACAGGGTGCGTCGGCGGCCACGGCGCAGGACGCGTAGGCTCGGACGTTATGGCTATCGGCTCCACCATGCACACGTTCGAAGTCCAACTGGCCGACATGGATCGCGGTGTGTATGACGACTTCTCGTTGCGTGCGGCACGGCATCCGTCGGAGACCGATGCGTACATGCTCACCCGCGTGCTCGCATACGGACTCGAGTTCACCGAAGGCATCACGTTCGGCGGCGGAATCTCGCAGACCGATGAGCCGGCCGTCCTCGTCCGCGACCTCACCGGCCAGATCACGGCGTGGATCGAGATCGGAGCGCCCGACGCCGAGCGCCTGCACTACGGCAGCCGACTGGCAGAGCGCACCGTCGTCTACACGCATCGCGACCCGGCGAAGGTCATGGCCCCCTGGGCAGACAAGCGCATCCACCGCTCCGAGGACATCCGGGTCTTCAGCTTCGACACCGGCTTCATCGACTCCGCCGCACCGCTCATCGAACGCCGCAACACGATGACGCTCACCGTCACCGAGCAGGTGCTCTACCTCGACCTCAACGGCACGACACTGACCACGGCGATCCACGAGCACGCGCTGGCTTGAGCTGAGCGCCGCCGCGCGGCATCCGCCTGCCTTCTTCGCCCGCTCGTAAGCACCGCTCAGGAGGAGAACTGCGCCTCGGGAGGACCGAATGCCCCGAAAAGCTCCTCCCGAGGCGCAGTCTTCCTCCCGAGGCGCAGTCTTCCTCCCGAGGCGCAGC
>NZ_JAVTIY010000016.1:0-12227 GCF_031843745.1 Microbacterium sp. WCS2018Hpa-9
TCTCCTCCCGAGGCGCAGTTCTCCTCCCGAAGGGGTGGGGGCTTCGTGATGCGCGGCCTGCTGATGCGGCCTCCTGAAGGGGTGGGGGCCCGTGCGACTGCTCCGTGCGCCTAGTCCGCGCGCCGCACCCGCAGCACCAACGCGACGACCGCGAGCACGATGACCACGACCCCGTATCCCACGCACACCGCGCCGAGACCGAACACCCCGACCAGGGCTCCGGCGACGACGGCGGGCACGCCGAACGCGAGGTACGCGAGCAGGTAGATCACGGCGAACGTGTCGGCGCGATCGGTGGCGGGGATGCGCGGTGCGAGCGACGCGACGACTCCGGAGAACGCGGTGCCGAAGCCCATGCCGGTCACGGCCGTCGCGGCGAGGTAGAAGGGGAGCGACTCGACGGAGAGGGCGATGAGCGACAGTGCCGTGCCGGTCGCGAGAGCCGCTGTTCCGAAGATCACAGAAGTGCGCGGGCGGCGATTGCGGAACACGAACGCCGTGATCGCGCCGACGCCCGCCAGCATCGCGACGGCGAGACCCTGCCAGACATGCGCTTCGCCGCCGAGCTCGGTGCGCACGATGTTGGCGCCGAGTGAGAGGAAGAGTCCGCCGGTCGCCCACCCGGCGATGATCGCCGGTGCGCCGCGCCAGAAGTCCGAGCGGATGCCGGCGGGCACCGACAGTCGGAAGCTCAGTGATCCCCACGCTCCAGGACGCAGCGGTGCGGTCTCGGGTGCGAGGAAGAACAGCGCGGCGAGCACGATGTAGATGACGGTGAGCGGTGCGAAGACGTCGAGCAGCGGCTGGCCGGTCACGTCGAGGGCGATGCCCGAGATGAGTGCGCCGAGCGCGAGGCCGATTCCGGGGCTGAGGGCATTCCAGAGGGCGGCGACCCTCGAGCGTCCGCCGGGTGCGAGATCCAGGGCGGCGGCCGAGAGCGCGGCGATGAGCACGCCGCTCGCGGCGCCCTGCAGGATGCGCGCGAGCATCAGGGTCGCGACCGAGTCGGCGTGCCAGAAGAGCAGCATGCTGCCGGCGAGCAGCAGGAGTCCGCCGATCGCGACGGGACGGCGTCCGATGTGGTCGGAGAGTGAGCCGGCCGAGAGCAACGCGAGCAGCAGGGCGATCGCGTAGACGGCGAAGACCGAACTGATGACGATCGCGTCGAATCCGATCTCGGCGGCGAGCACCGGATAGAACGGCGAAGGAGCGCTCGCGCCGGTCATCATCGCGATCTGCGTCACGATCGCCAGCGCGAATCCGAAGCGAGGGCGGCGGATGGCGGATGCCGACGTCTGGGTCGTGGCGATCGGTGCCGTGGTGGTCATGCGTGCTCCCGCGGGGGTGGTCTCGTCTTGGGTTCGAGAATCATCGAACTATCGGAGCGTACTCGCGTTCGCGCTATTGTTCAACTATTCTCGAACCATGCCCGGCGAACTCCCGCACCCGGATCGCTCCGAGATCCAGCTCACTGACGTGCTCTTCGCGCTCAGCGACCCCGAGCGCTTGGCGATCGCGCGGCAGCTCGCCGACGGTCCGCTCGACATGGCAGCGTGCCACGCGACCGATCCGAACCTCCCCAAGTCGACCAAGTCGCACTTCATGAAGGTGCTGCGCGAGGCGGGCGTGATCCGCAACGAAGCCAACGGTCGGCGACGGATGCTGACGCTTCGGCGCGACGATCTGGACGCGCGTTTCCCCGGGTTGCTGGAGTCCGTGCTGCGGGCCTGAGCGGACAACGGCCTAGCGGAAGTATGACGCCCCGTTGAGGTCGAGCACGGTGCCCGAGGCCCACACCGCCGAGGGTGACGTGAGGTAGGCGACGGCATCCGCCACCTCTTCGGGAGTGCCGACGCGACCGAACGGGCTCTGCCCGCGGATGCTGTCGCCCTGATCTCCGTCGAGCTTCGCCGACTGTCGCTCGGTCGCGACCATTCCGGGCGCGACTGAGGTCACCGAGATGCCGTGAGGGGCGAGAGCGAGGGCCATCGACTGGCCGAACGCCTGCAGCCCGGCCTTGGTCGCGGCGTATGCGGGGTGGTCGGCCTCGCCGCGGAACGCCCCACGCGAACCGATGTTGACGATCGCTCCGCCGGATCCGCGCTCGATCATGTGCTGCGCCACGAGTATCGTCACATTCGACGCCCCGAGCAGATTCACCGACACCATCGCAGACCACGCGGCCTGCCACTCGGCGTACGACGTCGAATCGACGCGATGCTCGTTGGCTGCACTCGGTGCGACCGCGGCGTTGTTCACCAGGATGTCGAGCGAACCCAGGGCGGCGATGGCCTCCTCGACCACGCGCTGCGCCGCGACCGGGTCTCCGATGTCACCGCCGACGACCGCGTGACCGGTTCCCTCGAGCGACGCGAGAGTCTCTTCTGCGGCGGTCCGATCGCGGACGTAGTGCACGACGACGCGGTCGCCTCGTCGAGCGAGCACCTGAGCGACCGCGCGACCGATGCCCCGCGAGCTGCCCGTGATCAGCGCATGCGCCATCTCAGGACGCGACCTGCGCACGACCGATCGCGTGCACCGGCGGCTCGATCTCGGTCCAGACCGAATCGAGCGAGATGTGCAGCACGCCGGCGATCGCCGCGATGGTCGAGAAAGCGGGAGTCGCGACGCGACCCGACTCGATCTTGCGCAGAGTCTCGGGCGAGACGCCTGCATCGAGGGCGACGCTCAGCATCGACCGCTCGCCGCGCGCTCGCCGCAGCAGGGCGCCGAGACGCTCTCCGCGTTCGACCTCGGCGGGAGTCAGCGGCATGCGAACCATCATGTGCCCATTCTAATACCGGGATAGTATTACCGGGATAGTTATTGGAACAGCAGGCTGCCGGATGCGGAGACAACCATGATCGAGATCCTCAACGACGACCAGCTCGCCCGGGCGAGGGATGCCGGCGCGCTCGTCGGCAGCATCCTGCAGTCGCTGAAGCAGCGCACGAAGGTGGGCGTGAACCTGCTCGATCTCGACCGCTGGACGAAGCAGATGATCGAGGATGCCGGTGCCGAGTCCTGCTACGTCGACTACGCCCCGTCGTTCGGCCGCGGGCCCTTCGGCCACTACGTCTGCACCGCGGTGAACGATGCGGTGCTGCACGGGATGCCACACGACTACGCCCTCGCCGACGGCGACCTGCTCACCCTCGACCTCGCCGTCACACTGCGCGGCATCTCGGCGGATGCCGCCATCAGCTTCGTGGTCGGCGGCAGTGCCGGAGCCGCCGTCGCCGCGGCATCCGAAGATCTCGCCATGATCGACGCGACCGAACGCGCGCTCGCCGCGGCCATCGCCGTGGCCCGCCCGGGTGCGCGCATCGGCGATCTCTCGCACGCGATCGGCACGGTGCTCAGCGATGCGGGCTACCCGATCAACCTAGAGTTCGGCGGTCACGGCATCGGCTCGACGATGCACCAGGACCCGCACGTCGCCAACGACGGACGCCCCGGTCGTGGCTACAAGCTGCGCCCCGGCCTGCTGCTCGCGCTCGAGCCGTGGGTCATGGCCGACACCGACGTGCTGGTGACCGATGCCGACGGCTGGACGCTCCGCAGCTCGACCGGCTGCCGCACGGCGCACACCGAGCACACCATCGCGATCACCGAGACCGGGGCCGAGATCCTCACGCTCCCGCGCTGACCCGCATCCGAATCACGACTTGCGCGACCCGCTCCGCACGCGACGCGCGGCGCGCCCCGCAAGATCCTTGAGTCGGCCGCCGGGCCAGACGCGACGCAGCTCGACAGACCCGCCACGCCCCGCGACGGGCGTGCACGTGCGACCAGCGAGCAGCGGCGAGTGTCCGGCGGCTGCCAGGGTGGCGGCATCCGCGGTGAGGGGCACGTCGAACGTCCACCCCGCCCGCCTGACCGTCACGAACAGCTTCGCTCCGCGTGACTCGTCGGAGGGTCCGAACACCTTCAGCGGATCGATCGCGACCGAGATCTCCCCGAGGCTGGGCTGATGCAGGGAGGCGATGCGACGCTCGACGCCGGCGGCCTTGTCGCGCAGCACCAGCTCGACCTGATCGTTCTGCAGCTCGCGCCCTGCTTCGAGCAGAGCCGTCGGCAGCCCGTGCACCGACACCGGCAACGACGTCAGGCGCCCTGTGCCGGGCTCGATCACGAGGGCCTCCTGCCCATCACGGGTGATCGAGACGTCGATCGTCAGATACAGGCCGCCGCCCCGCGACCACCGGGCCGATGTCACGACCGCGCGGCACTTCATCTCCATCTCGAACCGCGCGAAGCTCACCAGGTCGGTCCGCCGGTCGGCGCGGAGCAGTCCTGCGCGGATGCGGTGGGGGAACGACAGGCCGCCGTCGACGCCGGGTCCGAAGCGGCGCTTCGCGAGCGGCCCGACCACATCGAGCAGACGCTCGCGATAGTCATCCGGGTATCCGAGGAACTTCTTGCCGGTGAGGCGCTTCAGGATCTTGCCGCGGAACCAGTGCCGCAGCAGCCTGTCGCGCAGGCGCCCGGGCTCGGTGTACCGCTCGACAAGATCGAGAACGGCCTCGAGATGAGGGAAGTAGGTCTCGGGTTCGATGCGCGACGAGCTCGCGCTGCCGGCGTGCTTGACCCAGGCGTAGCAGGGCTGACTTGCGAGGATCGAGATCGTCGACGCCTCGAAGTAGGCCCGCATGACGAAGAGGTGATCTTCGAGCCGCACCTTGCCGTCGGGGAATCGGATGCGATTCTCGCGCAGGAACGAGGTGCGGAACATCTTGTGCGGCGTGAGCATCTCGAGCAGCGGGTCCTCGCCGAGGCGGGCACGCGGCACGTCCTTGCGGAAGATCCGGCTCGGCAGCCGGCGTCCGATGCCGACCTCCTTGCCCACGATCACATCGGAGGAATGCAGGTCGGCATAGTCGCAGAGCGCCTCGAGGGCGCCGTCATAGAGCCAGTCGTCCTGATCGACGAACTGGATGTAGGTGCCGCGCGCATCGTCGATGCCGTGGTTGCGCGGGGTGCCCGGCCAGCCGGAGTGCGGCAGGAAGGCGACGCGGATGTAGGCACGATCGCGCGCGACCTCGACCAGTCGCGAGGCGGTCTCCTCTCCCGACCCGTCGTCGCACAGCAGCACCTCGAACCGGTCGTGACCGAGCGTCTGTCGGTCGAGGGAGGCGATGAGTTCGTCGAACGCTGCTCCCGGCTTGAACACGGGGACGACCACGCTCACTCGGACAGAGGTGGACGCAGGGGAAACAGCAGAGGAATTCGACATCAACATCAGTCAAACATCGGGAGCTGTGGAGCGCAGGGGGCTTGCTTTCAGGAGCGCGTGCGTGCAGTGCGCGTCAGTGGTCCCGGGCGTGAGCTGCTGCACGTGCACGGAGGAAGCCGGTGACGGCCTCGTCATCGGAGAGCGCGATCGCCCGCGCATACGCCTCGGTCGCATCCTGACCGGCCTCGGCGAGCAGCCCCGCTCGAGCCGCCCAGTACGGCTGGAATCCCTCTGCCTCGGGCGGAAGTGCGTCGAGCCCCGCCTCCGCTCCGTCGAGGCGAGCGATGACGACGGCGGCCGCGACGCGGGCCCCGAGGGTCGGTGCGACCGCGAGAAGCGCCGAGTACAGCATCCGCAGCGACCCCCAGTCGGTGACGCCCGTGCGCAGCCGGTCGCTGTGCACCGCCTGGATCGCGGCCTCGAGCTGGAACCGTCCCGGGGCATCCGCCGGCCGCGCTCGCCGCAGGTACGCCTCGCCCTCGGCGATCAGCTCGGCATCCCACGAGGCGGGGTCCTGCTCGTCGAGAGGAACGAACTCGCGCGATCGCCGAGCGAGTGTCAACGTGGTGAGGGCTGCGAGGCCCCATGCCTCGGGCTCGTCTTCGAGCAGCCCGGCCAGGGTGACGGCCAAGTACTGCGCTTCGCCTGCCATCGACTCGGCATCCCTACGCCACGTAAGTGCGGCGCATCCGTAGACCGCCTCGAGTACTGCGGGCAGCCGTTCGGGCATCGAGCGGCGGTCGGGAACCGCGAACGGAATCCGAGCATCCTTGATACGCCGCTTCGCGCGCACCAGTCTCTGTGCCATCGCCGACGGCGGCACGGCGAAGACCCGCGCGACCTCGGCGGCCTCGAACCCGAGCACGGTCTGCAGCATGAGCGGCGCCCGCACGATCGGATCGATCGCCGGATGCGCGCACACGAACAGCAGCTCGAGCCGCTTGTCGCCGATCGCGAGCGGATCGTGGTCGGCGAGCGGGTCGACTCGTGCGCTCGCCTCGTCGAGAGGAGCGGATGCTCTCGCCGGCGACTTCCACACGTCGCGCAGCCTGTTCCTCGCCACGGTCAGCAGCCATCCCTCCGGATTGTCGGGCACGCCGTCGTCGGGCCAGCGTCGCAGCGCCTCCTCGAAGGCGGTCGACAGCGAGTCCTCGGCGAGCGCGAGGTCGCCGGTCCGCGCGGCGAGCAGTGCAACGAGCTGGCCATAGGAAATCCGCGCCGTGCTCTCGGCGGCGGCGCGGACCTCCTCGGGGATCATCGGTTCGGCGTCCAGACGCCGTCGACCGTGAACACGGCCCCGGGGCGGATCTCGACCGCACCCCAGAAGGCGGGAGGTGCCTGCCGGGCGAACCCGATCGCGGCATCCAGGTCGGGTACGTCGATGACGACCGTGCCGCCGAGCTGCTCCTTCGTGTCGGCGAACGGGCCGTCCTGCACCCGCAGCTCTCCCTCGCGCACACGCACGGTGGTGGTCACGGCCGACGGCTGGAGGACCTCGGCAGCGATCAGAACCCCCGCCGACTGCAGTGTGGCGGCGTAGCTCGCGAACGCGGCCTGCCCCTGTTCGAGGGCCTCGGCCCCCAGAGTCTCGGCATCGAGCTCTTCGTAGTGCAACAGCAGTGTGTAGCGCATGGTCTCTTCCTCACTGTTCGTCGGTCAGCGTACAGAGGGATGACGATCGAGCGATCGGCCGATCGACACATCCGCCGAAGTTTCTCGTGGGTGTCGGATTCCCACCCCACACACAGCCTTAACGATATATCGTTGACTATCGCTCACCACTCCCGGGAGGTCATCATGAACAACGCATTCCCCTCGAACCCGTTCGGCGGATCCGGCTTCGGCTCGGGCCCCGGCGGACCCGCGTCCGCGATCTTCGATGCCATGGAGCAGCTCCGCAAGACGTTCGAGCAGCGCCCCAGCGGCGGCTCGCGCATGGCGAAGGGCGACGTCCGCACCGCGGTGCTGTCGCTGCTCGCCGAGAAGCCGATGCACGGCTACCAGATCATCAACGAGATCGCCGATCGCAGCGGCGGAACGTGGAAGCCCAGCGCAGGCTCGGTCTACCCCACGCTGCAGCTGCTCGCCGACGAGGGCCTCATCGAGGCCGACGAGCAGAACGGTCGCAAGACCTACTCGCTCACCGAAGCCGGCCGTGCCGTCGCCGCCGAGCACACCGAGACCCCTGCACCGTGGGAGTCGTCGAAGGGCGAGGGCTCGCACGACAACCCCCGCTACAGCGCACTGCCCAAGGCCGGCGTCGACCTCGCAGCCGCAGCCGCGGCCGTCGGTCGCAGCGGCAGCACCGAGCAGGTGCAGCAGGCGGTCGAGATCCTCGACGAGGCCCGCCGTAGGCTGTACTCGATCCTCGCTCAGGACTGATCGCACACGAACCAGGGACCACACATGACGGATGCTGCGGCGCAGGGCGCCCATCGTGCCCGGTACCGCCGCATCCTGTCGTTCGCGGCGCGCGAGTTCATCAAGATCTGGTGGTTCGAGCTCGTCCTGCCGCGCTTCGGCATGAGCTCGATCGCCGAGCGAACCCGCGCGCCGCGCATGCAGCGCTTCGCGAAGCGGTTCCATGTGCTCGCGGTCGAGCTCGGCGGGCTCATGATCAAGGTCGGGCAGTTCATGTCGTCGCGCCTCGACGTGCTGCCCCCTGAGATCACGAAAGAGCTCGAGGGGCTGCAGGACGAGGTTCCGGCCGTGCCGTTCACCGGCATCCGCGCGGCCGCCGAGGCAGAACTCGGCATGCCGCTCGAGCAGGCCTACGCCTGGTTCGACGAGAATCCGGTGGCCGCTGCATCCCTCGGTCAGGCGCACCGGGCCCGCCTGGCTGCTCAGGATGCCGACGACACCGGCCTCGGCGACGTCGTCGTCAAGGTGCAGCGCCCCGGCATCGACGAGATCGTCGCGGTCGACCTCGCGGCCCTTCGCCGTGTCGCCCGCTGGCTGACGCGCGTGCGCCTGGTCGCCGATCGCGTCGATGCTCCCGGCCTGGTCGAGGAGTTCGCGCTGACCAGCCTCGAGGAGATCGACTACCTGCACGAAGCCGCGAGCGCCGAGCGCTTCCGCGAGAACTTCGCCGGGGATGCACGTGTCGATGCGCCCGAGATCGTCTGGGAGCGCTCGACCCGCCGCGTGCTCACGCTGTCTGACGTCACGGCGATCAAGATCAACGACACCGATGCCCTGCGCGCCGCGGGCATCGATCCGTCGCAGGTCGCCGACGTGTTCGCCGAGGTCATGTTCGACCAGGTGTTCACGCACAGCTTCGTGCACGCCGACCCGCACCCCGGCAACATCTTCGTGACGCCGGAGCCGGCATCCACCACCGGCAGGAACTTCCGCCTCACCTTCATCGACTTCGGGATGATGGCCGAGGTGCCCGACAACCTGCGCGACGGCCTGCGCACGCTGCTGATCGCGGTCGCCGGCCGCGACAGCCGCGGCCTCGTCACCGCAGCGCAGGAGATCGGCGTGCTGCTGCCGTCGGCCGACACCGCCGAGCTCGAACGGGCACTCCGGGCGCTGTTCGCGCGCTTCGGCGGTATGGGCTTCGCTGAACTGAGCAAGGTCGATCCGCGCGAGTTCACAGACTTCGCCGACGAGTTCGGCGACATGGTGCGCTCGCTGCCTCTGCAGCTGCCCGAGAACATGCTGCTGCTGATCCGCGCGGTGTCGCTGACCTCGGGAATGTGCTCGAGCCTCGACCCCTCGTTCAACGTGTGGGATGCCGCCGAGCCCTACGCCGCACGGCTGCTGCGCGACGAGTCGGGCAACCTCATGCAGGACATGGCGCAGCAGGCCATGGAGACCGCCGCCGTCACCTACCGCCTGCCCAAGCGCATCGACGCGATCATCACTCGTGTCGACGACGGCAACGTCACCTTCGACACATCGGCGCTCGAACGCCGCCTCGACCGGCTCGAGGGCATCGCCCGCCGCATCGGCTCGGGGGTGCTGTTCGCCGCGATGCTCGTGGGCGGCGCGCTGCTCGTGCCCTCGATTGCGCCGCTCGGCATCACTCTCATCTGCGTCTCGGCGCTGCCCCTCTTGCACTCGGTCTTCGGCGGGCGCCGCCAGCCGCGCTGAGGTCGGCTCGCGACGACCAGACGTCCGGGCTCACTACCACTGACGCGCCCGGAAAACCCAGAGCATCCGGCATCCCGTCGGCGCGTCCGCCCCCGACGCGCCGCGGATCGACGAGGTGAACTGGGCTTTCCGTCGCGGCCGCAGAATGCCGGCATGGGAGAATTGGTTCCCATGGACACTCCGGACGATAAACCCACCACGCGGACCGACGTTCCGAAGACCAACACCGCAGCCGTCCGCCAGGCCGCGAAGGCCACGGAAGCCGCCCAGAAGATCGTTCGCGACATCGCCGCCGTGCCGCCGCGCGGCGTGCACCCGGCGCTCGTGCCCGGCGTCTCGGTCGAAGAGACCGGCCGCACCTACCGCACCGATCCGCTCGTCTTCGGAATCGCGGTCGCACTGACCATCGCCTTCATCGCGTGGGGAGTCTTCGCGGGCGACAACCTCTCGGGCACGACCTCGACCGTGCTCGCGTGGGTCGTCGAGTACTTCGGCTTCTTCTTCACGACGATCGCCACCGTCATCCTCGTCTTCATGCTGTTCGTCGGCTTCAGCCGCTACGGCCGCATCCCGCTCGGTCGTGACGACGAAGAGCCCGAGTTCTCGATGTTCTCGTGGATCTCGATGCTGTTCGCCGCCGGCATGGGCATCGGCCTGGTCTTCTGGGGCGCCGCCGAGCCGCTCACCTTCTTCGAGAATCCTCCGCCCGGAACCGTCGAGGCGAACACCCTCGAGGCGATGCACACCGCGCAGGCCCAGGTGCTCTACCACTGGGGCCCGCAGGCGTGGGCGTTCTACGCTCTCGTCGGTGGCGCGATCGCCTATGGCGCGTTCCGCCGCGGCCGCACCCCGCTGATCTCGTCGATCTTCGCTCCGCTGCTGGGTGAGGGTCGCACGACCGGACCCCTCGGCCGCACGATCGACATCTTCTCGATCATCGTCACGCTGTTCGGCACCGCCGCATCGCTCGGCCTCGGCGCACTGCAGATCGGCCACGGCGTCGAGATCGTCAGCGGCATCGGCGAGCTCGGCAACGGCGTGCTCATCGCAGCGATCGCCGTGCTCACCGCGTGCTTCATCGCGTCAGCCGTATCGGGTGTCTCGAAGGGCATCCGCGCGCTCTCGAACATCAACGCGGTCGTCGCGCTGCTGCTTGCGTTCTTCGTGTTCTTCGTCGGTCCGACGCTGCTCATCCTCAACGTCATCCCGTCGGTCGCCGTGCAGTTCCTCGGCGACCTGCCCGAGATGGTCGCCCGCTCGGCGTCGCAGGGCGACGAGGCGCAGATGTTCCTTTCGAGCTGGACGATCTTCTACTGGGCGTGGTGGATCTCGTGGTCGCCGTTCGTCGGCATGTTCATCGCCAAGATCTCGCGCGGCCGCACGCTGCGCCAGTTCGTGTCGGTCGTCATCGTCGTGCCCGCCGTGATCTCGCTCGTCTGGTTCGCGATCTTCGGCACGACGGCGATCCAGCAGCAGATGAACGGTGCGAACCTCTCGGTCGATCCGCCCGAGGAAGTGCTGTTCGGGGTGCTCGAGAACCTGCCGTTCCCGCTGATCACCAGCATCGTCCTCATCCTGCTCATCTCGATCTTCTTCATCACCGGAGCCGATTCGGCCTCGCTCGTGATGGGCACGCTCTCGCAGCAGGGCCGCCCCGAGCCGTCGCGCTGGGTCGCCGTGGTCTGGGGCGTCCTGGTCGGCGTGATCGCCGCGGTGCTGCTCGTCACCGGTGAAGAGGGCAGCGGCCTCAAGTCGCTGCAGAACGTCACGATCATCGCCGCCCTGCCGTTCGCGGTGATCATGGCGTTCATGATGGTCGCGTTCATGAAGGATCTGCGGCGAGACCCGATGATCCTGCGCGACCGCTATGCCCGCATGGCTGTGCGCCACAGCGTCATGGCCGGTCTCGAAGAGTACGGCGACGACTTCGCCCTCGTGCCGGTCGAATACGACCACTCCGGCGACGACCTCGCCTGGATCGATGAGGCCGACGTCGACGACAGCCTCGCCGAGGTCTACGCGACGGCCACAGAGGCGATCGACATCATCCCCACCGGCGCGACCTCTGCGGATGCCGGTGCGGATGCCGGTGCGGATGCCGGTGCCGACGCCGGTGCGGATGCGGATGCCGGTGCGAATGCCGGTGCGGATGCCGATGCGGATGCGGATGCCGGTGGCGACGCCGGTTCCGATGCCTCCGGCCTCGCCGAGCGTCCTTCCTGACTTCACGCGGAATCGACCCCGCACCCGGCTTCTGCTCGGTGCGGGGTCAATTTCGCATCCAGATCGGGAGTACAAGGTGCGAAACTGGCCCCGCCTGCGAGCGCGGGTGCGGAATCGACCCCGCACAGGTTAGCGACCGCGCGCGGCCCAGGGGCGAGGTGCGACGCGGTTCGGGGCCGGAACGGCATCCGAATCGCCGGCTTCTGGTGCGGAATTGACCTCGTATGAGAGGCCGACCCGGTGCGGGGTCAAAAACGCATCGGAATCGGCCGTTTCCGGTGCGGAATTGGCCCCGCACGCGAGTTCGGGTGCGAAAGTGACCCCGCCCGCCCGCCGCCCCGGTGGATGGCCGGAACGGCATCCGAACCGCCGGCTTCCGGCGCGGTGCGGGGTCAGAAACGCATCGGAATCGGCCGTTCAAGGTGCGAAAATGACCCCGCATGCGACCCCGGATGCGAACTCGACCCCGCACGCCCGCCGACCCGGTGCATGGCCGGGACGGCATCCGGACCGCCCGCTTCGGGTGCGGAACTGACCTCGCATGAGAGGCCGACCCGGTGCGGGGTCAGAAACGCATCGGAATCGGCCGTTCAAGGTGCGAAAGTGACCCCGCATGCGACCCCGGATGCGAACTCGACCCCGCACGCCCGCCGACCCGGTGCATGGCCGG
>NZ_JAVTIY010000017.1:0-5531 GCF_031843745.1 Microbacterium sp. WCS2018Hpa-9
TTAAAAGAAGTCCGGCGGTGTCCTACTCTCCCACAGGGTCCCCCCTGCAGTACCATCGGCGCTGTGAGGCTTAGCTTCCGGGTTCGGAATGTAACCGGGCGTTTCCCTCACGCTATGGCCGCCGAAACACTATAGATGTTTCAATCAAAACACATAACAAAGTCATTGTCATGCGGTTCTCGACCGTACATCGAGAACCACTCAGTGGACGCGTAGCACCAACAAACGGTGTGTTATCAAGTCATCGGCTTATTAGTACCAGTCAGCTGCATGCATTACTGCACTTCCACATCTGGCCTATCAACCCAGTAGTCTGGCTGGGAGCCTCTCACCCGAAGGTATGGAAATCTCATCTTGAGGCCGGCTTCCCGCTTAGATGCTTTCAGCGGTTATCCATCCCGAACGTAGCTAATCAGCGGTGCTCCTGGCGGAACAACTGACACACCAGAGGTTCGTCCAACCCGGTCCTCTCGTACTAGGGTCAGATCCTCTCAAATTTCCTACGCGCGCAGCGGATAGGGACCGAACTGTCTCACGACGTTCTAAACCCAGCTCGCGTACCGCTTTAATGGGCGAACAGCCCAACCCTTGGGACCTACTCCAGCCCCAGGATGCGACGAGCCGACATCGAGGTGCCAAACCATGCCGTCGATATGGACTCTTGGGCAAGATCAGCCTGTTATCCCCGAGGTACCTTTTATCCGTTGAGCGACAGCGCTTCCACAAGCCACTGCCGGATCACTAGTCCCGACTTTCGTCCCTGCTCGACCTGTCAGTCTCACAGTCAAGCTCCCTTGTGCACTTACACTCGACACCTGATTGCCAACCAGGTTGAGGGAACCTTTGGGCGCCTCCGTTACTTTTTGGGAGGCAACCGCCCCAGTTAAACTACCCACCATGCACTGTCCCTGAACCGGATTACGGTTCGAAGTTAGATATCCAGAGTGACCAGAGTGGTATTTCAACAATGACTCCACATGAACTGGCGTCCATGCTTCACAGTCTCCCACCTATCCTACACAAGCCACACCGAACACCAATACAAAGCTATAGTAAAGGTCACGGGGTCTTTCCGTCCTGCTGCGCGTAACGAGCATCTTTACTCGTAATGCAATTTCGCCGAGTTCGCGGTTGAGACAGTTGGGAAGTCGTTACGCCATTCGTGCAGGTCGGAACTTACCCGACAAGGAATTTCGCTACCTTAGGATGGTTATAGTTACCACCGCCGTTTACTGGGGCTTAAATTCTCAGCTTCGCCTTGCGGCTAACCGGTCCTCTTAACCTTCCAGCACCGGGCAGGCGTCAGTCCGTATACATCGTCTTGCGACTTGGCACGGACCTGTGTTTTTAGTAAACAGTCGCTACCCACTAGTCTCTGCGGCCTCCAAACGCTTTCGGAGCAAGTCCTAATACGCCGAAGGCCCCCCTTCTCCCGAAGTTACGGGGGCATTTTGCCGAGTTCCTTAACCACGATTCTCTCGATCTCCTTGGTATTCTCTACCTGACCACCTGAGTCGGTTTGGGGTACGGGCGGCTTGAACCTCGCGTCGATGCTTTTCTTGGCAGCATAGGATCATCCACTTTTTATCCGCATCGTGTCTCAGCCTATGTGAGAGACGGATTTGCCTATCTCTCGGCCTACGCACTTGCACCGGGACAACCATCGCCCGGCTGGACTACCTTCCTGCGTCACACCTGTTAATACGCTAACCGCACCAGAATGGGGTCGTGCGCTAGGCCCAACGCGTCACCCCGAAGGGATCAGTCACTGGGATTCAGACACTTAGCACTACTGGATTAGCTTGGGCGGTTCTTCGCCGGTACGGGAATATCAACCCGTTGTCCATCGACTACGCCTGTCGGCCTCGCCTTAGGTCCCGACTTACCCAGGGAAGATTAGCTTGACCCTGGAACCCTTGGTCTTTCGGAGGACGTGTTTCTCACACGTCTTTCGCTACTCATGCCTGCATTCTCACTCGTGTAGCCTCCACGGCTGGTTTACACCGCCGCTTCGCTGGCCACACGACGCTCTCCTACCCATCAACACGGCTGGACCACGAAGGCCTACCAATAATGTCAATGCCACAACTTCGGTGGCGTGCTTGAGCCCCGTTACATTGTCGGCGCGGAATCACTTGACCAGTGAGCTATTACGCACTCTTTCAAGGGTGGCTGCTTCTAAGCCAACCTCCTGGTTGTCAAGGCAACTCCACATCCTTTCCCACTTAGCACGCGCTTTGGGACCTTAGTTGGTGGTCTGGGTTGTTTCCCTCTCGACTATGAAGCTTATCCCCCACAGTCTCACTGCTGCGCTCTCACTTACCGGCATTCGGAGTTTGGCTGACGTCAGTAACCTTGTAGGGCCCATCGGCCATCCAGTAGCTCTACCTCCGGCAAGAAACACGCAACGCTGCACCTAAATGCATTTCGGAGAGAACCAGCTATCACGAAGTTTGATTGGCCTTTCACCCCTATCCACAGCTCATCCCCTCAGTTTTCAACCTAAGTGGGTTCGGTCCTCCACGACGTCTTACCGTCGCTTCAACCTGGCCATGGATAGATCACTTCGCTTCGGGTCTAGGACATGCGACTGAATCGCCCTATTCAGACTCGCTTTCGCTACGGCTACCCCTCAACGGGTTAACCTCGCCACATATCGCTAACTCGCAGGCTCATTCTTCAAAAGGCACGCTGTCACAGCTACTAAGGCTGCTCCAACGGTTTGTAAGCAAACGGTTTCAGGTACTATTTCACTCCCCTCCCGGGGTACTTTTCACCTTTCCCTCACGGTACTTGTCCGCTATCGGTCATCTGGGAGTATTTAGGCTTATCAGGTGGTCCTGACAGATTCACACGGGATTTCACGGGCCCCGTGCTACTTGGGATACTCTTCGCGCCAAGGGAGGCATTTCGACTACGGGGTTGTCACCCTCTATGACCGGCCTTTCAAGACCGTTCGTCTATACCATCTTGTAACGCCGCCATCTCGGCAGAGATGACTGAAAAGTCCCACAACCCCCAACGTGCAACGCCTGCCGGCTATCACACACGCTAGGTTTAGCCTGTTCCGGTTTCGCTCGCCACTACTAACGGAATCGCGGTTGCTTTCTCTTCCTGTGGGTACTGAGATGTTTCACTTCCCCACGTTCCCTCTACCCGCCCTATATATTCAGGCGGGAGTCACTAGGTCGGCACGCCGCCCAGCGGGGTTTCCCCATTCGGACACCCTCGGATCAAAACTTGCTTATCAGTTCCCCGAGGCTTATCGCAGATTGCTACGTCCTTCTTCGGCTCCAGATGCCAAGGCATTCACCGTTTGCTCTTAAAGACTTGATATATCACATGAGTTTGAATCAGAATCGACACCAGACACAAAGGCCTGGCTTGAAATTGACTAATGATCTTTAAGATCATCTTGTGCAACCGACCGAAGCCGGCTGCAAGATGCTCGCGTCCACTGTGTAGTTCTCAAAGTACGGGCGGTACCCCTCCCCGCTTCCCCCACAGGGGAAACAACAAGAGGCCCAGAGGTACGAAAAACGAATCCCGAAAGATCCGCATCCGGTCCCTCAGGACCCAACAGCGTGCAGATGCGACATCCGAAACCCTCCCCGTTCCCACCGCAAGCGGTGTACTAAGCGAGAGCTTCTTCCTTCGCACCATGTCAAATGTTCCACCCATGAGCTCCCAGCGAGAAACGAACGTCCTCGATCTGGGTTCTGGACTCCGAAGAGTCAGATGCTCCTTAGAAAGGAGGTGATCCAGCCGCACCTTCCGGTACGGCTACCTTGTTACGACTTAGTCCTAATTACCGATCCCACCTTCGACGGCTCCCTCCACAAGGGTTAGGCCACCGGCTTCAGGTGTTACCGACTTTCATGACTTGACGGGCGGTGTGTACAAGACCCGGGAACGTATTCACCGCAGCGTTGCTGATCTGCGATTACTAGCGACTCCGACTTCATGAGGTCGAGTTGCAGACCTCAATCCGAACTGGGACCGGCTTTTTGGGATTCGCTCCACCTCGCGGTATTGCAGCCCTTTGTACCGGCCATTGTAGCATGCGTGAAGCCCAAGACATAAGGGGCATGATGATTTGACGTCATCCCCACCTTCCTCCGAGTTGACCCCGGCAGTATCCCATGAGTTCCCACCATTACGTGCTGGCAACATAGAACGAGGGTTGCGCTCGTTGCGGGACTTAACCCAACATCTCACGACACGAGCTGACGACAACCATGCACCACCTGTTTACGAGTGTCCAAAGAGTTGACCATTTCTGGCCCGTTCTCGTATATGTCAAGCCTTGGTAAGGTTCTTCGCGTTGCATCGAATTAATCCGCATGCTCCGCCGCTTGTGCGGGTCCCCGTCAATTCCTTTGAGTTTTAGCCTTGCGGCCGTACTCCCCAGGCGGGGAACTTAATGCGTTAGCTGCGTCACGGAATCCGTGGAATGGACCCCACAACTAGTTCCCAACGTTTACGGGGTGGACTACCAGGGTATCTAAGCCTGTTTGCTCCCCACCCTTTCGCTCCTCAGCGTCAGTTACGGCCCAGAGATCTGCCTTCGCCATCGGTGTTCCTCCTGATATCTGCGCATTCCACCGCTACACCAGGAATTCCAATCTCCCCTACCGCACTCTAGTCTGCCCGTACCCACTGCAGGCCGGAGGTTGAGCCTCCGGATTTCACAGCAGACGCGACAAACCGCCTACGAGCTCTTTACGCCCAATAATTCCGGATAACGCTTGCGCCCTACGTATTACCGCGGCTGCTGGCACGTAGTTAGCCGGCGCTTTTTCTGCAGGTACCGTCACTTTCGCTTCTTCCCTGCTAAAAGAGGTTTACAACCCGAAGGCCGTCATCCCTCACGCGGCGTTGCTGCATCAGGCTTGCGCCCATTGTGCAATATTCCCCACTGCTGCCTCCCGTAGGAGTCTGGGCCGTGTCTCAGTCCCAGTGTGGCCGGTCACCCTCTCAGGCCGGCTACCCGTCGACGCCTTGGTGAGCCATTACCTCACCAACAAGCTGATAGGCCGCGAGCCCATCCCCAACCAATAAATCTTTCCAGTAGCTGACCATGCGGTCGCTACTCGTATCCAGTATTAGACGCCGTTTCCAGCGCTTATCCCAGAGTCAGGGGCAGGTTGCTCACGTGTTACTCACCCGTTCGCCACTGATCCACCCAGCAAGCTGGGCTTCACCGTTCGACTTGCATGTGTTAAGCACGCCGCCAGCGTTCATCCTGAGCCAGGATCAAACTCTCCGTAAAAAAGAAATGCATACGACACCGGGAAAACGGTGACGCAGCGAGTTTGATGCTGACCAAAGAGACAAATTCATTGCTGACTTCATCCGAATGCCAACCCCACAAAGAGGTTGGTCTTTGATCCAAAGGAATTCTCACCCAGCCGAAGCTAGACGAGGATAATTTGGCATTTGACAAGTGCACGCTGTTGAGTTCTCAAGGATCGGATGCTCCCACGACCCAGTCATCACAACCAGGCCCGAAGGGCAACTTCTCTATCTTA